>NZ_JBEFLO010000010.1:0-114232 GCF_040149565.1 Sulfitobacter aquimarinus
AACGCCTATCCGACTTACGGCGATGACAGCACCTATGAGGAAGGCGCGCCCACCGATGGCAAATTCTTCCTGCGCGCTGAGCGCAACGGCAGCCACGTCATGTGGGGCAACTACAAAGCAACCGTGGACGGCGGATACTACCTGCGCAACACCCGCACGCTGTACGGGGCGCAAGGCGTCTACCGCAGCCCGCAAACCACGACACGCGGGCAATCGCGTCTCTCGCTTGAGGCTTATGCCGCCAACCCCGACAACCTGCCGGGCCGCGAGAGTTTCCTTGGCACGGGCGGGTCGGTCTATTTCCTGCAACGGCAGGATATCTCGGTCGACTCCGAAAGCCTGCGCATTGATGTGCGTGACCGTGACACGGGCCGCGTGGTCGAGACACGGACACTGACGCCGGGCCGCGATTACCGCATCAATTATCTCCAAGGCACGATCATACTGTCCGAACCACTGACGGGCTCTGCGTCCTCCGGCAATGTGGTCAGCGAGGCAGGCGGCGAATACGATGTGCTGCTGGTTGCGAACTACGAATACACGCCCGTCGCGGGTGACGTGGACGGCTACAGCTATGGCGGCCGCGCAGAGGCATGGTTGAGCGATAACCTGCGTCTGGGCTATACTGGCATCGTCGAGCAGACGGATGTGGCCGACCAAACCGCGCAATCCGTTGACCTGCTATGGGAACTGTCCGAGCGTAGCTATCTTGAACTGGAATATGCCCAGACCGAAGGGCCGGGCTTTGGCTCTAGCTTCTCGAACGATGGCGGCTTGATCGTGCAAAGCGACCCGACTGCGGGCGTGACGGACGGCACCGGCGATGCCTTTGCCCTGCGTGCGCAGGTCGATCTGCAAGAAGCGGGCTTGCGCCTGCCTGGTACGATCTCGGCCTACTACGAGACCCGCGATGCGGGCTTTTCGACGCTGGATTACGAGACGCGCACAGATGAAGAGCTCTGGGGTGTCTCCGTCGATATCGACGCAAGCGAGCGTGTCGGCTATCGCTTCTACTTTGACAGTTTCGAGGACGACGATGGCCGTGTGAAGCGTGAGGGCGGGGCCGAGCTGTCCTACCTTCTGTCGCAGCGCGTGAAGCTGGAATTCGGGATCGAGCATCTCGAGCGGTTTACTCCCGCAGGGGACGCGGATGAAAATGGCCGCCGCACCGATGTCGGGGTGCGCGCCACCTTTACCGAAAGCGATGACTTCGCGTGGTATCTGTTTGGTCAGGGCACCGTTGACCGCTCTGGCGGGTTGGAGCGCAACAACCGCATCGGCGCGGGCCTGCGCTACCGCTTTTCCGAGCAATGGGGATTTGAGGGCGAAATCTCTGACGGGAACCTTGGCGCGGCGGGTGCGGCCTTGCTGACCTATAACCGCAACGAAACGGACAACGTTTACCTCGGCTACCGGCTTGATCCGGGTCGCGAGTTCTCGGGCACTGATCTGGTAGGTCGTGATCGCGGGCAATATGTGGCGGGCGGACGCCGCGCCATGAGCGATAGCGTCGATGTCTACGGCGAAAATACCTATGATCTGTTTGGCCGCCACAAATCGCTGACCAGCACTTATGGCGTCGAATACCGCACAACCGAACAATTGACCCTTTTGGGCAGCTATGAATACGGCCAGATCCGTGACGATGTGAACGGTGACTTTGATCGCAAGGCGCTGTCGCTGGGTGCCCGTTACGAGGACCCAGAAGGCCTGTCATGGCGCGCCCGCGCCGAATTCCGCCGCGACCGTGGCGAGACGTCCGGCACCAACCGCGACAGTGATGCCTTCCTGTTCGTAGGCTCGGGTCGCTACAAGATCGACGAGAGCCAGCGCCTTGTCTTCTCGCTTGATTATGCGGATACGCAGACCGACAACACGTCGCTTCAGACGGGTGAATATGTGGACGCACAAATCGGCTATGCCTTGCGCCCTGTCGATAACGACCGCCTGAACATCCTGTTCAAATACCGCTTCTTGAAGGATTCACTGGGCGAACAGCTCGACAGCTCGACCGAGCGGGGGCCGCGCCAGACCAGCCATGTGTTGTCGCTGGATGCGGATTATGACGTCAACCAACTGTGGACGATTGGCGGCAAGATCGGTGGCCGCTGGGGTGAATCCTCGCCCGATGATACGATCCCGCTGACCGACAATGACGCTTATTTGGCGGTAGTGAATGCACGCTATCACCTGACCCACAAGTGGGACCTGCTGCTCGAAGGGCGCTATCTGGAAGCCTCTGATGCAGGCATTTCCGAGTTCGGCGTGTTGGGCGCGGCCTACCGTCATATCGGCAACAACGTGAAACTGGGCGTGGGCTATAACACGGGCAGCTTCTCGGATGATCTGACGGATCTGACCTATGACGACGAAGGTGTCTTCATCAACCTGATCGCCAAATTCTAAATCACCAGGTCCTCGGCATAGATGTCGAGGACCCATTGCGGCAGATGGGGCAGGGCGAATTTGAGCGTGCCCACCTCGAACGAGAGCATCCGTTCCGGCGGCTTGTTGAGCGCGGAGTTGTCAAAGACGTGGCCGACGTCGCTTTGCAATATCGCTTGCCGGATCAGCGGGCCGCTGCGCGTGTACCGCGCTCTGATCTTCTCTTCGGGGACGGGATGCCCGCCTTCAGTCACGCGGGCCCCGACGCGGGCAACCGATAGGTCTGGATGCGCCACGCTGATGTGAAAGGTCATCACGCGGTAGCCAAGGGATTTCGCGTGGCCGATAATGTCGAGCTTTGACGGGTGCGAAAAAACCGTCTCGGTGGCAAAGCTCGCCCGCGCGGCTATCATCGCGGCACGCCTGTCGGCGGCAATACGGGCGGCGGTGTAGGCCGCGCTTGCATCATCTGTTTGCAACTCGTCGCGCTGGATCAGGTCGGCGTTGATAAACGGCACATCCAGCTTGGGCGCGATGCGCGTGGCGAACAGCGTCGACTTGCCCGAGCCGTTGGGCCCCGCCAGCATTACGAGTGTCGGACGCGGGGCAGGGGGCATCAGGGGGCGGTGGCCTCTTGGGTTACGATCTCGCCTTGGTCATTCAGACCAACGCCGCGCCCCAATTGGCGGCGATTGGCATAGAACGCCTTTTCTTGTGCAGTGGGTTCGGTCATGTCATCGGCAAACTGCGTGAACCAGACTTCCTGTTCCTCAGCGCCAAGCGCGTCTGGCGAGCGGGTGCCCGCGAGGGCTGCGTTAATGTGGCGATAGTCAAAGGCGTCCGACTTTTCGATCGCGCGGCCGATGTTGATCCAATGGGTAATCTGCCCCGCGACAGAGCGGCTTTGCAAGCCCGATTCGGCCCGTACAACAGCCATCACATCATCCGCCAGCTTCACTGATTGCGCCATTTCATCCTCCGTCTTTAAGGGGGGGTGGCAAAATGCCACCTTATACATATAGGTATTTCAAAGCCTCTTGTCCAGTTCACGGACGAAGCCACTTAGGCGCAGATTTGACTCAATAGGTTGGTAAAGGCCCGTGTGGCCACGGCGGGTACTTCTTCGGCGCGGCTCATGATGCCGACTGCGCCGCGTGTGGGGCCCATATCCAGCGCAAGGGGTTTGAGCCTGCCTTGGGCGATATCCTCGGCGACGACACCGTGACTGGTGATCCAGACAGTGCCCGCTTCCTGCAACGTGACTGTGCGCCCGAACGCGGATGAGGCTGTCTCGATCCGGTTGCGAAACAGGGGCACGCCTTTGGCAATCAGCAGGCGGGCGACCAAAGGCCTGATGGCGCTGTCTTGCGGTGGATAGAGCACGCGAACCTGCGCCAGATCGGCAGGGTCGGTGATAGACAGGGCAGGGCTGTCGGGGCGGGCGACCACCACAACTTCTTCGGTATAAAGCTGCTGAAAGCTGAGGCCCACCATCGTGTCAGGCTTGCCCAACCGTCCGACCACCAGATCAAGCCCGCCACTGCGCAAACGGCGGGTCAGATCGTGGTGCGTGCCTTCGTAGATCTCGACCATTGTGTCGGGGTTGCGGTCACCAAACGCCAGCGCCGCGCGGGGCAGCAGGGCAGAGGCCACACTGGGCAGTGCCCCCAGCCGCAACTTGCCCGCCGCCGCATCCGTGGCCCGCAGGCTTTGCAATCCGTGGCGCAGGGCGGCGGTGCTTTGTTCGGCAAATTGCAAGAACACCTCGCCTTCGGGGGTAAGGGTCACGCCCGCACGGCTGCGCTGCATAAGCGAGACACCAAGGATGCCTTCCAGCTCTTTGAGGGTTTTGGAAATCGCGGGCTGTGTCAGGTGCAATTCAGTCGCGGCTGTTTTGAAACTGCCCGCACGGGCGATGGCGCTGAAGGCGTCCAGGTGACGAAACTTGATCCTGCGGTCCAAATGGTTTCCTTTTTGGGCAAGTATATGGCGCGATATGTTATTTTCAATGTCTATAAATACATGAGAGAAAGAAGGCCGAGCGACGGGAGATCCATATGAAGACGCAAGTAGCCATCATTGGCGGGGGGCCATCGGGCCTGTTGCTCGCGCAGTTGTTGCACACACGCGGGATCGAGAGCGTCGTGCTGGAGCGCAAGACCAAGGATTATGTTCTGGGCCGCATCCGTGCGGGGGTGCTGGAGCAAGGTCTGGTCAAGCTGATGGAGGAGGCGGGCTGTGCCACGCGGCTGCATGCAGAAGGGATCGTGCATGACGGCACGCTGATCTCTTACGGGGACGAGATGTTTCGCGTCGATTTCACCGAGCATACTGGCACGCCCGTCATCGTCTACGGCCAGACCGAAGTGACCCGTGACCTCTATGCTGCGCGGGAAGCGGCGGGGGGCAGGATCGAATTCAACGTCGAGGATGTGGTGATTGAGGGCGCAGACACCGACGCGCCCAACATTACCTACACCGTCGCGGGGCAGGCTCGCAGGCTGGCGTGTGATTTCGTGGCTGGGTGTGATGGTTTCCACGGGGTCAGCCGACAGACGATCCCGCAGGACGTGCGCCGCGAATATGAAAAGGTCTATCCCTTCGGTTGGCTCGGCATCCTGTCCGAAACCCCGCCCGTGAACCACGAATTGATCTATGCCAATTCGCCCCGCGGTTTCGCGCTATGCTCGATGCGCAACGAGAACCTGAGCCGCTATTACATCCAGTGCGCGCTCTCGGACAAGCCGGAGGACTGGAGCGACGAGGCCTTCTGGGAGGAGCTAAAGCGCCGTATCCCTGCCGATCAGGCCAAGACGCTTATCACTGGTCCAAGCATCGAGAAATCCATCGCCCCGCTGCGCTCATTCGTGACCGAGCCGATGCGCTGGGGTCGGTTGTTTCTATGTGGGGATGCCGCGCATATCGTGCCGCCGACGGGAGCCAAGGGGCTGAACACAGCCGCCTCTGACGTGCATTACCTCTATAATGGTTTTCGGGATTTCTACGAAAACGACAGCACGGATGGCATCGACAGCTATTCGCAAAAAGCGCTGGCCCGTGTCTGGAAGGCCGAGAGGTTCAGCTGGTGGTTCTCATCCCTGATGCATTCATACCCCGACCAGTCCGAATTTGATCAAAAGATGCAATTGGCCGAGGTCGAATTCCTGCGCTCGAACAAAGCGGCGCAGCAGGCGATGGCGGAAAATTATGTGGGGCTGCCCTATTAGGGGCCGCGATAGGAGATCGGATATGACCGAGCGTTTTACAAAAGGCATGGCGACCCGCCGTGCGGTTCTGGGCGATGCCCATGTTGACCGCGCCGAGGCGGCAAAAACGGAATTTGACCAGCCGTTCCAAACCATGATCACCGAAGGGGCATGGGGGACGCTGTGGGCCGACGACACGATCAGCCATCGCGAGCGGTCGATGCTGACCTTGTCATTGCTGGCGGCGACAGGCAATTCTGACGAAATCCCGATGCACATCCGCGCCACGGCCAATACAGGCGCCAGCCCGCAGGACGTGCTTCAGGCCTTTATGCATGTCGCCGTTTATGCGGGCGTGCCAAAAGCCAACCATGCGATTAAGCTGGCCAAACAAACCTATGCAGAGATGGGGATCGAGATATGAATGACGCGCCAAAGGGCGGCTACATCCCGCGGGACCGCACCTGGCAACCCGACGCGCTGACGCCCCCCTACAAGACCAGCGTGCGGCGGTCCCCGCAATCGGCGCTACTGTCTTTTCCAACCACGCTTAGCGAGGAGACATCGCCCGTATTCGGACACAACCTGATCGGCGCGCTGGATAACGATTTGATCCACAACTACGCGGCGGAGGGGCAAAGCGCGATTGGCCCGCGCATCATCGTGCATGGCCGTGTGCTGGACGAAAACGGGCGCGGTGTGCCGGGGGCATTGCTGGAATTCTGGCAGGCCAATGCAGGCGGGCGCTACCGCCACAAGAAAGAGTCCTATCTGGCCCCGCTGGACCCGAACTTTGGCGGTTGCGGGCGCACGATCACCGATGCCGAAGGGCGCTATGAGCTGCGTACAATCCAGCCTGGCCCCTATCCGTGGCCCAACGGGATGAACGACTGGCGGCCCGCACATATCCACTTTTCCATCTTTGGCCACGGCTTTGCGCAGCGCCTGATCACCCAGATGTATTTCGAAGGCGATCCGCATATCAAACTGTGCCCCATTGTCGGCATCCTCAAAACCCAAGAGGCGGTTGATGCGCTGACTGCACCGCTGGACATGAACCGCACGGTGCCGATGGACAGCCGTGCGTTCAAGTTCGACATCGTGCTGCGCGGGCAACGCCAGACTTATTTCGAGAACCGCAAGGAGGGGCTGTGAACATGACGCAGAAACTGGATTATCTACGGGAAAGCCCCAGCCAGACAGCGGGGCCATACGTCCACATCGGCTGCACGCCCAATTTCACGGGCATCGACATTTATGGCGGTGATCTGGGCGCCGCGATGAAGACTGGTCCCGTGCAAGGCACCGAGATCACGATCAAGGGCTGCGTTTATGACGGCACTGGCACCCCGCTGCGTGATGCAATGATCGAAGTCTGGCAAGCGGACGCGGCGGGGCTGTTCAACTCTGCTAACGAGACGCGGGGAAAGGCCGATCCGAACTTTACCGGATGGGGCCGATCCGCAGGCGATATGGAGACGGGCGCGTTCACCTTCGAGACAGTCAAACCAGGTGCCGTGCCATTCCCCGACGGCCGCCTGCAAGCGCCGCATATCACCGCATGGGTCGTTGCACGCGGCATCAATGTCGGCCTGCATACCCGCATCTATTTCGAGGACGAGCCGCAGGCCAATGCCGCCGACCCGATCCTTAGCCGGATCGAGCATCAGAACCGCGTGCCGACCCTTTTGGCGAAGAAGCAAAGCGACGGGACCTACCTTTTCGACATCCATCTGCAAGGACCGCGAGAGACGATCTTTTTCGACATCTAAGCGTCGATTGAGTGGGCCAAGGCGGCAAGGTCAGGCTTGGGGAACAGGGCCAATAGCGCAACCATTTGCGCACGGCACGCAGGCCCGCGCCAATTGTCGGGAAAGACGAAATCGGGCAAGTCGGGCGTTTTCAAAATGATGCGACGCCATGTATGGACCAGCAAAATCCGCAGGGTTGCCTGTTCTAACGGGGCAAGGGTGCCGTGCCGGGAAAGTCGGTCTTGCAGGGCGGTGAGGGTCTTGTGAAAAGCGGCCGCAGCCTCACGCGTTTGCGGGCTGCAAACCCCGGCTTTCATCCAATCGGGAAGCGGTGTGCCTGCATCCAGCAGTGTCGCAAAACGATCAGGGTGTTGGGGCAACTGCGATGTGATCTGTGTGTTCGCGTTCAACCATACGCCCGCGGTTTCGTCTTGCTGCGTGGGGCGCGCAGGGTCACACAGAACCAGCCACGCAGAGCCCGCGGTGGCGCAGGGCGCATATATGCGCGGAGAGGCGGCAGCGCTTTGGGCGCGACCCCAGTCGGTGAGCGAATAGCTGCTGGTTCGGCCTGTGCGCTGGTTCTGGGTCCAGCCGTCTTTGCGCAAGCGGTGCAGGGCGACGCGCATGGCCTCGGGTTTGATGCCGATCAATTCGGAAATATGGCGCAGCATCTGCCCGCTGATTTGCGCGCCGTCCTCTTGGGCCAACTCGCCGAATACGGTCACAAGGAGCGACCAGACCGGTGGGGTCTGGCCATCCGTCAGCTGGGTGACGATGGCGGAGAATGATGCGCTGCTCATGCGCTAATCTTACGGGCAGGGCGTTCGGTTTCCAAGTCTCAGGATGAATAGGCGTTCATGGTCAACAGCTCGTATTCGGCGACGTGTTCGTCGTTCTGATTGGCCAGCGTGACATGCCAGCGGACCTCGCCGTAGTCGGTGTTGCGCGGGGTTTTATGCTTTACCGTCAGGCGGACCTTGATGCTGTCGCCCGCCTCGACGGGTTTCATAAAGCGCAGATTGTCGAGACCGGTGTTGGCCAGAACAGGGCCTTCGTTAGGCTCTACAAACAAACCCGCAGCAAAGCTGAGCAGCAGGTAGCCGTGGGCGACGCGCCCGGGGAAGAAGGGGTTCCGTTTGGCCGCCGCGTCATCCATATGCGCATAGAATGTATCGCCGGTGAATTCGGCGAAATGCTCAATATCTTCCAACGTGACGGTGCGCGGTGCCGTGTGCAGCGTTTCGCCGATGTCGACTTCGTCAAAGTGACGGGTGAAAGGGTGCGCGGGGGCGGGTTTTTCGGTCGCGTTCGGCACCCACTTGCTGCCGATGGCTGTCAGGATGTCGGGGCTGCCTTGGATGGCGGTGCGCTGCATGTAATGCATAACGCCGCGAATGCCGCCCAGCTCCTCGCCGCCGCCTGCGCGGCCTGGGCCACCGTGGACCATATGCGGCATGGGGGCGCCGTGGCCTGTGGCCCCTTTCATGCTGTCGCGGTTGTTGAAATAGAGCCGCCCGTGAAACGCCCCCGCCCCCAGCGCAACCTGTCGCGCCACATCGCCGTCATGGGTAATGACAGACGCCACCAGCGAACCGCCCCCCTTGTTCGCCAGCGCAATCGCATGACCCAGATCGCCGTAGCCCATGATGGTCGAGACGGGGCCGAAGGCTTCGGTGTCATGTACGCGGGTGGCGCTGTCGGGGTCGGCACAGTGGAATACCATGGGCGGTAGAAATGCGCCTTTGTCAGCGTCCGCGCCTTCTGCGTGGAAATTGTCGGGGTCACCGATCACGCGGGTCGCCTCGGACCCGATCAGCGCGGCTTTGGCCAGCACGTCGCGCTTTTGCGCGTTTGAGACCAGTGCGCCCATGCCCGTGCCCTCGGCCCTTGGGTCGCCGATCACGGTCTTTCCGATCCGCTGGCCAAGCGCGTCGATGACGGCTTCGACATGCTGCGCGGGGGCAAGGATGCGGCGGATGGCAGTGCATTTCTGCCCCGCCTTTGTCGTCATCTCGCGGTGGACCTCTTTGATGAACAGGTCAAACTCCGGCGTGTCGGGCGTGGCATCCGGCCCCAGCACAGAGGCGTTCAGGCTGTCTTGCTCCGCCACAAAACGGATGGAGTTGCGCAGGATATTCTCGGTCGAGCGGAGCTTGAACGCCGTCTCGGCAGAGCCGGTAAAGCTGACCACATCCTGACAGGTGAGGCGGTCCAGCATGTCGCCCACCCCGCCCGAGACAAGCTGCAATGCGCCAGGTGGCAAACTGCCACTGTCGAGCATGATGCGCACGGCAAGCTCGGTCACATAACAGGTCGCGGTGGCGGGTTTCACGATTGCAGGCACACCAGCCAGCAGGGTAGGGGCGAGCTTTTCCAGCATCCCCCAGACGGGAAAGTTAAAGGCGTTGATATGCACGGCCACACCCTGCAACGGGGTCGCGATGTGTTGGCCAAGGAAGGTGCCATCGCGGGCCAATTGCTCGACCTCGCCATCAAGGTAGACATGGGCGTCGGGCATCTCGCGGCGACCTTTGGAGGCGTAGACGAACATCGTCCCGATGCCGCCGTCGATGTCGAAAAGATGGTCCGCTTGCGTGGCCCCCGTGGCAAATGACAGATCATACAGCGCTTGTTTGTGGCTCGTCAGCGCGGCCGCCAAGGCTTTGAGCATCCGCGCACGGTCATGAAACGTCAGCGCCCGCAGGGCAGGGCCGCCGACATTTCGGGCATGGTCCAGCATCTCTTGCACATCCAGCGCACGGTTGCCCGCCCGCCCCATCGGCGCGCCCGTGACGGCATTTTCGATCATGCGGGCGTCTGTGTCGGGGGCAATCCAGCGCCCTGCGGCAAAGCTTTGAACGTCGAGCAGGGTCATCTTTGTATCCTTTTGCAAGGGCGGGAAGGGTGCCAGTTATTAATTGACCAACCGGTCGGTCTATGCAAGTTTATTCTGAATTTACCCGTCCCGTACCCCAGCAACAGGCCACCACCATGACCCCTCAGGACCGTGCGACCAAATCATCGGAGGCCCTTTGGCAGGGCGATCATGCCGCCCGTTGGCTGGGCATAACGGTTGTTTCGGTGGGCGAGGGGACATCGGTGCTGAGCCTCAAGGTCGAGCCGCATCACTGCAACGGCCACGGGATGTGCCATGGCGGGATCACCTTTGCGTTGGCGGACACTGCCTTTGCCTATGCCTGCAACAGCCGCAATCAGGCGACGGTGGCGCAGCACAACACCATCAGCTTTATCGCGCCGGGTCAGGTCGGCGATGTGCTGACCGCCACTGCGCACGAAGTCTCGCTCACGGGGCGCAGCGGCATCTATGACATCCGCGTCACCAATCAGGATGGGACCGTCATCGCCGAGATGCGGGGCATGTCCCGCGCCATCAAAGGCCCGCTTTTCCCCGAATAAACACTCTGTGTCACGCCAAAGGACTCGCTCATGAAAGACCTCAGCCCCAAGCCTTCTGATCTGGACCCGATCGAGATCGCCAGCCGCGACGAGATCGAGGCGCTGCAACTGGAGCGGATGAAGTGGTCCGTGCGCCACGCTTATGACAACGTCGCGATGTATAAGGCGCGGTTTGACGACGCGGGCGTGCATCCCGATGACCTGAAAGAGCTAAAGGATCTGGCAAAGTTTCCCTTCACCCACAAAAACGATCTGCGCGATAACTACCCCTTTGGTATGTCGGCGGTGCCGCGTGGGCAGATGGCGCGTATCCATGCGTCTTCGGGCACGACGGGCAAGGCGACTGTGGTTGTCTACACCAAGAAGGATATCGACATCTGGGCCGATACGCTGGCGCGTAGCTTGCGGGCGTCTGGCCTGCGGGCGGGCGATATGGTGCATAACGCCTATGGCTACGGGCTGTTCACGGGCGGCTTGGGCGCGCATTACGGGATTGAGAAGTTGGGCGCGAGCGTGGTGCCCATGGGCGGCGGGCAGACCGAAAAACAGGTGGGGCTAATCACCGATTTCCAACCCGACGGCATCATGGTCACGCCGTCCTATATGCTCAACATTCTTGAGGAGTTCGAACGGGCGGGTATTGATCCGCGCACCTCGTCTCTCAACGTCGGTATCTTTGGCGCAGAGCCTTGGACCAACGCCATGCGCGCGCAGGTCGAGGACGCATTCGACATGCACGCTGTCGACATATACGGGCTGAGCGAGATCATGGGCCCCGGCGTCGCGAATGAATGTGTCGAGACGAAAGACGGGCTGCATGTCTGGGAGGATCACTACTACCCCGAGATCATCAACCCCGTGACCGGCGAAGTCGTCGCGGATGGCGAGGAAGGGGAGCTGGTCTTTACCACGCTCACCAAAGAGGGGATGCCGATGATCCGCTACCGCACCCGAGACCTGACGCGGCTTTTGCCTGGTACGGCACGCAGCATGCGGCGGATGGAAAAGATCACAGGACGGTCGGATGACATGATCATCCTGCGCGGCGTGAATGTTTTCCCGACCCAGATCGAAGAGCAGTTGTTGGCGACAGACGGCCTTGCGCCGTACTTCCAGATCGAGCTGTTCAAATCGGGCCATATGGACGCCATGCGCGTGATAACCGAGGCCGCGCCAAATGCTGCCGATGAGCCATCCAAAGCGGTAGCGGCACAGGCATTGACCAAACGGATCAAGGATATGGTCGGCGTCTCGACCGAGGTCGTCGTCGGCGCGCCCGGGACGGCGGCGCGGTCGCAGGGCAAAGCGGTGCGGGTGATTGATAACCGCACCAAAGCCTAGCCGTGGCACGCCCTATCGCAAAGGACCACGACGCCAAGCGCGTGCATATCCTGAAAACCGCCGCCCGCGTTTTCGCGCAGACGGGGTTTGCGCGCGCGTCCATGTCTCAGGTCGCCCGCGATTGCGGAGTCTCGAAGGCGAATATCTACCACTATTACGACAGCAAGGACGCGCTGTTGTTCGATATTCTGGACACCTATCTGCTGGCGCTGCGCGACCGCATCCTGCTGCTTCCCTTGGGCGGAATGACCCCTGATGCGCAGTTGCGTGCTATCGTGGCCGAGACGCTGCACGCCTATGATGGTATGGACGACGAACATAAAATCCAGACCGAAGGCCTGCCATTGTTACCGCCTGCGCAGCAGGCAATCCTGAAGGGCTATCAGCGCGATATGGTCGCACGGTTCAGCGATGTGATCGCGGCCAACGCGCCCGGGGTTTTCGCCCACGATCCCCAAAAGCTGCGGGCCACGGTGATGTCGGTCTTTGGCATGCTCAACTGGTTTTATATGTGGAACAACGCCGCAGATGACGCGGCGCGAGCCGAGTATGCCGAGCTGGTCACCCGCCTTACCCTATCGGGGGTTGCGGGGCTGTAGCTGTTTAGTGCTGATCGTAGTCGACCACAACGCGATCACTGATCGGGAAGGACTGGCACGACAGCACAAAGCCTTGGGCGACTTCGTAGTCCTCCAACGCGTGGTTCGCGACCATCTCGACCTCGCCCTCCAACACTTTGCATTTGCAGGTCGAACAGACGCCCGCCTTGCAGGCGTAAGGCGCATCCAGCGCATTGGACAATGCCGCGTCCAGAATGGTTTGATCCTTGTCCATGGTGAAACTGCGTGCGGCCCCGTCCATGGTGATAGTGGCCTCGGTTGATTTTGTGGCCGCGGCATCGCCCGCTGCTGTGGCCTTGCGCTTCAGGCGGCCCGGTTGGGCGCTGGCAAACAGCTCGAACTTGATCTGGTCATCGGTCAGCCCGTGGTCGCGCAAGGCTGCTGCAATGGCCAGCATCATCGGCTCTGGCCCGCAGATGAACGCGGTGTCGACGCTGGTGATGTCGATCCAATTCGCGAAAAGTGCGGCACATTTTGCGCCGTCGATGCGGCCCGTGAACAGGTCGATGTCCTGTGCGTCCGACTCCAGTATATGGATCACCGTCAGGCGCTGCATATACTGGTTCTTCAGGTCCTCCAGCTCTTCGCGGAACATGATCGTGTTCACACCGCGGTTGGCATAGACCAGCGTGAAGGTGCTGGCAGGTTCCCGCATCAGAACGGTTTTCAGGATCGAGAGTACAGGCGTCACACCAGAGCCGCCCGCAAAGCCCAGATAGTTCTTGCCTACGTCAGGCGTGATCGGCGTGTGAAAATTGCCCGCAGGGGGCATCGCCTCCAGCGTCATACCCGCCGTCAGATGCTCATTGGCCCAGGTCGAGAACGCGCCGCCTTCGACACGTTTTATGCCAACCTGCAAAATGCCATCATCCTTGCCCGCACAGATCGAATACGACCGCCTGACCTCGGTTCCGTCAAATTTCTGTCGAAAGGTCAGGTACTGCCCTTGGATGAAATCAAAGTCACCGCCATTCGCAGGCTGTAAGCTCACCACCACCGCGTCGCGGATGGTTTTGCGCACGTCTGTTACGGTCAATTCATGAAAGCGGGCCATCACTCAGACCTCCCCTAGATACATTTGAAATAGTCGAACGGCTCAAGACAATCCTTGCACTGCCATTGCGCCTTGCACGGGGTTGAGCCGAACTGGCTGATCCGCACAACATGGGTGGAGGTGCAGCACGGGCACTGTTCGGGCCCCCCTGCGGCGCGGGGTGGGGCGATGCCGTATTCCATCAGCTTGGCGCCGGCGTCTTCATTCAGCCAGTCGGATGTCCACGGCGGGCTAAGCTGGTTTTTGATGCGCACCTTTTCAAGGCCGCGCTTATGCAAGGCGGTCTCGATGTCCAAGGCAATCACCGAGGTCGCGGGGCACCCTGAATAGGTCGGAGTTACCGCAACCTCGACCGTGTCACCGTCCCACGCGACCCCGCGCACAATGCCCAAATCCACAACCGAGATCACAGGGATCTCGGGGTCGGGCACATCTGCCAGCCACGCCCAAACCTGATCGACGCTGGGCTGCATGTTACCAGCTTGCACCCGGATAGGCGCGTTGCAGCCATTGCATCTGCGTAATCATATGCCCCAAATGTTCCGAGTGTTGCTTGCCCGATTTGCCGCCCTTATGGGCGAAGTCGCTGTCGGGGATGCGCAGGGTGGCTTGACCCATAACATCGGCAAGGTGCGCGTCGAAAGCGGCGCGCAAGCTGGTCAGATCGGGCGCGATGCCCGCCTGCGCCATGGCGGTATCCACAGCATCGGGCACAAACAGCTCACCCACGTAGGGCCACAACAGATCAAGCGCGTTTTGCATCCGCTGGTGGCTCTCGTCAGTGCCGTCGCCCAGACTGATCACAGTGTCGCCAGACCGCTCGACGTGGTATTGCACTTCTTTGATCGCTTTGGCGGCAATCTCGGCCACGCGCGGCTCGGACGATTTTGTCAGTTCGGTCAGCATCCCCAGATGCCAGACGTCGAACAGGAACTGGCGCATCATGGTCTGGCCGAAATCGCCATTCGGCTGTTCGGTCAGCAGACAATTGCGGAAATCCCAAACATCACGCAGCATCGCCAGATCGTCGGCACTGCGGCCCGCGCCTTCGACTTCGGCGGCAAGGCCCAGCCACATCTGCGTCTGGCCAATGAGGTCCAGCGCGGTGTTGGCCAGTGCGATGTCTTCCTCCAGCACAGGCGCATGACCGCACCATTCGCTGACGCGGTGGCCCAGCACCAGCGTGTTGTCCCCCATCCGGCAGAGGAATTCGAAATAGGCCGCTTGATCGCGCATCACATCGCGCCCACTGCGTCGGGGATGTCAAAGAACGTGGGGTGGCGGTAGACTTTGGATTCCGATGGCTCGTACATCGGCCCTTTGTCCGAGGGCGAGGAGGCCGCAATATGCCGCGCCTCGACGACCCAGATGCTCACGCCTTCGTTGCGGCGGGTATAGACATCACGGGCGTTCTTGATCGCCATTTCCTCGTCAGGGGCGTGCAAGCTGCCGACGTGGCGATGGCTCATCCCGTGTTGGCCACGGATAAAGACCTCCCAAAGAGGCCATTCGGTGCGGGAAGGGGCGTTCATTGTGCAGCTACCTTTGCGATGCGACGTTTTTCGGCGTGGGCTAGCATGCCATCGCGGACCCATTTGCCGTCGTCCCATGCCTTGTTGCGCGCCGCGAGACGTTCCGCGTTGCACGGGCCATTGCCGCGCAGCACGTCGAAAAATTCGTCCCAGTCAGGCTCGGCAAAGTCGTAACCGCCCTTTTCTTCGTTCCATGCCAGTGTTTCATCCGGCACGGTCAGGCCAAGGTATTCGGCCTGTGGCACGGTCTGGTCCACGAACTTTTGACGCAACTCGTCGTTGGTGTTCATCTTGATCCTCCACTTCATCGATTGCTCTGAGTGGGTGCTTTCGGCGTCCGACGGGCCGAACATCATCAGCGACGGGAACCACAGACGGTTGAGCGCGTCTTGGGCCATTTTCTTTTGCGCAGGGGTGCCCTTCGCCATCTTCATCATGATGTCGTAACCTTGGCGCTGGTGGAAAGATTCCTCTTTGCAGATGCGCACCATGGCGCGGGCATAGGGGCCGTAGGACGTGCGTTGCAGCGGCACCTGGTTCATGATCGCGGCGCCGTCCACAAGCCAGCCAACTGCGCCCATATCGGCCCATGTCAGCGTGGGGTAGTTGAAGATCGACGAATACTTCATCCGCCCGTCCAACAGCATCTCCGTCAGCTCGTCGCGGCTCACGCCCAGCGTTTCCGCCCCGCAATAAAGGTAGAGGCCATGGCCTGCCTCGTCCTGCACTTTGGCCAGTAGGATCGCTTTGCGCTCCAGTGTAGGCGCGCGGGTGATCCAGTTGCCTTCGGGCAATTGGCCCACGATTTCAGAGTGCGCGTGCTGGCCCATCTGGCGGATCAGCGTTTTGCGATAGCCCTCGGGCATCCATTCCTTCGGCTCGATCTTTTCGCCCGCGTCAATGCGGGCCTGAAAGGCCGCCAGCTTTTCGGGATCATCCCGCGTTGCTTCGGATTTCACCATTTGGGCGTACATAACGGTCTCCTCAAAAAAGGGTCTTAGATACGTTCGATAATCATCGCAGAGCCTTGGCCCACGCCCACACACATGGTGCAAAGCGCATAGCGCCCGCCCGTGCGTTTGAGTTGGTGTGCCGCCGTCAGGACCAGACGTGCGCCCGACATGCCCAGCGGGTGCCCCATGGCAATCGCGCCGCCTTGGGGGTTCACGCGGGGGTCGTCATCGGCCACGCCCAGCTCACGCAGGGTGGCGATGCCTTGGGCGGCGAAAGCCTCGTTCAGCTCGATTATGTCCATCTGGTCAATGGTCAGGCCCGCCCGCTCCAGCACCTTTTGGCTGGCAGGAACGGGGCCGATGCCCATGATGCGGGGGGCAACACCTGCGGATGACATGCCGATGATGCGGGCCATTGGTGTGAGGCCGTGTTGTTTGGCGGCAGCCTCTGACGCGATGAGCAGGGCGGCAGCGCCGTCGTTCACGCCGCTGGCATTGCCTGCGGTCACGGTCAGATCGGGGCCGTTGACGCCCTTAAGTTTTGCCAGTCTTGCCGCGTCCGTTCCGGAGCGGGGGTGTTCATCGGTGTCAAAGGTGATCGGATCGCCTTTGCGCTGGGGGATTTCAACTGAGCAGAGCTCATCCGCGAAATGTCCTGCGGCATGGGCCGCGGCCCAGTTGGCCTGAGACCGGGCGGCCATCGCGTCCTGCGCATCGCGGTCGACGTTGTAATCGGCGGCGACGTTATCGGCGGTCTGCGGCATGGAATCGACGCCGTATTGCGCCTCCATCTTGGGGTTGATGAAACGCCAGCCGATGGTGGTGTCATAGACCGCATTGGCGCGGGTAAAGGCGCTGGTCGCTTTGGGCATCACAAAGGGGGCGCGGCTCATGCTCTCGACGCCGCCTGCGATTGTCAGGTCGTAATCGCCCGCTTTGATCCCGCGTGCGGCAAAACCCACGGCGTCCATGCCACTGGCGCACAGACGGTTGATTGTGGCGCCGGGAACATCCTGAGGCAGACCAGCAAGAAGGGCGGCCATGCGAGCCACGTTGCGGTTGTCTTCACCTGCCTGATTGGCAGAACCGTAGACGACTTCGTCTACTTTCGCCCAATCAACACTTGGATTGCGCGACATCAAGGCGGCGATCGGAAGGGCCGCAAGGTCATCGGTACGCACTGATGACAACGATCCACCATAACGGCCAATGGGTGTGCGGACACCATCACAAATCAAAGCTTCCACGACACTCTCCCTACTGTGAAAATACTATTTTCACAGGGTGTACGTGACGGAGCGGATTTTTTCAATAATTAAGTTACGAAAATTTTCAAACCCCCAACATCAAGTAACATGTTGGCGCAACCGTTTGATGCAACCGCCGTGCTGAAGATGCGCCTTATTGAAAGATCGCCGCGAACTGCTCACGGAGTGATTTCTTTTGAACTTTGCCCATTGTGTTGCGCGGCAGTTCGGGCAGAACGACCAGTTTCTGCGGCTGCTTAAAACGGGCCAAGGAATTCGAGAGGCTCGCCTTGATGTGGTCCAGATCCAGATCCGCCTCAGGCTTTGCCACCAGAACGCCCACGACGCTTTCCCCGAAATCGGCATGGGGAACCCCGATCACCGCACTTTCCAGCACGCCATCCTGATCATCGAGAAGCAATTCGATCTCTTTGGGATAAATGTTGTACCCGCCCGAGATGATGAGGTCCTTGTTTCGCCCGACAATGCTCACGTATCCGTCTGCATCCATCTGGCCAAGGTCACCGGTGATGAAAAAACCATCACTTCGCAGCTCTTCTGCGGTCTTTTCGGGCATCTGCCAATAGCCCTGGAACACGTTAGGGCCGCGCACTTCGATCTCGCCTATTTCGCCTTGGGGAAGGGTGGCGCCGGTCTTGCTGTCGGTGATCTTCAGCTCGACACCGGGCAGGGGGAGGCCAACAGTCCCTGCGCGCCGCTCTCCCTCATAGGGGTTCGAGGTGTTCATATTGGTTTCGGTCATCCCGTAGCGTTCCAGAATGCGGTGGCCCGTGCGGTCTTCGAACTGAATATGCGTTTCCGCCAAAAGCGGCGCACTGCCAGAGATGAACAGGCGCATGTCTTTGGTTAGTTCTTTGGTAAACCGCGCATCCCCAAGAAGGCGTGTGTAAAAGGTGGGAACCCCCATCATCGTGGTGGCACGGGGCATGTCCGCGATCATCTGGTCCAGATCAAATTTGGGCGCAAAAATCATCTGCCCGCCCGCGAGCAAGGTAATATTGCTGGCCACAAACAGCCCGTGGGTATGAAAGATGGGCAGCGCGTGCAGCAACACATCTTGGGTCGTGAATCTCCATTCATCCACCAGCGTCTGCGCGTTGGACAACAGGTTGCCTTGGCTCAGCATTGCGCCTTTTGAACGGCCTGTTGTGCCGGAAGTATAGAGGAATGCGGCAAGGTCATCGCGACTGCGTGCGACGGTCTCGAACCTTGTGGGCAGCGAGGCCGCCTGTTGCGCGAAGCTGCCGGAGCCGTCCGCGTTCAGTGTTTCCAGAATCGCGCCGCACCGCGCTGCGATTGGCGCCAGATCGCTGCGTTTGCGATCGTCACACAGCACAATACCCGCGCCGCTGTTTTCGACAAAATACGCAATCTCGTCGGCTGTGTATCCAGTGTTCAGCGGCAGAAAAACCAACCCCGATTGCGCACAAGCCGCATAGACGGCCAGCGCTTCGGCGGATTTTTCAATCTGCACGGCAACGCGGTCGCCTGCCCGCAAACCCAGTTGGGTCAGGTAGCCCGCGTATTGCGCTGCGGTTTCCAGAAATCGCGCATAGGTCAGCGTGGTGCCGTCTTGCAGGTGCAGGAAAACAGCATCGCTTTGATCGTGTTGGCCAAACAGGGTGTCATACAGCGGGTTTGTCATTGTTTTGTTCCTCACGCTTCGGGCGGGATTGATGCACTCAACGTTCGCACCGCCGTCGAGGCAGCGACGGTCTTTTCGGTAACAAACTGTTCGTGGTTGGTGGTGACCTGTGACAGATCATAGAGATAGTTAACCATCGCACCTTTGGATTGGCGCATACCGTTGTCGGAGATGTCGGCATTGGCATGGACCGCATGAACGGCGGCCCCGTTGCCAAGATGGAACCGCGCCACCGGATCAACGGGCAACTTGTCGGCCCGCTTCGCGCTCAGCAAATAGTGCGCGGCCTGTGCTTCCACGGGCGCACGGTCAAGGGCGGGGTTTTGCGTTTTGTCCAGCCACTTCGTTAGGCCCGGGATCGGCGACAGCGTCACAAAAGTGTCGAGCGCCCCAAGATCCCCCGCCAGATCGGCGGCGACTTGTTTGATCAGCGAGTTGCCGAAAGAGATGCCCGCCAAACCCGCCTGACAATTCGAGATTGAGTAGAAAACGGCGGTGTCGGCCTCCTCTGCGTCGATCGGGGCGCGGCCATCGGTCAACAGGTTCTGTACGGAATTCGGAATGCCGATGGTCAGGGCGACCTCCACAAAAATCAGCGGCTCGTCTGGCATGGCTGGATGGAAAAAGCCGTAACAGCGGCGGTCGGCGGGTTGCAGGCGGCGGCGCAGATCATCCCAGCTGTCGATGGCGTGCACGGCCTCATAGGCGATGATCTTTTCCAGAACCTCCGCCGGGCTGGACCAGTTGATCCGCCGCAGGTCCAGAAAGCCGCGATTGAACCATGACGCAAAGAGGTGTTGGAAATCCACGTCCAGAGGCTCCAGCGTGGCGTCCTCGCGGATCATTTGCAACAGATCGCGCCGCATCGAGACAAGGCGCTGCGTGCCGCCGCGCACCTGATTGAGCCTGCGCAGCAGCTCCTGCCGCTTCGGTTCGCTTGCGGCGGCATAGGCGCGGTAACTGCGTTTTGACGGCGCGGCTTTGTAGTCCTTGAGGGTCTCGACGACTTCGACGGGGTCAATCTCCAGATCGCGCAACAAGAACTGAAAGAACGCCTTTTTGGCCGGGGCGTCGGCCTGCGTGTATTGGTCAAGGATGAGTTGGGCCAAGGTGCTGCCCGACACCTCCCCCTGCGTGCCAAGCAGGTCATGCGACAGATCTGCGATTTCGCGCCCCCGCGCATCGGTCGAGACAGCGCGCGCAAAGCGGCGCTCGAACACGGTTGAGAATAGGCCGTTCAGATAGCTCATATTGCCGCCCCCATGACCGCGTTCGGCAACCATGTCGCAAGCCCCGGAAAGAGGCACAGCAGGATGATTGCAATCACCATGCAGGCCACAAAGGGCAGGGACCCCGCGAGGATGGTCTTTAGCGAGATGTCGGGCGCGATACCGTTGATGACATAGAGGTTCAGCCCCACAGGCGGCGAGATCAGACCGATTTCCATGTTGATGGTCAGGACCACGGCGAACCAGATCGGATCAAAGCCCGCGGTCGTGATGATCGGCAGCAAAATCGGTGCGGCCATCAGGATCACAGCAACAGGGGGCAGGAAGAAGCCTGCGATCAATAGAAAGATGTTCACTGCCCCCATCAAGACCCAAGGGTTCACGTCCAGCGTGCCGATCCACGCGGCAATGGATTGCGTGATGAACAGGCTCGATAGCATGTAGGAAAACACCCCCGCCGCCGCGATGATAAACAGGATCATCACGCTTTCTTTGGTGCTGTCGCGCAGCACGACCCACAGATCGGCAGGGTTCCAGAGTTTGTAGATCACCATCGCGATAATCAGGCACAACAGCGCGCCAACTGCCGCTGTCTCGGACGGTGTCGCCACGCCGCCATACATCGCATAAAGGACGCCCACGATGATGAACAGGAACGGCAGGACACGCGGCAGGATTTCGATCTTCTCTTTCCATGTGTAGGACCCCTGCGCGAGCAATTGCTGGTCGCCGGATTTCCACGTGGCATAAAGCGACCACGCCATGAACAGTCCGACCAACATCAACCCCGGAATAACGCCCGCAAGAAACAGGCGGCCGATGGATTGCTCGGTCGCGATGCCATAAACGATCATCGTGACGGAGGGCGGGATCAAAATGCCCAGCGTGCCACCCGCCGCGATAGAGCCTGCGGCGACGCCGTCAGGATAGCCGCGCTTGCGCATCTCGGGGATGCCCATCTTGCCAATGGCCGCACAGGTTGCAGGGCTCGACCCCGACATGGCAGCAAACAGCGCACAGGCCCCGAGGTTCGAGATCACCAAGCCACCCGGCACGCGGGTCAGCCAACGCTCAAGCGCCTCATAAAGGTCGGCGCCTGCACGGGTGGAGGCAATGGACGACCCCATGATGATGAACATCGGGATCGACAAAAGCGCGAAGTTATCAAGCTTTCCAAACAGGATTTCGGGCAACAGCTCGAGCGAGCGCATACCGTCGAAAATCATGATGAAACCGGTCGAGACGATCAACAGGCCAAGGGCCACGGACACTCCGGAAAACAAGACCAGAATAGTACAGACGGCAACAATCGCACCAAGGGTGAGCGGGTCCATTACACGTCCTCCAAGCCGAAGGGCTTTTCAATTTTCAGCACAATGGCAACCAGATCAGCGACCAGTTGCAGCAAGAACAGGGCAAACCCGACCGGCAGCGCCAGATAGGGTATCCACAGGCGCACGCCCCAGACGGTGTCGGATTTCCAGTTCCGCTCCCATGTGAGGTGCCAGAACTCATATGAATGCCACAGCATGATCGCCACCATCACAATCGACAGGGACAGTGTGAATATCGCCAGCACAAACCGCGCACGGGGCTTTAACGCTAGCGGAATCAAATCCACGTTCACGTGCCCGCGCAACCGCTGGACATAGGGCAGCCCGATCAGGGTGGCTCCGATTGCAAGGTAGATCACGGCCTCGGTCTGCCAGATGGTCGATCCGTTCAGCACAAAGCGCACAAAGATCATTTGGCAGGTGATCGCAATCGCCGCGACAATCATCGCAGCCGAGCACCAGCCCGCAAGTGTAGAGAGTACAGCCACGAGACGCAGAAACGGATTACCGCCCGTTTGCGCCACCGCGACAGAGCTTTGGCCCGCCATAACGATGTCCTTGGATGAAGTGGGTGGTGTAGACGGGCCGCATCAAAAACGCGGCCCGATCCGATGCGGTTTATTCGACAGCCAGCGCCATATCGAGAAGCTCTTGACCGCCGTCAACTTCCGATACGAATTTGGCATAGGAGGTTTCCTGTGCCAGCGCGCGCCATGCTTCAAAGTCGTCGGCGGACATCTGGGCAATCTCGACCCCTGCATCGCGGAAGACTTTCTCGGATGCGGCATCCTGCTTTTTGGCTTCTTCAAGATAGAATGCCTGCGCTTTTGCCGATGCATCCATCAGCGCTTTTTGCTGGTCCGCAGTCAGGCCATCAAATCTGGATTTGTTCATCAGCAGCGGCTGGTACATGAACCACAACGCCACGTCGCCCGCAGGGGTGTAGCAGCTGACCTGCTCGTAAATGCGGTAAGAGACAAAGGACGAAGACGACGTGTTCGCTGCGTTCAAAACGCCTGTCTGCATTGCGTTGTAAATCTCGGACGAGGCCATGCCGGTGATGGAGGCCCCCGCCCCCGCAAGCATTTGTTCAAACGCCTTGCCGGCGGCGCGGGTTTGCAGACCCTTCACATCCTCGGGCTTTGTAATGCATTTGTCTTTGCCGACGAAACCGCCCGCAAGATAGCCGTGCACCAAAACCATGACGTCATCTTCGGCCATCTTTTCCTCAAGCGCTGCCATAAAAGGCGAGGCGCTCAGACGGGCGGCGTGGTCGTGGTTTTTCACCATGCCGGGCATCAACGTCAGGTTATAGGCGGGCTGCTGCCCCCCCGCATAGCTAAGTGGCAGAACGGTCATATCCAGCTGGCCACGGCTGAGCGGGCGATATTGCTCGCGTGGTTTGAACAGGGACTTGGAACCGAAAATCTGGATATCCAGATCAACGCCCGCTGCGGCGACATCATCGGCAACCATCTGGGCGACCTGGTGGCGGACATCCTTGTTTGACCATTGATGCGACAGGCGCAGTGTTTCCGCGCTCGCCGCTGAACCGATGGCCAGAAACGCGGCCATGGCCGTTGCTGTGAGTTTTGAAAACTTCATATTTCCCTCCCTGGGTGTGAATCAACTTTCCGCTGACATTGCGCAGGAAGGTCACACGGCTTGCCGACCAAGTCAACGTTCTTGTATACAAGAAAATCCAGATTGCATTTTGCCCCCCTCAGATGCTATGGATTGCACATGGACATCAGGCGCGCAGATCAAATCGCAGACACGTTGGAACAGCTCGTTTTTGCGGGCGAATTTCAGGATGGTGATCGTCTGGACGAGCTGAAGCTGGCCGAGCAATTCAATGTTTCCCGCACCCCGATCCGCGAAGCATTACAGGTTCTTGTTACCTCTGGAATGGCCGAGCAGATCCCACGCAGGGGCGTCTTTATCCGCCAACCCGGTCCGGTTGAACTGATGGAAATGTTTGAAACCATGGCGGAGATCGAAGCCGTTTGTGGCCGCCTAGCCGCCACACGAATGAGCGATCAGGATTTAGAGGCTTTGGCCGCAGTCAACGACCGCTGCCAGCAAGCGATAGAGGCGTCTGATCATGATCGCTATTACGCAGAGAACGAAACGTTTCACCAGATCATCTACCGCGGCGCTGCAAACGGGTATCTGGAAAAACAGGCGTTACAGCTTCAAAACCGCCTCAGAGCCTACCGCAGAATTCAGCTCCGCTTTCGCGGGCGGCTTGAGCAATCCATGAGCGAGCATTTGGCAGTTCTGCAATTCCTTAAAGACGGTGATGCGGAAAGTGTCGCCAAAACACTGCGCGCTCATGTGGCGATTCAGGGCGAGAAATTTCACCAGCTGATCGCGAGCCTGCAACGGTAGAGTCTGCGCGTGGCGTGTGAACGGATCGGGGACGGGGCAGGGGTGAAACGGACAACGGCTCAAAAACAGCAGCTTTTGAAGTGGTGTGATCTGTCTATGGGGCCATGGCCGGATTTAGGCAGGTATCGCTTGCACCTGCCGGGAATAATTCGCAAGCTTGCGGGTATGAGACCTCAACTGCCGCTGCTTGTATTCACTGACCTTGACGGCACACTGCTTTCTCACGTGGATTATTCTTGGGATCCGGCATCGCCTGCCCTTGAACGCCTTGCCGCAATTGGCGCGGGTGTTGTGATGGCCAGCAGTAAGACAGCGCCGGAAATCCACGCTCTGCGTCAAGACCTCTGTTTGCAGGCATGGCCCGCGATTGTCGAAAATGGCGCGGGGCTGCTAGCGCCTCATGCGGGCGATGACATGGACCGCTCGGGCTATGCGCAGCTGCGGGCGGGCTTGCAGCAGGTCGCCGCCCCGCTCAGAGAGAAATTTCAAGGCTTCGGGGATATGGATGCAAGAGAGGTTGCCGAGGCGACTGGCCTGTCGCACGCACAGGCCGTTCTGGCGCAAGACCGCGCATTTTCGGAACCTGGAACATGGTCAGGGACGGCGGATGAAAAGAGCGCGTTTCTGAAGGCGTTGCAGCCACTGGGCATATCTGCGCGGGAAGGCGGGCGGTTTTTGACACTCTCTTTCGGCGCGACCAAAGCGGACCAAATGGCGCGGATCATTCAAGATTATGCGCCGCAACACACCATTGCCTTGGGGGATGCGCCCAACGATGTCGAAATGCTGCAAGCCGCTGATAGCGGCGTCATTATTGCAAACCCGCACCGCGACCCGTTGCCAATTCTTGACGGCGAAACCGGGGGTCGCATCTTACGTACAACGCAGGCCGGCCCTGATGGCTGGAACGCCGCGATCCTCGCGCACCTGGCACGACTGAGTTTATAAAAGGGACGAACATGGCCGATTTTCATCAGAACGGGAACATCACAACACTGCACAATCTGCGGACCCGTTCGCTCGACGAGCTGACCTACGAGCTTGAGGTGTTCGCCGCGAACCGCAATATGTCGCTGGTCCTGCCGTGTTTGTATTCCGAGCTGGAAACAGACGCGATGCCCAAGATTTTGGACGAGCTGTCCAAAGTGCCCTACCTGCACCGCGTTATCATCGGATTGGACCGCGCCGACGAAGCGCAATACCGCCACGCGAAAGAGTTCTTTAAGGGGCTGAACCAGAACCACATCGTGATCTGGAACGACAGCCCCCGTATGCTCGCGCTTGGGTCGAAGCTGACAGAGATGGGTTTGGCCCCGTCCGAGCCGGGCAAAGGGAAGAATGTCTGGTCCGCAATCGGATATCTGATTGCCTGTGAAGACAGTGCCGTGATGGCGATCCATGATTGCGATATCCTGACTTACACGAATGAACTGCTGGCGCGTCTTATTTATCCCGTCGCAAACGTGGGTTTCCCCTATCAACTGGCCAAAGGATATTACGCCCGTGTGGGGCAGGACCGGTTGAACGGGCGTGTGTCCCGTCTGTTGGTTAGCCCCTTGTTGATTGCCCTGAAAAAGGTCGTGGGGGACCGGGATTATATCGATTACCTGCGCAGTTTCCGCTATCCGCTGTCGGGTGAATTTGCGATGCGCACGTCGATGCTGCCTGATCTGCGGATACCGTCGGATTGGGGGCTGGAAATCGGGATATTGTCCGAGGCATGGCGCAACCTTGCCCCGCAGGCGGTGTGTCAGGTCGAGATTGCCGACCAGTACGATCACAAGCACCAGGACCTGAGCGAGGAAGACTCAAATGCGGGCCTGAGCCGCATGTCGACCGACATCTGCAAAGCGATCTTCCGCAAGTTGGCAGCAGACGGCACGGTGTTCACGCCCAACGTTTTCCGCACGCTCAAGGCGACATACTACCGCTGTGCGCTGGATCTGCTTGAGGCCTATTACAACGATGCCAAGATGAACGGGCTGTCGATTGATCGCCACAAGGAAGAACGCGCGATCGAGCTGTTTGCGGAAAATATCATGCGGGCTGGGCAGTTCTTTTTGGACAATCCGCACGAGACGCCGTTCATTCCAACATGGAACCGCGTGCATTCCGCTGATCCCGAATTTCTGGGTGAATTGCGCGCCGCTGCTACCGCCGATGAGGCCGAATATGTCTAGTGGTGGTTCGTGATCCACATGCATTGATAGGGGGCTACGGTGATCTGTGAGGCTGCGGTGTCGATCACCGCACCGCCAAGCAGGTCAACCCAATGCTGGTCCTCGATCAGGTTCAGCGCAGCAACAGATATTGTAACCGCCGCATCGCTGACGTTGTGCAGCGCAAAGATGGACTGACCCCGATCGAGGCTTTGACGCCAGACCCCGAACACACGCTCGTCCCCCATGTTGACCGTAAATTGCGTGGCGTTAGGGTGG
This sequence comes from Sulfitobacter aquimarinus, assembly GCF_040149565.1. NCBI lineage: Bacteria > Pseudomonadati > Pseudomonadota > Alphaproteobacteria > Rhodobacterales > Roseobacteraceae > Sulfitobacter > Sulfitobacter aquimarinus. Next base: position 26,565 of record NZ_JBEFLO010000010.1, read on the forward strand.
AATGCAGGCTGGCGTTTGCGAATTTTTAGACGCTCGGACAGGTCTGACAGGGCGCGGGCCTGCGGTGTGGCGGGATCGCTCAACAGGTCGCGCAAGTCGGGATAGTTCCAGCGGTGGCGGTTGATGGCACGGTTCATCCCGCGGTGCGCGACGCCTTTGTGATCATTCGGAGCGGCCAGCATGGCGTGAATATAGAAGGCGGGTATCCCTTCAAGGGACATGACAATGGTCTGCGAACAGACAAACCGCGCATGGTGATGCGCATCGGCCCCCGCAAACGTCTGTGACATGGCATCGTAAAAGGTCGTGTTCAGCTCATAAGGGCTTTCGCTGCCGTCGGGCATCGTGCGCATAGAGACCAACCCGCCAATCTGCTTCACAGTGTCGATGACTTGTTGCTTTTCACCTTCGGGCAGCAACCCTTCGGCGGGGCGCATTCCGATGCCATCGTGGCTGGCCGTAAAATTCAGATAAGCGCACCCCATCGGGGCGGGGGGCATCCCGCGCTGCCAACGGCGCAGATACTCGGCGTTGCCGGACATCATCGCATGCAAGATCAGCGGCGGAAGCGGAAAGTTATAGATCGCGTGCGCTTCGTCCCCATCGCCGAAATAGCTGAGGTTCTCGGCCTTCGGCACGTTGGTTTCGGTCAGCAAGATCACCTTCTCGGCGGCAAAGTCACACAGCAGCCGCATCAGTTTGATTACCGCATGGGTTTGCGGCAGATGTATCGAAGGCGATCCGATTTCCTTCCACAAAAACGCAACTGCATCGAGGCGGATGATCTGCACGCCATTGTCTACATGCAGCCGGATGATGCGCAGAAATTCAATCAGGACCTCGGGGTTGCGAAAATCCAGATCAACCTGATCATGGCTGAAGGTACACCACACGTGGCGGGTGCCGTTGCTGGTCTCGACCTCTCGCAATAATGGCGTTGTGCGGGGGCGCACAACATCGCGCAAATCGTCCTCGGGCGAGGCTTCAAAGAAGAACTTGTCATAGGGCGCTTGGCCTTGGCGGTAGGCGTTGAACCAGTTGCCCTGACTGGACACATGGTTCAGCACAAGGTCTGACATCAGCGTGAAGCGGTCGGCAATGCGGTTGATGTCTGCCCAATCCCCCAGCTGCGGGTTAACCGCGCGAAAGTCCGATACCGCAAAGCCATCGTCGGATGTGTAGGGAAAGAAGGGCAGGATATGCACAGCGTTCAGCGTGCCATCCAGATAGGTCGCAAGGAAGTCCGACAAAAGATCCAGCGGCTTGTGCGCGCCGTCGATGATAGAGTTGCCGTAAGTGATCAGCAGGGCGTCTTTCTGCGACCACAAGGAATTGCCCCGAACGCGCCCGCGCTTGCGGCGCTCTGTACCGTCGGGCCAAAAGGCGTCGATCACTTTGCTGGTCAGGATATCACCGTCCAGCTCCGGATATATTTGACGCAACAGACCTGAAATTTTCGGACCGATCGAACTGGCGGGATCTTTCATTGAAACATGACTCGTATTTCCGTTTTCAGCACCCCTGACCGTACCAACGCATCCACGCCTTAGCGAGGGCATACCCGTCAGGGGCCGCATCAGATCAACAAGTTCGCGGGCAAATCCGCATTCGCCCAGAATTTAGGCAATCTGATCCGTCAATGTCAAAAATCAGAGCCGAGGATTGGCAGGATCACAACCTGCGCCTGCCTGTAATTTTCGGTCAGCATCTTCGGGAGGAGGGTGAAGATGCTGACCTTATGCTCGGGTCGGACCCGCGCAGGCTGGAACCCTCGGGGAGGAGTGAGGGTCAGCGTATTTCGTGGGGCCACGCACCTCGCGGCCCGTGACTGCTTATTTCGCGGTCAGCTTTTGCGCGTATTGGCCGATTTCGGAACGCGTGATGCCGATCTGTTTGAGCTGTTGATCGCTCATGTTTGTTAGCACCGACACCATGCGTGCGGTTTGCAGTGCATGAACAAACTTGCCTGCCTTTGCGGCTGTGGCGCTTGCCATGCGTGACAATGCTGCTGCGGGATGGAACGAGGTGCCCTCGTTCGTGTGTGAATTAAACGCCATTTGCTGCCTCCAGTGCCAGTCTTTTGATGTTGCTACGCGGGATGCCCAGATCGCGAAGTTCGCGGTCGGAAAGGATGGCCAGCTCGCCCCGCGTTGTGCGGCAGACGCGGCGGCGTTCCAGTGTCTTCAGGAGCGCGTCCCATTTTTGATGAAAGAATGCGTGGGCAGCGTCCGATACGGCATCCAGCCCGGAAATAGATCTTGTGATCGCCATGATGTTACCTCGTCTTATTGCTGCGTTGCAGTATTTATGCTGCACTGCAGAAGTACGAAGTTTCGGTAGCGCTCACAACCGGGTGATTTGGCATAGCTGCCATGCCATTTTGGAATAGGCGAGTGGTTGGGAGGAGGCAGACCACGCAGATGCCAGTCTTGCCGAGAAGGGCAGAGGCCTCCAGAATTGGACCGCTATGATCGAGCAGCCGTTCAGCTTGGGACGCGTGACTCGTTTACTTTTCAGGTATGGGACAGTCAAACTTTGCGGGCGGTGTGAGAAAAGTTGTAATCAATCTTATGTAAATAAATCGGGGATGTGTCCCCGTTGACCTGCCTTACCAAAAGAACATAGCCGAATGACGGTAGTGAGAAGCGCAGGAATGCGCCCGCCACGGCTTTGGTCGCATCACCGGCGCCCTACCTTCTGCTCGACCTGTCCAACGTTTTGCGCACCTACATCAAAAGTCATCTCAGCATGAGGCCGCGAAGGGCGGCTCGTGCATTGTCACGCTCAGTTTCGCCACTCATCCAGTTTGGTTTTAGTAAAGCTCTGATTTCAAACGTGGATGGCCAAGCGGATTGCGTAAGCGACAAGCCCAAGCGCCGCGACACTTGCGACCCAGATCGCGATGAACCAGCCAATCCTTTGCAAAGTTGCGCGCCCCATCAGTGGTACCCCTCTTCAGGATCGATTTTACCGCGAAACACCCAATAGGCATAGGCAGTATAGGCAAGGATCATCGGCACCAGAACGACGGTCCCGACCAGCGCGAAACGCAGACTTTCGTCAGGGGCCGCAGCCTCGGCGATGGTCAGGCTGGGGGGGATGATATTGGGGTAAAAGCTGATCCCGATACCGATGAAGCACAAAACAAACAGGCTGAGCGCTGCAAGAAACGGTTGGGCATCCTTGCCCGCATTCAGACCTGTGAACAGCGCCCAAGCGACCGCAATAACCGCACCCGGCATGAGCACGCTAAAGATGCTTCCAGGCAGGCTCAGCCAACGTTGAAAATACTCGGGGTCCTGAAAAGGTGTCAGGATGCTGACCACAGCGATGAAGGCGAGAGTGGCAGCGCCCAAATACCAGGCATAGTGCTGCATGCGCCGTTGCAGGGCGTCCTCGGTCTTGAGGATGATCCATGTCGCCCCCAACAGGGCGTAACCAACAACAACCGCGACACCCGTCAGGATCGAGAAGACGCTAAGCCAGTCCCACCAGCCGCCCGCATAGGCACGGTCCGCTACCTCGATGCCTTGGACCAACGCTCCAAGGGCGATGCCTTGCATAAAGGCGGCAACGATAGACCCGCCAAAGAACGCGGCGTCCCAGATGTGTTTCCCGTCCTCGGTGCGCCAGCGATATTCAAAGGCAACACCGCGAAAGATCAGCGCCAGAAGCATCAGGATAATCGGCATATAAAGCGCGGGCATGATCACCGCATAGGCCAGCGGGAAAACCGCAAACAGCCCGCCGCCCCCCAGAACCAGCCAGGTTTCATTCCCGTCCCAAATGGGCGCGATGGAGTTCATCATGGTGGCCTTTTCCCGCTCTCCATCAGCAAGAGGGAACAGGATACCGACACCCAGATCAAAGCCGTCGAGGATCACATAAGTCAGGACAGCAAAGGCGATGATGCCCGCCCAGATAAAGGAAAGTTCAAACATGGGTTATCTCCTATTCGCCGAGAATGGCGTCTGGTTTTGATTGGGCAATCGGGGTGATGCCTGCGGTGCGGATTGGCCCGTCGCGCAGGTCCAGCTTTGCGTCCGCAGGGGTTATGTTCATCATTCGCAGCAGGTAGATGGTGCCCGCGCCGAAGACAAAGAAGTAAACAATGATGAAGGCGATCAGCGATGCGGCCACAGCGGGGGCTGCCACAGGTGCCAAACTGTCCGAGGTGCGCAGCAAGCCGTAGACGGTGAACGGCTGGCGGCCGACCTCGGTAGTGATCCAGCCTGCAAGAACTGCGACAAACCCCATTGGCCCCATCACAATCGCCGCACGGTGTAGCAGCGGCGTATCGAAAAGCCGCCCGCGGATTCGTCGCCACAAGGCCCATCCACCAAGTCCCAGCATCGCAAAGCCAAGGCCAACCATGACGCGGAAGCTCCAGAAAACAATCGCCACGGGGGGTTCTTCGTCGTCGGGGATGGTGTCCAGACCATCCAGCGGCGCGTCCCAATGGTGCTTCAGGATCATGCTCGACAGGTAGGGAATTTGCACAGCGTAATCGATACGTTTCTCTTCCGCGTTTGGAATGCCGAACAGGATCAACGGCGCGCCGTCAGGGTGGCTATCATAATGCCCTTCCATCGCCATTACTTTGGCGGGCTGGTGTTCCAGCGTGTTGATGCCGTGCATATCGCCTGCAAGAATTTGCAAAGGCGCCACGACAATCAGCATCCACATCGCCATAGAGAACATGCGACGCGCAGGTGCGTCTTCACGGTTGCGCAACAGGTGCAGGCCGCCAACGCCACCAACGACCAAAGCGGTGGTCAGATACGCAGCCAGCACCATATGGGTCAGGCGATAGGGGAAGGACGGATTGAACACAATCTGCCACCAGTCTTCCGGCACAAATTGACCCAGCTCGTTAATGCTGTACCCCACTGGCGTCTGCATCCACGAGTTTACAGACAAAATCCACGTGGCCGACATCAGCGTGCCGAAGGCAACCATAGCCGTCGCAAACATATGCAGCTTGTCGCCCACCCGTTCGCGCCCGAACAACATGATGCCAAGGAACCCAGCCTCAAGGAAAAAGGCCGACAGGACTTCGTACGCCATCAACGGGCCCAGCACCGGACCCGTCTTGTCGGAGAAGACCGACCAGTTCGTCCCGAACTGATACGACATCACAATGCCCGACACGACGCCCATGCCAAAGGCCACGGCAAATATCTTTTTCCAGTATGTGAACAACGTCAGATACGTCTCGTCGCGGGTGCGCAGCCAAAGACCGTTCAGGACGGCAAGGTAGCTTGCCAACCCGATGGAGAACGCAGGAAAGATAATGTGGAAGGACACGGTGAACGCGAATTGTATCCGCGCCAGTGTCTCTGCTGTGAAACCATCAAACATGGGCGTGCTCCATCGGGTTGGCGGGGGTTAGATTTTGACTTTACGCAGATACGGACGAAGTGTTTCGAAACCCTGGGGGAAAGCAACCTTTGCATCCGCGTCAGAGACGGACGGCGGGATGATGACCTCTTGGCCTGGCACCCAATCCGCAGGGGTTGCGATCTTGTGCTTGTCGCCGGTTTGCAGCGCATCAATGACGCGCAGAATTTCATCAAAGTTGCGTCCCACGCTCATCGGATAGGTCATCGTCAGGCGAATCTTCTTGTTCGGGTCAATGATGAACACCGAGCGTACGGCGGCTGTCTCGCTCTCGTTTGGGTGGATCATATCGTATTGCTTGGCGACGGTCAGGTCGGCATCCGCAACGATCGGAAACCGCAGGTCGGTGTTCTGGGTGTCGTTCACATCGTCGATCCACTTGACGTGCTCGCTTACCGTATCCGTGGACAGGCCGATGGGCTTCACGCCGCGTTTGGCGAATTGTTCCGACAGCTGCGAGGTGCGGCCCATTTCCGTGGTGCAAACGGGGGTGAAATCCGCAGGGTGGCTAAAGAAGAACGCCCAATCATCGCCGATCCAATCATGAAAGCTGATCGGGCCGGTTGTTGTGTCTGCTGAAAAGTCGGGTGCGGTGTCGCCGATTCTGAGTGTCATCTCGTATTTCCTATATTTAGAATAGTTCTATTCGTTGATTTAGCGCAGCCTCTTTACAAAAGCAATAGTTTGAATGTATCTTTTACTGCGGCAACAGGATGCACCCATGAAACTTACCAGTTACACGAACTATGCGATGCGCTCGCTCCAGCTTGCTGCGCTGAAGGCGCCTGACCTTGTGCGGATTGACGATGTGGCCCAAATCCACAATTTGTCCCGCCCCCACATTATGAAAATCGTACACGAACTGGGCAAAGCCGGGTATCTGGAAACAGTGCGCGGGCGCAACGGAGGCTTTCGGCTGGCCCGCCCGCCCGAACAGATTATTGTCGGCGAGGTCGTCCGCATTACCGAAGGGCCGCTGGATGTTGTCGAGTGCTTCAATCCCGAGAAGAACACCTGTCCCCTGATGGGCATCTGCATCCTGTCGCGCAAAATGCAAGAAGCAACCGCGGCCTTCATGGCCGTTCTGGATGATCTGACCATCGCGGACATCGCCGCCAATCGCGGTCAGTTGATGGAGCGGATCGCCCCGCTTGAAATTCCCCGAACGGAAACGGTCGCGCCATGACCGACGATGCCAATTGGGTCGAAAGGTTCCCGGGTTTGTCCCGCTTGGACCTGCCAACCAAACAGCTGCTGACAACCCGCAGTACAATCGTCAGCGTTGCCAAGAACACCATGGTTTTCGGCCCCGGCAACTCACCTGAAAACATGCTGTTCCTACTGGACGGGACGGTGCGGGTGCAGCAGGTCTCCGAGACGGGTCACCAGATTGTCCTGTACCGTATCGAAGCGGGCCAAAGCTGTGTGCTGACCACGGCCTGCCTGTTGGCGTATGATGACTATTCCGCAGAAGGCATTGCAGAAACCGTGGTAAAGGCCGCGGCGGTTCCGCGTGGCGTGTTTGACGATCTGGTCGCAGGTTCCAAACCCTTTCGGGATTTCGTTTTTGCGGCCTTTTCCAAGCGCATCACCGACCTGTTCCTGATGATCGACGAGGTCGCCTTTCAACGGATTGACGTGCGGCTGGCGGACAAGTTGGTCAAACTCTCTGGCGGGTCTGATACCGTATCTACTACGCACCAAAAACTGTCTGTCGAACTGGGCACCGCCCGCGAAGTCGTCTCGCGCCAGCTGCAAGAGTTTCAGCGCCGCGGCTGGATCGAACAGGCCCGCGGGAGCGTGACGCTCAAAGACAAACGCCAGCTTCAGACCCTCGCCGACCATAGCGCGTAAAGAAAGTTGAATACTTGGTGACAATGTCACTGAACCATGCGGGTGAAAGCGCTATCTTGAATGTATCTTTAATGAGAGGCAACGACATGACCACGAATCTAGGCAACCTTGACCGCATCTTCCGCGCGGTTCTGGGCATCGTTCTACTGGCCGCACCCTTTGTGAGTGGGCTGGCCATTTTCAACGGAACCGCCGCGACGGTAATATCGGTTATCGCAGGTTTGGTGATGCTGGGCACATCGGCAATGAAGTTCTGTCCGCTGTACCGCATCTTTGGCATTCGGACCTGCAAACTATGATATTTGAAACCGCATTCACACCGTTTCAATCGCTGGGTGGCGGGGCCTTGATCGGCCTTGCGGCTGTTCTTTTGATGCTGGGCCTTGGCCGCATATTCGGGGCGACGGGCATTCTGTCGGGGCTGGTGTTTTTTGAGAACCGTGACGAGCTGTCATGGCGTGCGGCACTGGTCGTCGGGATGGTCCTGGCCCCTGTGCTGTTGTTCGCTGTCACAGGCACGATGCCCACGCTCACCATTCCTGTCAGCCCTGCCATGATCGCCATCGGCGGCGTCATTGGGGGCATCGGCGCAAGCCTTGGGTCTGGCTGCACGTCAGGCCACGGTGTCTGCGGTTTGTCACGCCTCTCCGTGCGGTCCATCGTGGCGGTCCCGACCTTTATGGTCACGGCTGCGATCACCGTTTTCCTGATCCGTCACGTTTTTGGAGGTTAAGCCATGAAACTGATCTTTGCACTTATTACCGGCCTTGTTTTTGGCATCGGCATCGCGATTTCGGGCATGATGGACCCTGCAAAAGTTCTCAACTTCTTTGACCTTGCAGGCACATGGGATCCCAGCCTTGCCTTTGTGATGGGTGGCGCGCTTGTTATTACCTTCTTCGGGTATCGGCTGGCGTGGAAGCGTGACACGCCCTTGTTTGGCGGGCGCTTTCAGGTGCCGACGGGAACAAACATCGACATGAAGCTTGTCGGCGGGTCTGCCTTGTTCGGCATCGGCTGGGGCATCGCAGGCTTTTGCCCGGGTGCTGCTATCCCTGCGCTTGGAACGGGCCAATGGGAAGTTGCCCTTTTCCTTGTCGCAGTGGTTGTCGGCTTTTATCTGCGCAGGTTGCTTGGCACTTTGGCACCTGCAAAGCCAGCTTGATGCGGTCCGTGTCCTCTCCCAAACGCATCGCGATGCTGGTTCTGGCGGTTGGCATTTCCACCACCGGCGCGTGGAGCGTGGCGCAAACGGTGCACGGCGGCGGGCACACCCATGGTGCAGGCCATGTGCATGACAAAGTCAACATGCCCGGCCTGCGCGGAGAGAACGCAACGCCCCAAGAAAGCGCCGAAATCGCCGCGCTGTTCAAGGGCTTCAAGACGATCACCCGTGAGGTGGAAAACCTGCCAAACGGGATCAAGACCATCACCCGCTCCTCTGATCCCGCGGTAAGCGCGGCCTTGATCAGCCACTCACTCGGGATGATCGACCGCGTGGACCAGTTGGATGATCCCAAGATTATCATCCAGAGCCCGACGCTGGATATCTTCTTTCTGAGGGGTAAGGCGATCACGTCAAACATCGACATCACCAATGATGGTTTGGTTGTGATCCAGACCTCGGATGACCCAGCGGTTATCGCTGCCCTGCATACCCACGCCGCCGAAGTAACGGCAATGGCGGAACGCGGCATGGACGCCGTACATGACATGATGACAAAGCGCGGCATGGGCCACTAGGCCCCGCACCGCGCATCGCAAAACTGGAGGAAATGAAATGACAGACTATCCCGTAGACATGAGCGTCAAACCCGAAGTCGAAGCCTTCTTTGACGAAGCGACAAACACCATCAGCTATATCGTCAAAGACCCGACATCCCCCGCCTGCGCCATCATCGATAGCGTCATGGACATCGACTATGCCGCGGGGCGCATCACCTATGATCACGCGGACGCGATGGTTGCGCGCATCAACGAGCTGGGCGGCAAACTGGAGTGGATCATCGAGACCCACGTTCACGCCGACCACCTCAGCGCAGCCCCCTATATCCAGCAAAAGCTCGGCGGCAAAATCGGCGTGGGCGAAAAGATCATGGTCGTGCAAGAGACCTTTGGGAAAATCTTTAACGAAGGCACCGAGTTCCAGCGCGATGGCTCGCAGTTTGATGCGCTATTCAAGGATGGCGACACCTACCAGATCGGCAACATGCAGGCCTTTGCCATGTACACCCCCGGTCACACGCCCGCGTGTATGGTGCATGTGATCGGCAATGCGGCCTTTGCTGGTGACACGTTGTTCATGCCTGACGGCGGCTCTGCGCGTTGTGATTTCCCGGGCGGGTCCGCAGGTGAGCTGTATGACAGCATCATGAAAGTCCTGTCCCTGCCCGACGAGACACGCCTGTTCATGTGCCACGACTACGGCCCGAATGGTCGCGCAATCGAATGGGAAACCACAGTGGCCGAACAGAAGGCCAACAACATCCACGTAGGCGGCGACAGAACCCGCGAGGATTTTATCAAGTTCCGCACCGAACGCGACGCACAGCTGGCCATGCCAAAGCTGATCATTCCCTCGTTGCAGGTGAACATGCGCGCGGGTGAAGTGCCGACTGACGCCAACGGCAACCCGATGCTCAAAGTGCCGGTCAACGGATTGTAACATCGCCCCAAGCGGAACCCATCTTTGAAGGAAATACCATGTCTAATTCCCAGACAGTCGAAAACCTGAACAAAGCGCTCCAGATGGAAATGAGTGCTGCGCATCAATACCAGCTACATGCGCATGTGCTGGATGATTGGGGCCTGAACATTCTGGCCGATAAAATGCGCGAAGAGCAGGCCGAGGAAACCGGCCACTCGGACCTGTTTATCGAACGGATCATGTTCCTGAAGGGCACGCCCGACATTGCGTTTGCCAAGACGCCTCAGCGTGCGGAAACTCTGGAAGCGATGTTCAAGGCCGATCTTGAGGATGAAAAAGACGCGATAAAATTCTACATCCAAGCCGCACGGCAGGCCCATCAAGCCGACGATATCGGATCGCGGACCTTGTTTGAAAAGATCGCCATGGAAGAAGAAGGCCACAAAGCATGGCTTGAGCTGCAGTTGGAGTTGATCCAGCGCATTGGCGAAAAGACATATAGCGCCAAGCAGGTCTCTTTTGCCCAAGACGGCGGCGCATAGCCCCGTCCACACCATACGCTTTTAAGGCGGCGGGATGTAAATGCCCGCCTGAAAGGACCCATGGAAATCAAAGCCCTCAGCGCAAACCTCTCCGTCACGCCGCAGATCAGCCAAGCTGATATGCAGGCGATCAAGGATGCTGGCTTTCGCGCAATCATTTGCAATCGCCCCGATGGCGAAGGCGCCGATCAGCCGACCTTCGCCGAGATCGAAAAAGCCGCCAACAAACTGGGGATCGAGGCCGCCTATCAACCTATCGTAGCTGGCAAAGTATCAGACAAGGATGCGGCAGCCTTTGATGCGGCCACAGCCCAACTGCCGGGTCCGATATTGGCCTATTGCCGCACGGGCACCCGCTCTGCCACGCTTTGGTCGCTGTCTCAGGCGGACACGCGCAGTGTGGCCGATATTCTCGCCGCGACCAAAGCGGCGGGATATGACATGGGCGGCGTTGTGCGCAGGATCGTGAACGGGGGTAAAACGCCCACCGATACGGGCGACGCGCAGTATGACATTGTGATCGTCGGTGCAGGCGCAGGCGGAATTGCCGCCGCGGCCAGCCTGAAATCCCGCAAGCCAGCGATTGAGATCGCGATCATTGATCCTGCCGACATACACTACTACCAACCTGGTTGGACGATGGTTGGCGGCGGCATTTTCGAGCCGCAGCAAACATCGCGCACGATGGGGTCGCTGATCCCGCAGGGCGTGCACTGGATAAAGGCCGCCGTTGCCGCGTTCGAGCCTGAAAAGAACGCCGTCATCCTCGACGGCTGCCGAGTGGTAAAGTACAATCGCATGATTGTGTGCCCGGGGCTCAAGCTGGATTGGACATCGGTTGAAGGCCTTGTTGATACGCTGGGACAGAACGGTGTGACGTCGAACTACCGCTACGATCTGGCGCCCTACACGTGGGAGCTGGTGAAGGGGATGAAAGCAGGCCGCGCGATCTTTACCCAGCCGCCCATGCCGATCAAATGCGCGGGTGCGCCGCAAAAGGCGATGTATCTGTCGGGGGATGCGTGGCACCGTAAAGGCGTTCTGAAAGACATCGACATCCAGTTCAACAATGCGGGCGGCGTGCTGTTCGGGGTCAAGGATTACGTCCCTGCCCTGATGGAATACGTCAAGAAATACGATGCTTCGTTGAACTTCTTCCACACCCTCGTGGCCGTTGATGGACCCGCCAAAAAGGCGTGGTTCGATGTGGCAAAGCCCGACACGCCGGTCGAGCGGATCGAGATGGAATTCGACATGATGCACGTTTGCCCACCGCAAACAGCCCCCGATTTCATCCGTGTCTCACCGCTCGCCGATGCGGCGGGCTGGGTCGACGTGGATCAGGCCACGCTGCGCCATAAAACCTATGACAACATCTGGTCTTTGGGCGATGTGATGAACGCACCAAACGCCAAAACCGCCGCCGCTGCGCGCATTCAGGCCCCGATCGTGGCCGAGAACATCGTGGCGGATATGCGGGGTGGCTCGCCTGTAGCGCAGTACAACGGCTATGGGTCGTGTCCGCTGACGGTTGAGCGCGGCAAGATCGTTCTGGCCGAGTTCGGCTATGGCGGGACGATGCTGCCCAGCTTTCCAAAGGCTCTGGTCGATGGCACCAAAGCAACGCGTGCGGCGTGGTTCCTCAAGGAAAAGATCCTGCCACCAATCTATTGGAAAGGTATGCTCAAAGGCCGCGAATGGATGGCAAAGCCGGAAAAAATCGCTGCTGAATAACCTCCCCGCCGCTTTGCCTTGACTAAGGGCAAGGCGGCCAACCTGTCCGAGACATCCATGACCCTGTCCCAATATATGCCGATCCTTAGCTGGGGTCGCACCTATACCCGTTCGGCCCTGTCAAACGATCTGATGGCCGCGTTGATCGTGACGATCATGCTGATCCCGCAATCGCTGGCCTATGCCCTGCTTGCAGGATTGCCCGCCGAGGCGGGGCTCTATGCGTCGATTGTGCCGATCCTGCTCTATACGGTGTTCGGCACCAGCCGCGCTTTGGCGGTTGGTCCTGTCGCCGTTGTCTCGCTTATGACGGCCGCGGCGCTCAACAATATTGTTGAGCAGGGCACCATGGGCTACGCCGTTGCGGCGCTGTCACTGGCCGGGCTGTCAGGCGTCATGCTGCTGGCCATGGGGTTGTTCCGACTGGGCTTCATCGCGAATTTTCTGTCCCACCCTGTTATTGCAGGCTTCATCACCGCCTCGGGGATCATCATCGCGACGAGCCAGCTGAAGCACATCCTCGGGATCGACGCGGACGGGCATAACCTGCTGGATCTTGTGATCTCGCTTGTTGGGCATTTGTCGCAGATCAACTGGATCACCGCAGTGATTGGCGTGTTGGCCACAGGGTTTCTATTCTGGGTCCGCAAGGGGTTGATGCCGCTATTGATCCGTCTGGGCCTTGGTGTGGGCCTAACTGGCGTGTTGGTCAAAACGGGACCCGTCTTCGTTGTCGTTGCAACGACGCTGGCGGTTTGGGTCTTTGACCTTGCCGAACAGGGCGTCAAGATTGTCGGTGAGGTGCCGCAAAGCCTGCCTCCCCTGACCCTGCCGTCATTCTCGCCTGATCTGCTGGGGCAATTGCTGCTGCCCGCCTTCCTCATTTCAATCATCGGCTTTGTCGAATCCATTTCGGTTGCGCAAACGCTGGCCGCAAAAAAGCGCCAGCGCATAGACCCTGACCAAGAGTTGATCGGCCTTGGTGCCGCGAACATAGGCGCGTCCCTGACGGGGGGGTTCCCGGTGACGGGCGGCTTTTCGCGGTCTGTCGTGAACTTTGACGCAGGCGCGCGCACACCCGCGGCAGGCGCGTTCACGGCCATCGGCCTTGCCGTCGCAGCACTCGCCCTCACCCCGTTGATCTACTTTTTGCCCAAGGCGACTTTGGCCGCGACGATCATCGTTGCCGTGCTCAGCCTCGTGGACTTTTCCATTCTGAAACGCAGTTGGCGCTATTCAAAGACCGACTTTGCGGCAGTATTGGCCACCATCGTAATCACCCTCGCCATGGGCGTCGAGGCGGGCGTATCCGCAGGGGTTGGGCTGTCGGTCCTATTACACCTTTACAAATCTTCGAAACCGCACATCGCCGAAGTCGGCCAAGTGCCCGGAACCGAACACTACCGCAACATCCTGCGCCACGAGGTCATCACCGACCCCACTGTCGTGACCTTACGGGTCGATGAAAGCCTGTATTTCGCCAATGCCCGCTTTCTGGAGGACAAGATCCAGGCCCGCGTCGCTGGTGACAAAGCCATCCGCCACGTGATCCTGCAATGCTCGGCCATTAACGAGATCGACCTCAGCGCGCTGGAGTCCCTTGAGGCGATCAACGAGCGCTTGCGCGAAATGGATGTGTGCCTGCACCTGTCCGAGGTGAAAGGCCCTGTTATGGACAGATTGCAACGCGCGCACTTCTTGTCCGAGTTGACGGGAAAGGTCTTCCTTTCGCAGTTTGAAGCCGCCAACTCTCTTGAAATGAACGCTCCGCGCTAATCAGGAAAGATGGCTCCATGCGGGAAGACCAAAGCGCTGATTGAGTTCATAGCGCGAAGACGGGCACCTGAAGCCGATGCAGAATTATTGACCAGATGTGCGCAGCTGGCCGGTTGTTCAAACGCCGCCACGCCCGTTTGCGCGGTACAATCCGCGAGGATCACCAACGGCGAAATTATCTAGAACCGTGTTGCACCAGTTGCGGATGCACGCATCACACGCCCAGATATTTGGTGATCTTGTCCGGAGACTGAGCAAGCTCGGCTGGCGTGGCCGTATCAACGGACCTGCCATTCTCGATGAACACCGCACGGTCGGACAAGGACAGGACCGTGTCCACCCGCTGCTCGACCAACACGATGGCCAACCCTTCGGCCTTCATCTTGACCACCACGTCGATAATCAGATCAATCATCGAGGGTTGCAGGCCTTCTGTCGGCTCGTCCAGCAACAGCAGCTTTGGCCGCAGGCACAGCGCACGGGCAGTGGCCAACATCTGCTGCTCGCCCCCCGACAGCGTGCCCGCCGTTTGCTTGAGCCGCTCGCGCAGGCGGGGGAACAGGTCCAGCACCCAGTCGCGGGTCTCGCGCCCTTCGCCACGGGTCATCAGGCCGACCTCGATGTTCTCCTCAACGCTCAGTTCAGGAAACAGGCGCCGCCCTTGGGGGATATAGCCGATGCCCTCACGCGGGATCATATGCGCGGGCATTTCCGTGAGGTCACGGCCATCCAAAGACACCGCACCCGAAGACACAGGCAGCAGGCCCATGATCGACTTGATCGTCGTCGTCTTGCCCGCACCATTGCGCCCGACAAGGCAGACAATCTCACCCGCGTTCACGCTGAACGAGACACCGCGCAGCGCTTGCACCTGCCCGTAGGCTGCGTGAATGTCGCTTACCTCAAGCATCGGATTTCCCCAGATAGGCCGCCTGCACCGCCTTGTTGTTGCTGATCTCGGTCGGCGTGCCGGAGGCAAGGACCGACCCTTGGTCCAGCACGGTAATATAATCCGCAGCCTCCATCACCACCTTCATATTATGCTCGATCAGCAGGATCGTCGTCTCGCCCGCGAGCGACTGGATGAGAGTGATGAAATTGGCGATCTCGGCCTCGGCCAAGCCTTGGGTCGGCTCGTCGAGGATGAAGACTTTGGGATTTTGTACAAGACCCATGGCGATCTCCAGAAGGCGCTGGTGGCCATAGCTCAGATCGCCCGCGATCTGGCTTGCGCGGTCCTCCAGCCCGACACGGGTCAGCGCATCTGTCACGCACTTGGCAAAGACCGCATGGTCGCCCTTGAACGTGCGCCGTGCCGCGAGGGCTACGTTTTCATGCACCGATAGCCCTTCAAAGACCGACGTGATCTGGAACGTATAGGCAATTCCAAGCTGGATGCGTTTGTGGGCGGGCAGATGGCTGATGTCTTGGCCGTCAAACATCACCTTGCCACGGGTCGCGTCAATGCGGCCACTGACCATGCCGACAAAGGTGGATTTGCCCGCACCATTAGGGCCGATCAGCGCGGTGATTTTTCCCTTGGTCAGGGTGAAATCCACGTCCGTGTTGGCCGAAATCCCGCCATAGATTTTGGTCAGACCCGTTGTCTCAAGAATATTCACGGCAGCCATGGGAATGCCCTCCGACGCAATTCTCCGCAGATGCCTTTGGGTGCGAACATGGTCAGGATGACCAGCACGATGCCAACGACCAGCAGATAGGCGGTGGTGAGCGAGCTGGAGAAATCGATCAGGTAGAACATGAAGAAGACGCCAATGAGCGGGCCAACGGTCGTCCCTGCCCCGCCCAACAGGACCCACAGCAGCGGCAGGATGGAATATTGCACGGTGGCGAAGGTCGCCCCCACATAGCCGAAGAGCATCGCATAGGCCGCCCCCGCGACCCCCGCCACCGCGCCCGAGACGATGATCGCCTTGAGTTTATGCGCGGTGGTGTCATAGCCCAGCATCCGTGCGCGCTCCTCATTCTCGCGGATGGCGACCAGCGTTTTGCCAAAGGGCGTTTGCACCAGCCGCGCCAGCGCCAGAAAGCAGATCGCAAAGAGGACAAGCGCGGTGACATAGCGGGCGGTGTCGGTGGTGAAATCAATCCCCGCAAAGGTGCGCTGTGCCTGTTGCACGACGAACCCTTCGTCACCTCGGGTGAACTCGCCAAAATGAAGCACAACCAGATAGGCGGTTTGCGCGAACATCAGTGTCACGATCATAAAGGCCACCCCCGTTGTGCGCAGCGCAAGCGCGCCTACCACAGCGGCCAGCGTGCCCGCACCCAGCACGCCGATGAGAAAGGCCAGCGGCAGCGGCACCGCGCCAAGGTTCGCGGCCAATCCGAAGCCGTACATGCCAGCAGCGAAAAACATCGCGTGCCCAAGGCTAAGCAGCCCCGTGTAGCCGAACATGATGTTGTACCCCATCGCATAGATCGCCAGCACCATGATACGCGACAGGTTGCCCGCGTGATAGGGTGGCAGGATGAAATAGAGCACCACCAGCGCCAGCAGCACACCAATATGCAGCGCGTTTGGTTTGGACAGGACATTCATCGGATCACCTTCCCGAACAGCCCTTGCGGGCGCCAGATCAGCACCATGGTCACAAACAGGGTCGCGATGATTTTGGCCACGGTAGGTGAGAAGAAGACCGAGATGATGCCATCGCTCATCCCGATCAGAACGGCGGCGACAACCGTGCCGGGCAGGCTGCCAAGCCCGCCGATGATGACAACGATAAAGGCCAGCAACAGCGGCTCACCCCCCATCAGATAATGCGCCTGCTGGATCGGCACGACCAGCACCGCGCCAAGGGCAGCGAGCGCCGCGCCAAGGCCAAAGACAAGCGAATAGACGCGCCCCACAGGGATGCCAAAGGCCTGCGCTGTCTCGCTGTCTTGTTGCGTGGCGCGCATGATCAGCCCGATCTTGGTGCGGGTGATCAGCACCCAAAGGCCGATCAGCACGACAACAGCCGCACCAATCACAAACAGCTTGTAGCTGGTAATGCTCAGGCCCCATGGCCAGAACATCTGCCAACCAGCCTCGGCCTTCTCGAACCACGGCAGGGCAAGGCGGTGGTTGAACGGCGCCTCGACAGGGCGGGCATCGGGGCCGAAGGTCATCAACGTACCCTGTTGGAAAATATACAAAAGACCGATGGTCGCCACGATGGTGCGGTCGGGGTCGTATTTGATGTGCTTCAGGATCAGCCTATCGGCAGCCGCGGCAATGACGCCCACCAACAACGGGGCCACCACCAGCGCCGCGACAAAGCCAAGGGCGGGATGCCCGCCAATGGCCGAGGTGACAAACCATGCCAGAACAGCGCCCAACATATAGAACTCACCATGGGCGACATTCACGACGCGCATGACGCCGAACACGATACTCAACCCCATTGCAGTCAGGGCAAGTATCGCGGCGACGACCGCCCCCTCAAGGGAGGCGAGCATCAGGTGTGGTCCGAATTCCATGGGCGCTGCTCTGGCTATTTATACGGTGCGTGCGATCAGAAAGACTGTGTGGTGTAGTCCACTTCGTCCTCATACATACCATCCTCGATCGAGGCTGTGTGTTCGACCACAAGGGTGCCGTCCGTCACCTTCGAGATGAACTGCTTGCCGAAGACTTGGTGCGTCTTGCCGTTGAACAGTTTCTCGCCCTGCGGATGATCGTCGGAATGGGGCATTGCGCCCATCGCCTCTACCGCCTCAATCAGCTTGGGACGGTCCGCAGGCGATTGATAGCCCGACGCCTCCATCCCTGCCTTGATGACATTGAGCGTCTCCCAGCAGCCGAACATATGCGCGTAGGTTGACACATCCTTGCTGTCGGTCAGGGATGCGCCACGGGCATCGACCCCCACGGCCGCACGGAAATTCGTGTCAAAGGTCGAGTTATCGGCCTGCGCGTGGCGCGGGTTGCCCTCCCAGAAATAGGTGCCTTCGAGGAACTCAAGACCCGGGCTTTTGATGTCGACGGCCTCAAGGCTGTCGATAAAGCCAAAGATCTCGGGGCGGCTGGGGCCAAAGAATTCGCCCAGCTCTTTCACAAATGTCAGCACGGCGGGGCCGACCATGACGTGATAGACGACTTCAGTCTCACGCGGGATTTTCGGGAAGTATTTGGTAAAGCTCGTCTCGGCCGGAGGCACGGCGATCTGGGCGACGACTTGACCGCCTTGGGCCTCGATCGCTTTGGTGAAGAAGTCGCGGTGGTCGTGGCCAAAGGCGAAATCGGGGAAGATCATCGTGACCTTCTTGCCCAGATTATTGGCAACAAACGGCGCCATGGACTGCACCTGACTTTTCACATCCGTGATGCCGGGCTGGAGCGTATAGCGGTTGAGCATCCCGCTCGCGACATGGTGGCCTTCGGAGACTACGAAATAGGGCAGCTTCAGCTCGGCCGCACGGGGGGCAGAGCCGATGACGACGTGGCTGAACAGCGTGCCGAAGGCGACATCACAGCTGTGCTGGTTTGCGAATTTCTCTAGCACTTCGGCACCGCGCTTGGGGTCGGTGCCATCGTCTTCGGTCACGATTTCAACGGGGCGGCCATTGATGCCGCCCATGTCATTGATCCGCTTGGCCGCGGCCTGCGTGGTCGCGTCATACCAACGGCCATAAGCCGATCCGATGCCCGTAGCGTGTTTCTGGAACCCGATCTTGATCGGGGCCGAACTTTGCGCCTGCGCAAAGCCCATTGTGCCCGGCAGCAACCCCGTCGCCGCCAGCGTCCCAACCCCTGCGCCCATCCCTTGCAGGGCGGAACGGCGGGTGAAATTTGCTTTCTTATTGTCCATGATCTTTTCCTTGTTCGTGGTGGCACGCGTTACTTTGTGCGTTTGCTTTAAGACCACGGTGTTGCGCATGTAAACGATGTGTCCACTGATTTGGCCACACCGCTCAGGCCCCGCGGGGCGTCGACAGCAACCACAGCCCGAAAATGGTATATACAATCATCAAGATGCCCAATCCGCATTGGATGAGCAACAGGTCACGGCGGCTATTGCAAAAACGGCCCGCCAAACGGTGCGTCATGATGACCGAAAGCACATGCGACGCAACGACCACAAAAACATTCACAAGCAGGATCGGGCGGACATTGTCCATTGAGTTCAAGAACCCCGTCGAGACGGTGATACGCCCAAGGCCAAACAGGTTCCAACCCTTTGCCAACGGGTCCGCAAGCGTGGCCGCCAGATACTGCACCTGCACCAGAAACGAGACAAAGTAATGCGCGAAATGATAGCCTAAAGCGATCGGCAAGATCGCGATAGCAAAGGTATTAAACGCCTCGGCAAAGCGGACTGGCGGCGCAGAACCCGGCAAACGCAGCAGGCTCAGCCCTACCCAAACCGACACCGCAAACACGCCAACACCCATCAGGTTCGCCCCCAGCAGCCCCAGCGACGAGGTCCAAACCACAGCCGAGCGCCCTGGAAACTCCAACGGGTTGATCCCGATTTGACCCAGCCACCAGAATGTTTCGTGCAGCCCGTCAAAGCTGCCCGAGACGAGTATCATGATGCAGAAAACGGCGCGGCTGGACTCCAGAGGTCCGGCAGAAATGCACGCCCATCCGGGGGTGCCGATGGCGACATTCCCGTCGCTTTGCACCGCACGAAGCGATCCGATCAGGCGGAAAAGGACCGAAAAACACTCGACCCGCCCCAGCCATTGATCCGTGCCAAACAGGACAATCCCCGCGAAGGTGAACAGCCAATACCCCAGCACAACTGTGGCCAGCCTGTCGGGGTCACTTGGCGCGATGTCCGCCAATAAAAACAGCTGAAAGCACAGGAAAACGGCAACCGCAGGCCAATGAGCCAGTCTTCTTGGCAAGGTGAACACCGCCGCACCCTCAACCGACAACAGCCGCGCCAGCCCCGTCCACGGGTTGATCAGCCGCCAGATATCAAACACGATCCCCTGAATGACAAAAACGCCGACCCACCATCCGGTCCAGATAAACAACGGCAAAAGATTGCTTTGCGGATCATTGGGGCCGTTAAACCCGACAAAAACCAACCCCACAAAAGCACCGAACCCCAACAGGGAAAACGGCACCTCTATCCTGCGAAGCAGCCGATCCCGCCCAAGGTTGCGGTGCCTGAACACGCCCGTTAAAGCTGTGGCAGGCAGACATGTCATCAACAAGATCGACGCCGCCACGGCCAAAGTCCCCCCCAAGGTATAAAGACCTGTGGGCAGCAACATAACCAAACCCTGCTCGGAGGCATGGGCGCAGGCGGCCACTGGAATGGCAACAACAGCCAACGCCAGCAGAAGGCTTTTCAAAGCGGCGGTCATACCGTCAGCACACACATAAGTTTCGAGACCGGAGAATTCTTGACATGAAGCGCATTCTTATCCTGCTGACGTTGGTGATAATAGGGGTCGCGGCATTTGTGTTGAACGGCAAAAGCGCCGAGACTATCACTTTGTTAGACGCCCGCGCCGTACCGTCCGCCATGAACGACAAAATGTTCATGGTCGGCTTGCGCATTGAAAACAGCGGCCCTGCGGATCGTTTGATCGGGGTCTCGTCCCCGTCTGCCATGCATCTCTCGGTCATGAACCCCGCAAGTGACACCGCCGCGCTGATCATTCCGCAAGACAGCGCGGGCATTCTGGCCATGGACGGGGCGCATATTATGCTGATGCCCCGTGCGGGCTCATTTGACGAAGGCGGTTTTATTCCGCTTGATCTGGAGTTCGAGAACGCTGGTACCGTCTCTGTCAGGGTCCGGAACGCGGGCGCGTCTACGATGGATCATAGTCTGGAAAACGGGATCGTGCAGACCCCCTCGCCCGGGCTCACCATCGCTTGGGAAACGCCACCCACAGAGCAGGGAGCAACTGTGAGGTTGAGCACAGAGAACTTCACATTCATCCGCACCAAAGACGATGCCGCCCATACGCCGAACCACGGCCACGCGCATGTCTACCTAAACGGGCTGAAGCTGGGACGGCTCTATGAGCCTATGTTTGAACTGGGCGCGCTGGCGGCTGGCGACTACACCCTTTCAATCGCGCTCAACAGCAACGACCACAGGCCCTATGTCCGCGACGGGCAGAGCGTCAGCGCCGCGCTGGAATTCACCATCACCCCCTAGCATCCAAAACTCCGCGAAACGTGCTTCGCAAACAAAACACTTGCTCGAAACGCTACATACCCTCTAGCCTCACAGCCATTCTTTAGCCAAGGATGGCGAGTGTTGAGTAAGAGTATGCGTGAAACAGGGGGGCAAAGCAGGCCCGCGGTCCGTCCGTCTGCAGATTTCAGTCGCACCCCGGCAGGTTGTGTCAGCACCGCTGGGACATGCCAATGACCACCGCGCCCGCGCGCGGGTTTGACGCCGCTGAATTCAGCGCCCGCACCGCGAAGGCGCAGACGGCGATGGCGGCCTCTGGTCTGGCGGGCATGTTACTGATGAGCGAACATGACGTCCGCTATTTCACAGGGTTTCAAACGCTCTTTTGGCAAAGCCCCACGCGCCCGTGGTTTCTCTTTGTCCCCGCAAGCGGCAAACCCATCGCAGTCATCCCCGAGATCGGCGCCGACCTGATGCGCCGCAGCTGGATCGACGATATCAGAACATGGAGCGCCCCCGCCCCGCAGGATGACGGCATCACCCTGCTGACGGAACTTTTGTCCCCTCTGGCCAAAGCGGGTGACAAGATTGGCGTGATGAAGGGTCACGAGACGAAACTACAGATGCCGCTGGGGGACTGGGAGCGCCTGATGGCGGCCCTGCCCGACCTGCAAATTGCGGATGTGACCGCCCTTGTGCAAGGATTGCGCAGGGTCAAATCCCCCGCCGAGATCGAAAAGCTGGCCCATAAAAGCTGGCCCATAGCTGTGCCATAGGCTCTGCCGCTTTTGGCAAAATGCCCGAAGTTCTTGAGACGGGGCTGCCGCTGGAGGACGTGTTCCGCCAGTTCCGTCTGGCAGCGATTGGCGCGGGCGCGGATGATGTCCCCTATCTTGTGGGCGGTGCGGATCAGGGCGGATACGCCGATGTTATCTCACCTCCGTCCCGCAGGCCGTTGCAGGCGGGCGACGTGCTGATGCTCGATTCGGGCTGCACATGGGACGGATATTTCTGCGACTTTGACCGCAACTGGGCGATTGGGCACGCGACCGAGAATGCAAAACGCGCCTATGACGTGCTGTGGCGGGCCACGCAGGCAGGGATCGACGCGGCCAAACCCGGCAATACCTGCCGTGATCTGTTCATGGCCATGTCTGCGGTCATCGCCGAAATGGACAGCTCGGGCGGGGATATAGGGCGGCTGGGGCACGGGTTGGGAATGCAATTGACCGAGCAACCCTCGCTTGCGGCCTTTGACGAAACCGAGCTGCGCGAGGGCATGGTTCTCACCCTTGAGCCGTCGTTGACCTATGGTAACCGGCAAATGATGGTACATGAGGAGAACATTGTGTTAGACAGCGGCGCGGCGCGGCTTTTGACGTCGCGCGCGGCACCCGAATTGCCGATTTTGACCTAAGGCAGCCCGTGACCGCGGATAACATGAATACCAATGCACCGCCAATTGCCCATGGCACGCATCGGGAAAACAACAAGGGCAACAAAACCGACTGGAGAGAACCAATATGAAAACCAACTTGCTGAAAGGCGCGGCCGTTGCTGCGTTGATGACATCAGGCACTGCCGCTTATGCAGATTGTGGCGAGGTCACGATCACCGAAATGAACTGGGCGTCTTCTGCTGTTGTCACGGCCGTGTCCTCGTTCCTGATGGAACAGGGCTATGGCTGCAAAGTGCAAAAAGTACCGTCCTCGACCGTGACAGCGATCACATCCATCACCGAAACAGGTGAGCCTGACATCCTGACGGAAGTCTGGGCGAACTCGACCCCCGCCTACCCTGGTCTGTTGGAAGAAGGCAAACTGGTCGAAGTGGCGGACGTGCTGTCGGACGGTGGCGTTGAGGCATGGTGGATCCCTGCCTATCTTGCGGAATCCAACCCCGAGCTGACAACATGGGAAGGCATCATGGCCAACCCCGCAGCCGTTGGTGGCAAGTTCCACGATTGCCCGTCGGGCTGGGCCTGTGACATCATCAACAACAACAACCTGATCGCACTGGGCGCAGAAGGCAAAGGTCTTGAGCGGTTCCAGCACGGTTCAGGCGAGACGCTGCAAACATCCATCGCGGCAGCCTTTGAAGAAAAAGCGCCGTGGTTCGGTTACTACTGGGCCCCCACAGCCGTGTTGGGCAAATACCCGATGGTTGCGGTTGAAGTTGGCGCATACGATGCCGACGCGCACACCTGTAATGGTGATGTTGACTGCGCCACGCCGTCCTTCTCGGCCTATCCTGCGTCCAAAGTTGTGACAGCCGTCGCTGGTGGCTTCCCCGAGCGTGAACCACAAGCCGCAGCTTTGATGTCCAAAGTCAGCTTTACCAACGCGCAGATGGGTGAAATCCTTGCATGGCGTCTGGACAACAACGCGTCTTACGACGAAGCCGCCGTGTACTTCCTGACGAACTACAAAGACGTCTGGGCCGAATGGCTCGACGATGACGCACGTGGCCGCCTGGCCGCGCTGCTGAAGTAAGCCATAACGCCGAAGTGCCCCCTGCCCCAACGGGCGGGGGGCATTTTCAATAATAATAAGGGACAGGGAACACATGGCTTTCTACGATAAATTATTCAGCGCCTTAGGACTAAGCGACTGGTGCGACGAGGCCGGAGACGGCGCGCCCCTGTCGATGGCAGACCTGATGGCGCAAGCAAATGGGAGTGAGGCCTCCGGCCCGTTCTTCCCGTTTCCATCCCTCGATAACCTGAATGAGAGTTGCAGCAGCGTGCTGCAATCGCGCGATGTCACCAAAGGCATCGAAGAAGGGTTTCTGACCGCGAAGCCCGCGCTCAAAACTGTTCTGGACCCGATCACCCAACCGCTGAGCTGGATGCTGGATGGCGCGCTGTGGCTGTTCGAGGCGACGCCGTGGTTCATCATGGTGCCGATCCTTGTGGCGATCTCCTATTGGGCGTCACGCTCAAAACCCGTGACGGTTTTTGTCTTTGTCTCGATCATGTTGCTGGGTCTGGTAGATCACTATGA
This sequence comes from Sulfitobacter aquimarinus, assembly GCF_040149565.1. Lineage (NCBI taxonomy): Bacteria > Pseudomonadati > Pseudomonadota > Alphaproteobacteria > Rhodobacterales > Roseobacteraceae > Sulfitobacter > Sulfitobacter aquimarinus. The sequence continues at coordinate 50,632 of NZ_JBEFLO010000010.1, forward strand.
TGTTGCGATGCAGACGCTGTCGATCATCTTTGTCTGTACGACCATATCCGTCTTGCTGGGTGTGCCCATAGGCATTGCCATGTCGAAATCCGACAGGCTGCAAAAAGTAACGGTTCCCGTGCTTGACCTTTTGCAGACACTGCCGACCTTCGTGTACCTCATTCCGCTGATCTTCCTGTTCTCTGTGACGGAATCCAAGCTCTACGGGATTGCGATTATTCTCTATGCCATTGTGCCCGTTGTTCGCCTGACCGACCTCGGAATCCGGTTGGTCGATGAAGACGTGATCGAGGCAGCGAATGCCTTTGGCATGAACTCGAAACAAAAGCTGTGGCGCGTGCAATTGCCGCTGGCCCTGCCCAATATCATGGCGGGCATCAACCAGACCATCATGATGAGCCTCGCCATGGTCGTCATCGCCTCGCTGGTGTCGGCACCGGGGCTGGGCGTCAACGTGCTGCGCGGCATCCGCAACCTTGAGCTGGGCGTCGGCATTGTCGCGGGCATCGGTATCGTTCTTCTTGCTGTGATCCTGGACCGCGTGTCCAAGGCAGCCCTGTCGCGGGTCGATATGACCCGCGTGAAACACTAACGGGGGCTGGGATTATGACAGAACCAATGGTGAGCCTGCGCGGGCTCTATAAAATTTTCGGGGCGAATGGCGAAAAGGTGCTGCCCTATGTCAAAGACGGCATGGGCAAGGAAGAGCTGTTGGCCCAGCACCGCCATGTGCTTGGCCTGAACGACATCAACGTCGATATGCAAGCAGGCGAGATCACGGTTGTGATGGGCCTGTCGGGATCCGGCAAATCAACGCTGATCCGTCACCTGAACCGGTTGATCGACCCCACCGCGGGCGAGATCATCGTGCAGGGCGAAGACGTGATGAAGCTGTCCGAGGATGGCCTGCGCAAGGCACGTCAGGAAAAGATGTCGATGGTGTTTCAGAAGTTCGCGCTTTTGCCGCACAAGACGGTCCTGAAGAACGCGGGCATGCCGCTGTCCGTGCGCGGCCACTCTGAAAGTGCCTGCGACAAGGAAGCCCAGAAATGGCTGGAGCGTGTGGGCCTGAACGGCTTTGAGAACCACTATCCCGCGCAGTTGTCGGGCGGCATGCAGCAACGTGTGGGCATCGCCCGCGCCCTGACCGCCAACACCGACATCATGCTGATGGACGAGGCGTTCTCGGCGCTGGATCCGCTGATCCGTACCGACATGCAGGACCTGCTGTTGGAGCTGCAAAAAGAGCTGCACAAGACGATTGTCTTCATTACCCACGATCTGGACGAAGCGTTGAAGCTGGCCGACCATCTGGTCATTCTGAAAGACGGCTATGTCGTACAACAGGGCGAGCCGCAGCACATCTTGCTGAACCCCAATGACCCCTACATCGAGGACTTTGTCAGCGACATCAACCGCGCACGGGTGCTGCGGGTACGCTCGATCATGACGCCGCTTGCAGATGGTAAGGTGCCACCGGATGCCCACGGCGAGGTAGACATCGACGACACACTGGAAAGCATGATTGCCAAGTCTGGCGGCGATACGTCCCACGCCTATGTCGTCACTCAGGACGGCACCCCCGTCGGCACGCTGGATATGACCAGCCTTGTACGCGCATTGGTCCCGCGTGTTGCCCCCGAAGACGGTGCGCGCAATTACTAAACCCCTTGTCCTTGCCTGTGACGGGCAAGGACAGCTGCACGCAGTCTTTAGGTCGAGGGCAGCATAAAGCCGTCAAAGAACGCCTCAACCTGCGCAAACGCGTCAAGCGGCAAGACGGACGCGACATATTGATCGGGCCGCACAAGGATCAATGCGCCTTGCGCCCGATCAATGCCGCGATGGTCGAAAATATCCGGTCCGTGTTTTAAATCCGGACAGAACGCCTTTTCATAATCAATCAGTCCATACAAACCTTTGCGCGGCACCAGAGCGCGTGGAAGGGCGCTTATATCCATCTCCCGATGTGAACACTGAAACACCGCACGCATGTCGAACACGCTATCCATGTCTGCTGCGGGATCCGTAAATCGCGGGATTAAATCATTCTGCAAAAAGCCACACAGCGCTGCGATCCGCTCCTCGGGCTGGCCCACATCCCCTGACGGCGCAAAAGCCACCAGCCGCCAGCGCCCATCCGCCTTGAGCATATGACCAAGGTGCATAGGCTTGGCATCCCCCAGCCGGATCACGGGGGCCGAATGAAACCGCATCCCCGTCTGATAGCCAGTGGCCAACCTTTGATACCGGCCCGCGTCGGTCAGCAAGGACGGCGCATAGCGCGTCTCTACCCCCGCTGTATAGCGCCCGTGTTTCTTGAAATAGGTCTGGAATTGCGCGGCATCGGCGGGGGTTTTGGTCTTGGCACTGAACAGCCGCGCCATGTCCTTGTCGAAATCAATCAGCTCTTTGGCTTTGGCCTGCCGTTCGGCTGTGTAGCTGTCCAACACCTGCGGCCCCGCCTGCCCGCGCAATACGGCGGCCAACTTCCAACCAAGGTTGAACGTATCGGCCATCGACACATTCATCCCCTGCCCCGCCTTGGGGCTGTGGGTATGGCAGGCATCGCCCGCAATGAAAATGCGCGGCTGTTTGGTCCCGCGCTGCGCGGGTGGCACGTCATCGAACACGTCACACACCCTTTGGCCGATTTCATAGGCCGACCACCACGCGACCTCTTTGACGTCCAGCATGTAGGGCGCAAAAATCTTTTGCGCTTTGGCAATTAGCATCTCACACGTCAGATTGCGGTCAGCCGCACGTTCATCCCCGTGCAGCGCGTCCAGCTCAATATACATCCGCACCAGATACCCGCCTTCCCGCGGGATGATCAGGACGCTGCCATCACCGCCCGACTGGATCGCCGCCTTAAGGCGGATGTCAGGGAAATCAGTCACAACAAGGACGTCCATCACCCCCCAAAGCTGGCGGGCCGCCTCGCCCTTCAACTCATGTCCAATGGAGCGGCGCACAGTGCTGCGAGCGCCGTCACAGCCAACAACATATCTTGCGCGAACCTCTTTCAGAGGGGCCTGTGATCCGACCTCGAACGTAGCCAACGCAGGATAGTCAGAGTCATCGGTTCGCTTCAAATCGACCAAGCGGTGCCCGTACTCAGGCACCAAACGCCGCGCCGAATTGCGCATCACCTCCAGATAGAAATCATGCACCCGCGCTTGGCTCAGGATGACGTGGGGCATCTCGGACAAGTCGTCTTCGACATCCTGAATGCGGTCTGCACGGGCCAGACCCGCGCCCCCTTCGACAGGCCGCCAGAACGCGACTTCGTTCACCCAATAGCTTTCCTTCAGCACCTTTTCCGCAAAGCCGAAGGCCTCGAACATCTCGACCGAGCGGCAGGCGATGCCATCCGCTTGACCAACCTCAAGAGGGCCTGATTTAAGGTCTGTAACCCTGGTTGAGATGTCGCCGAACGCCGACAACTGCGCCGCCAAGGTCAGGCCCGCAGGGCCGCAACCGACAATCAGAACATCAACTTCATCTGGCTTTGCGTCACTGGTGGTCTTAGCCAAGGCGACCGACGGATCGCCCGCTCGAAATCCATCCAAATGATACTGCATATCGCTGCCCTCACACTAGTAAGTACACATATCAATAGGGCAGCCCCAAAGAAGCTGTCAATGACCAAGACGGTTTGCCGTGTTCCCTGCAAACTGCATCAGGGGCGGGTCGTGACTGCTGCGCACCGCAAACGCAACGACGAGATTCTCGACGCGGCAAGGTCTTCCTTGGCCGGATCGCGCAGGCGGGAGACGACCTGTTTCGCGCCAGTTGTCTCGGCAGGGTGCATCAACTCACTATGCCAAGCCGAGAAGCCATAGCCAAAGGCCGGGACCAAATCTAAGTCCCGCGCAATCTGCAATATCAGCTTCGAGGGATGAGGTGTTCCACCCTTGCGCGCCACCCTGACTTGCGCCCACCCGTTGGTTCAAAACCACTGATGAGGTGTGTCGTCATTCATAATACGGCCAGAACCTGAGCGGTGAGGATCGCACGAATATCATCTACGGGCAGCTGTTCGCGGAAACGGTCTGCCACCATAAATCCGCTAACCGTACAGGTTGAAAGGCACAATTTGCCACCCTGCCCCGCATCCAACGGCGCCGTGATCGACGTCTTGCCCGGACGTTGAGGTCAAACATGACAGATCAGGCTGTGGGCAGCATCAGGATGGTCGCGGCGAACAGGCGGTCAAGTCTATTTCGTCACCGATCTTTCAATCTCACAGGTAGTTGGAGCAACCGCCTTCTCCTCGCGCTTCACGGAAAGTCAGACAGTTTGATAGGCCTCCCGTTCGCCCTCACGGCGGTTGAAGACGGTTTAGAGCAGCGGCAGATGCGCCTAGGGCAGCGGGGCTGTGAAGAGGTCAAAGCCAGCTGTGGCGGCCTCGAATACGGCCACCTCGCGCAGCTCTACCAACATGCAGCAGGAGCCTACGCAATCGTCGCAGCCCAGAAATCTCTCGCGCTGCTTTGCGGCGTCGGTTGCGTTGTTTGGCTAAATGCATTGCGCTCGATCAACATGATGCGCCACTTCCCCAAGCTTGACGTCATCAAAATCGCCCGCCTTCGGGCGACACGATCCATGTTGCGTGTGTACCCGCCGCGTGGCACGGCGCCATCAGCGATGGTGATATAGTCGCCATCCGCTTGCGTCGGGAGCCCTTCAGCCTTGCGCTTGAAATAGAGTTTCGCAAAATGGCTATGAGCGCCTCAAGGCAAATTTCAACGATTGGAACATTGCGTCATATCCCGCAATCAAGGGACGCCTGCGCCTTACTCCATCAGGCCAAGCAGCCTTGCTGCGTTGTTCTTGATAATGTCGGGGCGCACTTCATCCTTGATCGCGATTTTGTCGAAATCGGCCAGCCACCGCTCGGGCGCGATCATCGGCCAGTCAGAGCCGAACAGCACCTTTTTGCGCAGGATCGAATTAGAGTAGCGCACCAGAATGTCGGGGAAGTATTTTGGCGACCATCCCGATAGGTCGATATAGACATTGGGCTTGTGCTGGGCCACGGCCAGCGCCTCTTCCTGCCACGGGAATGACGGGTGGGCGAGCACGATTTTCAGGTCGGGGAAATCAACCGCGACATCGTCCATATACATCGGGTTGGAGTATTTCAGCCGCATCCCGTTGCCGCCCGGCATCCCCGAGCCTACACCCGTTTGGCCCGTGTGGAACAGCGCGATGCAGCCGTATTCCTCCAGCACCTCATACAGCGGATAGGCCATGCGATCGTTGGCAAAAAACCCCTGCATCGTCGGGTGGAACTTGAACCCTTTGATGCCGTAATCCTCAATCAGACGCCGCGCTTCGCGCACGCCCATTTTGCCCTTCCAGGGATCAATCGAGGCGAAGGGGATCAGCACATCGTCGTTCTGTTTGACCAGCTCGAAGACCTCGTCGTTGGAATAGCGGCGATAGCCTGTCTCACGCTCGGCATCGACGGGAAAGATTACGGCAGCGATGTTTTGGGCGCGGTAGTGGGCAGCGGTTTCGGGGATCGTTGGCGGGTGCTCCCACGGGGCGCGGAAGTATTTCGCCATTGTCGATTGCAAATCATCATAGCCGTCGTCCGAGTGGCACCCGCAGGGTTCCTCGGCGTGGGAGTGAATGTCGATTGCGCGAATTTTGTTCAGGTCAATCATTTTGATGTCTTCTCCATCAGAAGGGTCGCGGGGTCCGCGTCGTCATAAAGCCGTTCCAGAAGGCCCGCGCGACGCGTCATGAGTTTCTTGAAATTGATGCTGCCTTTTGCCGTCACTTCTCCGTCTGGCATCGACAGGGGTTCGGTCAGGATCAGGGCACGCGCAATGCGGGTCGAGCTGGAGCCGCCGATGGCCGACAGCCTGGTGCGCAGGTCTTCGGCAACCGAGGGGCACAGCAGCGCGCCGTCCAAATCAACCGTATCGGGCGCTTCGCGCATGGCGACAGACGGCACGATCAGCAGGCCGATGTCGCCACGGTCCGCACCGGTGATGATGATATCGCCGACAATGCCCGCCAACGCGCCCAGCACATCCATGCGCACGTTGGCCGCCCGCACCCATGTGCCCGACACCAGCTTGAACTCCTCCGAGATGCGGCCATCAAAGCGCATCCCCAGATCGGCGTTGTCAGGGTCGACAAACAGCATCGCATCGCCGGTTTTGTAAAATCCTTCCTCGTCGAAAGCATCCGCCGTTTGTTCAGGCGCGTTCAGGTATTCTTTGAACACGCTTGGCCCGCTGATGCGCACTTCGCAGCGCATGTCTTCGTCGGGGATCAGCTTGATGTCCACTTGCGGCAGCGGCACGCCCACAACGCCCGAACGGTTGGTGGGCTGGTACTGCAACAGGCCCGCGGGCGCTGTCTCGGTCAGGCCCCAAGAGGAGGTAAAGAGAGGGATGTCACCGCGCACTTCGCGGGCCATGTCCTCCAGATCGGTCCAGACGTCCTGCCCCAGACTGGCACCTGCGTAGAACAGCATGTCCAGCTCGGCAAAGAAACTGTAGCGCAGGGCCGCGTCCGCCTTGAGCGCATCGCGTAGCATCGCAAAGCCGAGCGGAACGTTGAACGCCATCGTGGCCGATTTCAGCTTCATATTCTCAAGCGTCTTGCCCACCAGATGCCGGACGGGTTTACCACTGTCGATATACAGTGCGCCGCCATTGGCCAGCATCATGTTGAAATTATGCGAGCCGCCAAAGACGTGGTTCCACGGCAGCCAATCCACAATTACGGGCGGGCGGGTTGTGAGGAACGGCAAACCATAGGCAATCTGCGCCTGATTTACGCACATCATGCGGTGCGTAGTCGGCACGCCTTTGGGCGCCGAGGTGGAGCCGCTGGTCATCAAAATCTTGGCCACCGTGTCGGGGCCTACCTGTGCGTGGGCGTGCGTTATATCGCCGTTCACACGGGCCAGCGCAGCAAGCGGCTTTGCATCGGCCCCACCGCCACGTCCCACCAGCTTGTGGACACCCACAAAAACATCCCGCGCCAGCACATCAGCCAAAGCATCGCCATCGTCGGCAAAGACGGCAGCGGGCTTTACCAGTCCCGCGACGAAATCAATCTGCACGCGGGCGTCCGGGATCAGGGCGTATTGCTCGGCCAGTGGGACAATTGGCGCGCCGATGTATTGCGCGGCCAGCGCCAGCAGCCCGTGGTTCACGCTGTTACCGGACACAATCAGGATCGGCGCATCAGGCCCAAGCCCAAGATCCAGCAACCCCGCGGCAAGTCCGCGCGCCTGCGCACGCGCGCTGGCGAAGGTCACCTCGTGCCACCCCGCGCCAGAGCGTTCGGCAAGGAACACCGCATCTGGCGTCACCTCAGCCCAATGATCAAGCCAGTCTGTCGTCCGCTCTGCAACACTGCCAAGCGTCCCGTTTGACCGCAGCAAGATCGTGCCGTCAGCGCGGTCAATGCGGGTCACATCATGGGAACGGTACTTAGTATCCATCCTCAGCCTCCATCATTTCCATGTTTGCAGTGATAACGCCAAGAACCCTGTCCAATGTGTCCAGCTCACTTTTGGACAAACCGTCGATCAGTGCCTCATCATATTTACGGACCTCCCTATGGGTCCTGCGGTAAAGCTGCACACCTGCCTGCGTCGGTTTCAGCGCGTAGGCGCGTTTGTCGTCCGGCGCCCTTTCGCGCGACAGCAAATTAGCCTTCTCCAACTCATCCACGATCTGCACGAAGTTGGGCCGCTCGATCGCAAGGGCTTCGGCTACGGCACCTTGGTGCAGCCCGGGGTTTTCAACGACGACTGCCAACGTGGCAAAGGTGGTGCGACGCAGCCCGTGATCTGCAAGAACAGCATTCAGCCGCGGAACGATCGCTCTGTTCGTGCGCCACATTCTGTAACTTCTCAGACGACGAAGGCATGCATCGAGGTGTCGCATCAGCGAAACTTGGGGGCGCGTTTTTCCAAAAACGCGTGCAGCCCCTCTTGGGCGTCGGGCGTTGTTTGGGAGAGCGCGGCACACAGGCTTTCGGTGAACAGCCCGTCGGATTTCGACATGTCTTCGATCCGCGTCAAAGCCTGCACCATGAAGTAATTCGACAAAGGTGCATTGCGTGCGATTTTGCCTGCCAATGTGCGGGCCAGCTCCATCGCTTCGCCTTCCGCGACTGCGTAATGGGCAAGGCCCAGCCGCAGGCCTTCGTCCGCGTTGTATTTCCGGCCCGTCAGCATCATTTCCGTCATCCGGTCTGCCCCCAGGATGCGCCCCACACGAACAGACGCTCCACCACCGATAAAGATGCCGCGCCGCCCTTCGGGCAGTTGGAAAATCGTCGATGGCTCTGCAATGCGCACATGGGTCGCGGCGGCAATCTCAAGTCCGCCACCAATGACCGCGCCGAACATCGCACTGACGACGGGCCGGCCGCCCAGTTGGATCTGGTCAAGGATGCGGTGCCAGTTTCGGGAATGGTAAATCCCCTCCTCCGCGCTGCGCTCTTTGTGTTCTGTCAAATCCAAGCCTGAGCAATAATGCCCCGCCGTCCCTGTCAGGATAACCACCCGCACCGCGTCGGGCAGTGTGGTAAAGGCCTCCTCGAGCGCGTCGATGAAGGCGTCCGACATGGCATTGCGTTTTTCGGGCCGGTTCATCGTGATCGTAGCGATGGCGCCGTCGATTTCCCGTTTGATCAAAGTCATTACATTACCTCGGAGGCAGGCGCACAGCGCCGTCTAGGCGGATCACCGTGCCGTTAAGATAGGCGTTCTGCACAATGTCAGCGGCAAGATGCGCGTATTCAACGGGTTGCCCCAAACGGTGCGGGAACGGGATGTTGGCCACGATGCCTTCGACCGTTTCAGGTGGCAGACCTTCCATCATCGGGGTGTGGAACAGACCCGGTGCGATGGTCATCACCCGCACACCCATCTTTGCAAACTCACGCGCCGCAGGCAGCGACATCGCCGCAATCGCACCTTTGGACGCGGCGTAGGCGGCTTGCCCGATCTGCCCGTCCTCATAGGCGGCAGAGGCGGTGTTGATGATCACGCCGCGCTCACCTGTATCCAGCGGGGGCAGGTCCATCATCGCTTGGGCGGCATAAGTCATCACGTTGTAGGTGCCAAACAGGTTCACCTCGAGAACTTGACGGAACAGCGGGGTCGAGACTTTGCCCTCGCGCCCGACGATCCGCGCCGCAACACCGATGCCCGCGCAGTTCACGATGATGCGCGGTGCGTCACCGAAATGCGCTTTGGCTGCTGTGACGCCCGCCGCGACGGCCTGTTCGTCGGTAATGTCGCATTGTTGCGAAAAGCCGTTGATGTCCGCGGCCACCTTGGCTGCGCGTTCGCCGTCACGGTCCAGAATGGCGACTTGTGCGCCAAGGGATGCCAGATGGCGCGCCGTGGCTTCGCCAAGACCGCTGGCCCCGCCGGAAACAAGGGCAACCTGTCCTTCGATATTCATGTTCAAAAACTCCTTTAGATAGGTAACAGGATCAACGTGATGATCGGAAACGCGACCAGCACAACAACGCGCAGCAGGTCAGAGCCGACAAAATACATGACGGCTTTATACGTCTCGACCATGGGGGTTTTGCGGTCCATCGCGTTAATGACAAACAGGTTCATGCCCACAGGCGGCGTGATCAACCCGACCTCGACCACGATCAGGACCAGAATGCCGAACCAGATCGCCGTGCGTTCGATGTTGATGCGGTTCAGCGCCCCTTCGGATACGCCGCGCAATTTTATCTCGCGGGTCATCTCGCGGCTAAGTTCTTGGCCATTGGCAAGCATGGCTTGCGCCTCGGCCAGCAGGGCGGCAGGGATTTCCTTGCCTGCCGCGATCATATCAGACAGGCGTGCCGATTGCAGATCGACCATGCTGACAAGGTTGAAATCAAGCTCCAGCACGATGGGCCAGAAGATCGGGATTGTCAGCAAGATCATCGAGAGGCTGTCCATCAGACACCCCAGCAACAGATAGAAGACAAGGATGATGATCAGCACGGTCCACGGGCTGAACCCGCTGTCGCCCACCCATGCCGCCGCCTCTTGCGGCAATTGGGTGAGGGCGAGAAACCCGTTGTAGAATGCCGCACCCAACACGATGAAAAAGATCATCGCCGTTGAACGGGCGGTAACGTAAAAGCTCTCGGACAGGGTGGCACGGGTCAGGCCGCCCCCAAGGAACGCAATAAGGCCGGTGCCGAACGCGCCAACGGCTGCGCCTTCGGTCGGGGTGAACACGCCTTGGTAGATGCCGCCGACGACGGCGATGAACACCAGCAAAACGGGCCAGACCGCGATGATGGCGCGCAGCCGCTCGGCGTAGGGCGCGCGCGGACGGGTGCCTGCAGAATCGGGGTGCAAACGCACATAGATTGAGATGGTGATCATATACCCCAGCGCGGCAAGGATACCGGGGATGAAGGCCGCCAGAAACAGCTTTGCGATATTCTGTTCGGTCAGGATGGCATAGATCACAAGCACGATAGACGGCGGGATCAGGATACCCAGCGTGCCGCCCGCCGCCAGCGTCGCGGTGGAAAATCCACCCGAATATCCATAGCGGCGCAGCTCTGGCAGGGCGACGCGGCTCATCGTGGCGGCGGTGGCAAGGGACGACCCGCAGATGGCACCAAACCCCGCACAAGCGCCCACAGCCGCCATCGCCACACCACCGCGGCGGTGGCCCAGAAAACTCTCGGCGGCTTTGAACAAGGCTTTGCTCATCCCGCCCAAGGTCGCAAAATGCCCCATCAGCAAGAACATCGGAATGATCGACAGCGAGTAGCTGGAGAAGGTCGTGAAGGTTTCAGACTTGAGCCGCGCAAAGGCCAGTGTCGTATCACCCGAAATAACGGTCAGCCCGACAAGCCCCGCCAAAAACATCGCAAGCCCGATGGGCATACGCAGAAAGATCAGAACAAGAAGGGCAGGAAAGGACAGCAGCCCGATGGTGATATCGCTCAATGCTCTGCCTCCAGTTCGGTGGGTAGGATCTGGCGGCCGAGGGCAAGCTCTGCTACCCGCGAGGCGGCGACGTAGACCGCGATGATCGCAGAAGCGACTGCCGCGATCAGGCTCAGCGCGTAGGGCCACCAGACCGGAAATTCGAGGATAAGGGTCGTTTGGCCCGTGCGCAGTTTGCTTAGCATTCCGTGCAACAATTGCCATGCGATGATCACGATGACCAAGGCAAAGATGACCTCGATTATTGCGCGCAGGAATGTGTTGATCCTTGCGGGCAGTCGGGAGGTGAAGATGTCGACCGAGGCATGCGCCCCGCTGATCTGGCACAGCGGAAGGAAGGCAAAGATCACAAAGGCCATCCCCGCCTCGACCATCTCGAACGCGCCGTTGATTGAGCTGACACCCGTAGACAGCAGCGCGGACGCGAGATCCGGTGCGGCGGCTTGCACGACATCACTGTGCAAAATGGTGTTAATGGTGCGCCCCAAAATCGACAGACAGGTCTGCACTATCAAAAGGGACAGAACAATTCCGCCGAGGATAGCGAAAAAGCGGGCAAGCCGGTCCATAAGCTGATACATCGTCGCCCCTCCCCCAAGGCAGGCCAATGGGCGCCGCAACCCGTTATGGGCTGCGGCACATTCTTTTCAAAGCGGCTTTTTACAGCTTGCCTGTGGCGCCGGCGCATTCGCCTGTCATCAGACCTTTGGCCTGATCAATCAGCGCCTGACCATCAAGGCCCTTGCCCTTCATGTCAGCCAACCACGTGTCATAAAGCGGGTTCACCAGCTCAGACCAGGCGGCCGTGTCGGTCACTGTCACGATGTTGTTGCCCATCTCGACCGCGACTTCACGCGCAGGACCATCCGCGTCCGACTGCACACCACCTGCGAAGACAGAAAAGTTCATGCCGGAGTTTGCTTCGACGATTTCCTGAAGGTCGGCGGACATGCCGTTGAACACGCCTTCGTTCATGGCAAGCACGAAGCCGAGGTTATACAGTGCGGGGCCTTCAAACTCTGTGTGGTTCTCTACCAGCTCTGGCACTTTCAACGCGCCGGTCACTTCCCACGGGATTGTTGTGCCGTCGATCACGCCTTTGGACAGGCCCTCAGGCACCGCAGGCACCGGCATGCCAACAGGTGTCGCACCCGCAAGCGTCAGCAACTGGTTCACCAGACGCGAGCCGCCGCGGATTTTCATACCTTCCAGATCGGCAGGTGTCTCAACAGGATCAGCGGTGTGGAACATGCCGGGGCCGTGGACCCATGTGCCGAGGATTTTCACGCCTTTGAATTCGGTGTCTTCCATGTGCTCTTCGAACATCGTCCAATAGGCGCAGGACGCAGCACGCGCATCTTCGACCATGAACGGCAGCTCAAACACTTCGGTAGACGGGAAACGACCCGGCGTATAACCGACCACGGTCCAGACCACATCGGCCACACCGTCAATCGCCTGATCCAGCAACTCCGGCGGCTTGCCACCCAACTGCATGGAAGGGAAGCGGTCAATCTTGATCCGGCCCTCGGAGGCGGCCTCGATCTTGTCGGCCCAAACGTCCAGGATCAGCTTTGGCACATTGGCCTGCGCGGGCAGGAACTGGTGCAGCTTCAGTGTGACTTCTTGTGCCATCGCGCCTGATGCCATGATCGCAGTTGCAGCAACGCCGCCCAGCAATCCCTTGATAAATTTCGTCGTCATGTAAGTTCCTCCCTAGAACCGCAGTGGATAACATTGCATCCTGTTGCCAAAGCCGTTTCGCCCCGGTCATTTTTGTGCCCGCAGCTTTTCCAAGCTAAGCGAATAAATAGATATATGGCATAACTATTTTTACAGGTCATCCTTTTTTTTGCCAGCCGCAACAGGGGGCCCTGTTTATCTAATCTTGTCAAACCGGCAACGGCGCATATTATCCTGACATGTCCGATATATACTCAATGCCCGGTAATTTGATCCGGCGCCTTCAACAAATATCGTCATCGGTATTTGCACAGCATATGAAAAGCGCGGGCACCGATCTGACCTCACCGCAATACGCCGCGTTAGCGACGATTCACGACCACCCCAACATTGATCAGGCAACCCTTGCCGGCGCGATAGCATTCGACCGCGCCACCATTGGCGGTGTGGTCGACCGTTTAGTGAGCAAAGGTTTCGTGGCGCGGACGACAAACCCCGATGACAGGCGCGCACGCGTCTTGTCGCTGACGACCGACGGGGCACATGTTCTGGAACAGCTCAGACCTGTTGTAGCGCAATGCCAGGCGGCGATTTTCCCCAGCCTTACCGAACAAGAGCAAAAGGAATTCATCCGCCTTGCTGCCAAGATTGCGAAGGCAGAAAACGACAAATCACGCGCCCCGTTACACGTCATCGACTAGGATCACACAGGCAAGTGGCACGCAGAAATCGTCGCTTTAGAGCGGGGCGATGGCGCGTTCGTCCACCAGATGACAAGCAACCTTGTGACCCTTTCCCACCTCGCGCAGCGCGGGCTGTTCAGAGCGGCAGCGGTCTTGCGCGACAGGGCAGCGGTTGGCAAAGCGGCAACCCGTAGGCAGGGCAAGCGGGTCGGGCGGATCACCTGGGATGAGGATGCGCTTGGTCGCCTCGCGGCGCTTTTTATCCACCGATGGCACGGCAGACAGCAACGCCACCGTATAGGGATGCAGCGGGTTGTTGAACAGCGACAGACGGTCCGCGTACTCCACAACCTTGCCCATATACATGACGGCGATGCTGTCGCACATGTGCTGCACCACGCCCAAGTCATGGCTGATAAACAGGAAGGTAAGCCCGAAATCCGCCTGCAACTTGCGCAGCAGATTGAGGATCTGCGCCTGCACGGCCACATCCAACGCCGAGACAGGCTCGTCACAGATAATCAGGTCGGGCTGGGTGGCAAGCGCACGGGCAATCCCGATCCGTTGCCGTTGCCCGCCCGAGAACTGGTGCGGGAACAGGCGCTGTTGCTCAGGGTGCAGACCCACCGCTTCAAAGAGTTTGTCCACGATCTCCTGACGCTCGGCCTCTGGCACAGTGTCGAGGTTGTCGAGCGGTTCGCGCACGATCTTTTCGGCGCGCACGCGGGGGTTCAGGCTGGAATACGGGTCTTGGAAAATGAACTGCATCTTGGCGCGGGCCTGACGCAGATCCTCCTCCTCCAGCTTCAGAAAATCGGTGCCGTCCAGATCGACGCGGCCTTTGTAAGCCTCAACCAGACGCGCCACGGCCAGCGCTGCCGTTGTCTTGCCCGAACCGCTTTCGCCCACAATCGCCAGCGTCTCGCCGCGCTTGATCTGGAACGAGATATCATCGACGGCGTAAAGGTACTTCGGCTTGCCGAAAGTCCCCCCGCCCCCTACGGAGAAGCGCACGGTCAGGTCTTGGACATCCAGAAGATTATCTCCCATCACACCTCCTCCGCATGCCAGCAGGCCGACATCTGGCCACCGTCAAAGGCAACCTCGGGCGGGCGGGCGTCCAGACATTTCTGGCTGACCATGGTGCAGCGCGATGCAAACAGACACTGGTTTTTGCCGAACTCGCGCAGCGACGGAACGATGCCCGCAACCTCGGTCAGGGGCAGGCGTTCTTCGGTCAGCGTGGCCATGATGTGCGGCACGCACGAAATCAGGCCCCGGCTGTAGGGGTGGCGCGGGTGGTCGATGATCTGCTCGACGGGGCCTTGTTCTGCGTTGCGGCCCGCGTACATCACGACCATGCGTTCCGCCATTTCGGCCACTGCGCCCATATCGTGGGTGATCATAATGATCGCTGTGCCTGTCTGACGTTTTAGGTCATTGAGCAAATCGAAAATCTGCGCCTGCACGGTGACATCCAATGCCGTCGTCGGCTCATCCGCGATGAGGATCTTCGGCTCGCACGCCAGCGCAATCGCGATCATCACGCGCTGGCGCTGGCCGCCCGACATCTGGAACGGGTAGTCGTTCACGCGCCGCTGCGCGTTAGGGATGCGCACGGCGTCCAGCAGCTCAATCGCTTTGGCCCATGCGGCGGGTTTGCTAAGGTTCTGGTGGGCGCGCAGCACCTCGGCAATCTGCTCGCCCACTGTATAAACTGGATTGAGCGAGGTCATCGGTTCCTGAAAAATCATCGAAATGTCATTGCCGCGTATCTGGCGCATGCGGGCCTCTGGCGCGGTGCTCAGCTCTTCACCGTTAAACGCGATAGAGCCTGATGCGATGCGCCCGATCTTGTCCGGCAGCAGCCCCATAATGCCAAGGGCGGTCATGGACTTACCGCAACCGCTTTCGCCCACAAAACTGATGCTCTCGCCCGCGCCCAGTTCGAACGACAGATCGTCGATCACGGGGGCCACACCTGCGCGGGTCGTAAGCTCGATCCGCAGGTTTTCGACTTTCAGCAAGGGCGCGGTCATCTCTGTCTCAGTTTCGGGTTAAGGGCGTCGTTCAGGCCGTCACCGACCAATGAGATCGCAAGCACGGTCACAAAGATCGCAATGCCGGGGAAGGTCACGGTATAGCCCGCGTCGAGGATGTATTGACGGTTCGATCCGATCACCTGCCCCCACGACACGACGTTGGGGTCGGTGAGGCCAAGGAAGGACAGACCCGCCTCGAACAAAATCGCCGAGCCGACCATGAGGGCGGCCTGAACGATGATCGGGGGCAACGCGTTGGGCAGGATGATGCGGAACATCAGCTTGGCATTCTTTGCGCCCGAAGCCCGCGAAGCGGTGACGTATTCAAGACCCCTGATCCGCAGGAATTCAGACCGCGTGATCCGCGCCACGGCGGTCCAGCTGACGACACCAATGGCAAGCGTGATCATGGGCAGGGACGCGCCGAAGAGGGCGACAATGACCATGGCAAACAACAGCGTGGGAAGCACTTGGAAGAATTCGGTTATGCGCATCAGAACTTCTTCGACCCAGCCGCGATAGAACCCCGCCAGTGCGCCTACGGTCACGCCAATGAACACCGACATCAGCGCCGCCGCCAGACCGATCAAGATCGAAACGCGGGCCCCATGGATGATAGCCGCCAACAGGTCACGGCCCAAATAGTCAGTGCCTAGAATGAAGCCGTCGACACCAGGGGGCGAGAACGGCGCCCAGACCATATCGAATGGATCGGTAGGATAGATATAGGGACCGAAGATCGCCACCAGAATAATGCCAAACAGCACAACAAGCGCGATCATCGCCGCATGGTTGCGGCGAAACATCTCCCACGCTTCGGCCGCAGGATGGCGAGCAACGGGGGGGGCCTCGGTCTCGATGTTTACACGATCGCTCATCCCTTGCCCCTCATCCGTGGATCGACAAATTTCAGCGCGATGTCCGTCAGGATATTGCCCACGATCACCACCAACGCCGAGAAGAAAAGGATGCCCAGAATAGTCGGCGTGTCGCGTGCGATGATCGATTGGAACGCCAGCGTGCCAAGGCCCGGCCAGCTGAACACCGCCTCGACCAGCACCGCGCCCGAGATCACGGCAGAGAACTGCAAACCCGCCAGCGTGATCACCGGCGACAGCGAATTTTTCAGCGCATGTTTATAGACGACCTCACGCTCCGACAGGCCCTTTGCCTTGGCCGTGCGCACATAGTCCGAGCCCAAAACCTCCATCATCGTGGCCCGCGACAGGCGCGAGTAGAGTGCGAGGAAGATCGAGCCGAGCGTGATGACGGGCAGGACCATATGGCGGACCACGTCGATGAAATGCCTGAAAAAGCCGCCCTCGATGGTGACGTCGCGCATCCCCGCAACAGGGAACAGCGGGATCTTAAGCGAGAATGCAATGAGCAACAAAATACCTGTCCAGAATACCGGTGCCGAATAGCCAAAGAGCGCGAGGATCGTGACGAAGTGGCTGGCGATGCCGTTGGGCTTGCGGGCCGAGATCACGCCAAGGATCACACCGATGAACAGCGCGAGGATTTGCGCCACAAACACCAGCAGCAGCGTGGCGGGCAACCTCTCGAGGATCAGCGCGGTCACGGGTTTGTTGTAGAAAAACGAATAGCCCAGATCGAACTGCAGCACGCCACCGATGTAGCGGCCAAGCTGCACGATGAAGGGCTGGTCCAGACCGTAATCTGCGCGGATCTGATTCAATAGCTCCTCATCCGCGCCGCCCATCGACTGGCTGATCGTGTCGGCCACATCACCCGGCGCCAGATGCATCATCGAAAAGTTGAGCACCAGCACAGCCAGCAACAGGATCGCGGCATAGAACAGGCGCGTGAAAAGGCTCTGGAAAGATATCACAGGGGCGGGTCTTTTCTATCAGACGAAAGATTGCGCGGCAGACCTGAGCCCGCCGCGCACCAATGGGTTACTTCAGGTAGGTCTGGTCAATCGGCGTTGACGTACCCCAAATCCCGATCGGTGGGTTGCCTACTTTTTCCGTGTTATAGATCGTGTGATAGGGCACGGTGTTGACGTGATACACTGGCAGCTCGTCAGCGACGATCGCTTGGAACTCTGCATAAAGCGCCGTGCGCTTGGCGGGGTCGGCCTCAACCGCCGCCATCGCCATCAGCTCGTCCACGCGGGGGTTGGCGTAACCTTGGGTATTGGACCACACGCCTTTGAACACGTTCGTGCTGTCATATGTGCGGTGCACCCCGATCACCGGATCGCCCCAGTTGAACACGGTATCCCACGACAGATCAAAATCGCCCGAGCCCATCTTCTTGGCCCATGTGGGGAAGTCGGCAGAGGCGCGCACTTCAACGTCGATGTTCACCTTCTTCAGCGCCGCTTTGACATACTCAACCTCGGCTTTCACGCCGGGCCAGCCGAAGTCGATGGTCAGCGACATGCGCGAGCCGTCTTTGACGGGAAAGCCTGCCTCGTCCAGCAGCGCGGCTGATTTCTCCAGATCAACGTCATAGCCTTCTTGCGCAGCATAGAACGGGCTATCGGGGTGGATGCCCGATGTGCTGTCTGCGGCGGTGCCTTGCATCAACGCCTTATGCACAAAGTTTTTGTCTACCGCATAGGCAATCGCCTTGCGCACTTTCACATCCGTTAGCGGACCTTTGGTCGTGTTCATCGCCAGCCAACTGATCGGACCAATGGCACCATAGCCGTTTGGCGTGACCGTCAGGCTATCGACTTTCTTGAGACGGTTAATGATGCGGGGCAGCGATTCAAACGCGCCCATGTGCAGCTCTCCGTTCTCGTACGCAATAGCGCGGGCCGCAGGATCCGTGATGATCCGCATAACGATTTTGTCGAGGTAAGGACGGCCATCGATAAAGAAGTCGTCGAACCGCTCGAGAATAACATGCTCACCGCTTTTGAATTCGGTCAGTTTGAACGGGCCGGAGCCTACGACGTTTTCATTGTTGCGCGGGTGCGCCTTGACGTCTGAGATCGCACCGTCGCCGTAAATATGCTTGGGGATGATCGACATCAACTGACCCGACATTGCCAGCATAATGGCAGGGTGTGGTTTGGAAAGGTTCAGGACGGCGGTATGCGCATCAGGTGTGCTGACGCTTTCCACAGGCGCGAACATGGATTTGAACGGGTGGTTCGCCTTTATCACGTCGACGGAAAAAGCGACATCTTCAGAGGTCAGCGGCATGCCGTCGTGGAACTTGGCGTTCTTCACAAGGTTCAGCGTGATGGTCAGGCCGTCCTCTGACGTCTCCCACGATTCCGCCAGATAGGGCTGCGGGGTCCAATCGGTGTCATAACGCATGGGCGACGCAAAGAGCTGCGCACCTGGAAATCCTGTCACAATCCCAGACTGCACGGCCGAGTTCAGGTTCCGCGGATTTGACCCCAAAGTGGTCACAAGCGTGCCGCCCATTTTCGGCTCGTCCGCATAGGCGCCGCCCGCAAAGGTCGCGGCAATCGCCGTGGCCATGGCAAGATTCTTTACGATTCTATTCATTGGTTTTCCCCTATTTTTAAACATTTTTTATGTAATTGGGAAAAGCCTAGCGTAGCCCCGTTCTATCACAAAACAGTTTTAATACATTTCGTTCAAATATTTCATGGGGGAAGGCAAACTGCCTATTTGATAGTAATTTCCTCAAAGACTCCCGCGTTTTTCAGGTCGATACACTGATCAATGAAGGCTTTGACGATGGGCGGCTGGCGCGTATCGGCCATGGTGACAATGCCGAAAACAGGCGCACGCGTCTTGTCGCGCACAGGCAAAGCGCGAAACCGCGTGTCATCGCCGCGCCCGTCAGGTGGGCAGATATTAAGCAGCGAATACCCGTGCCCGCCCGAGACCAAAGCGCGCACAATCTCGACCGAACGGGTGGAATGCACAAGGTTGGGCTTTAGGCCCGCTTGCTCAAAAATGCCGCCGAAGTAGGCTTTTGTACGCGGCAGGTCCAACAGGATCATCGGCTTGTCCGCCAGTTCGGCCAATGACACAGAGCTGCCTTGCGCCAGCGGGTCATCCGCAGGCAACAACGCATAAGGCGGGGCGGAAAAAAGCGGGGTGAAATCCTGACGCTCTTCGAGCGATTCCTCATAGGTGAACGACAAATCGGCCTCGCCGCTTTTGAGGTAATTGGAGGTTGCGTCCATGTTGCCCTCCAAAAACTTGATCGAAGTTTTCGGATAGGCCGCCTTAAAGGTCTTGAGGATCGGCGGCAGAAAGGAGGCCGCCGCCGTGGCATAACACGCAATCCGGACCGAGCCTGTGGCATCGCCGCCAATGGCCAGCACCTCTGCCTCGAACTGGCGGCTTTGGGTGATGAAGGTGCGGATCAACTTCAGCGTCTCATGGCCTGCGGGCGTCACGCTGATCCCTTTGGCGGGCGTGCGCACAAACATGTCGAAACCGATCTGGCTCTCGAACGATCCGATCGCCGCCGTGACCGAGGATTGCGATATGTTCAGCTCTGTCGCAGCATTGGCGATAGAGCCAAGCCGCCCCGTCGCTTCGACATATCGCAGCTGCTTGAGGGTGAAATTCAACACTGGCCGCCTTCCCGCATAAAATGGTGGGTATCCACCTACCTAAGCGCATTTTCCGCGATAAAGGAAGACGCAGCGCAATCTAGGTCTTTGGATAGGCGCGCAAGCCATCTGCCAAGCGGTTCAGCCCTTGCTCCAGCTTGACACCCGCGCCGCCGCCCACGCCCAAACGGATATGATGCGGCTGGCCGTATGCGCTGCCTGGCAAGACAAAGGTGCGGTACGGATCGGCAAGCATGAATTGCACAAAGGCGTCGCTGTCGATGCCCTGCGGCAGGCGGCCCAACCCGATCAGACCCGCACGTGGACGGACCCACTCCAGCCCCTCTTGGGCCGCGATCCAAGTCTCGAGCTTTGCCAGATGCGCCTGCCCGTCTGCCCGCGCTTGGGCAAGGGCGGTATCATAGCGTGCTTCGCGCAAAGCCACCTCGGCAATGACCTCGCCCATGATGTTCATGATCTCGGACGCGTTCTCACGCAGGATCACCGCATCGCGGATCAGGCCTGCATCGGGGCATATGATCCAGCCCGTGCGCAACCCCTGCAACCCCAACGCCTTGCTGACCGAGCCTGTGGTGATGCCCCGCGCATACATCCCCGCCACCGACGGCGCACGCGGGCCGTCCCACTCAAGACCTGCGTAAACCTCATCCACCAACAGCCACGCGCCCACGCGGTCGGCCATCGCCACAATCTGCTCCAGCTCGGACGCGTCCAGCATATCGCCCGTTGGATTGTTGGGATTGGTCAGAAAAATCATTCTGGTCTTGGGCGTGATCGCATCGGCCAGACGGTCCAGCGGGAGACGCCAGTCGTTGTGCTCCTCGCGGGCAACCTCGACCACCTTTGCGCCAATCGCCTCGGCCAGCACTTGGGCCTGCGGCCAGCCGGGCCGCTCGATCACGATCTCGTCGTCTGGTTGCAGCAGTTGCATGACTGCCAGATAGTTCGCCTCGGCAGCCCCTGCCGTGATCAGCACATCGGCGGGCGAGCAATGACCCGTCAGTCCTGCCTGGCGCAGGATGTGGTCTTTCAGCTCTGGCAGGCCGCTGAAGTCGCGGTTGTTCCAATCAAGCGGCATATCAGGGTCGAGATCATCCAAGAAATCACCCAACTTTGGCGATTGTGCCAAAGAGAAGCCGACAATCGCCTCGGGCGCGGCCTGCGTGGTTTCCAGCAGATATTCAAACAACCTGTGTATCTTGACTTTCATGCCTGCCCCCCGTTTGCTTTGCCCATGAAAAACCATGTGCGCCTCAAGGGCAAACCCATTCGTCTTGCCGTGCTGGATTATGGCCTGTTCCAAGTCCATGCCAATGGCCGCGTGATCGGGATTTGCGGATACGTGATCCAGACCGACGCGGATGAGACAGTGCTGATCGACACAGGCTTTCCCGCAAAATACGCCATCGACGCGCAGGCCGCCACGGATGAGGACGCGTTGGGGAGCTTTGGCCGCGTGCTGTCGGTCACGCCCGACAATATGCCAGCCGCGCAACTGGCCAAGCTGGGGCTGACCCCACGCGACATCACCCTGATGATCCAAAGCCACACCCACATCGACCACGTCGGCCACATGGACCTATGCCCCCACGCCCCCATCCTGATCGCGCGGGCCGAGCGTGATTTGCCAAAGCCGATGTATTGGTCGGGCAAACAGCCGCTCGACTGGCCCGATGCGGAGTATATCACGGTGACGCAGGACTTTGCCTTGGGCGACGGGTTCGACGTGCTGCTCTGCCCCGGTCATGCGCCCGGACAATTGGCTTTTATGTTGGAGTTACCGCAGACGGGTGCTGTCCTGCTCACCTCTGATGCGATCAG
Organism: Sulfitobacter aquimarinus; assembly: GCF_040149565.1. NCBI lineage: Bacteria > Pseudomonadati > Pseudomonadota > Alphaproteobacteria > Rhodobacterales > Roseobacteraceae > Sulfitobacter > Sulfitobacter aquimarinus. Next base: position 72,361 of record NZ_JBEFLO010000010.1, read on the forward strand.
CCGTGCGTCAGAGGTGGACGAGGGCTTTGCGGGGTCATGGGACGTACCACTCGCCATCCACCACGGAGCGCGGATACTTGAGATGGCCCGCGCAAAGGATGCCATGGTGATCTATGGCCACTCGCCCGAGCAATGGCCAACCCTGCGCAAAGCGCCCGACTGGTTCACCTAACGCACATCGCGGCCTTGATTGAGGATGATCACATTCCCGCTGGAGACATCTCCGGCGGGTGAGATCAGAAAACTCACCCATGCGGCAATCTCGGACGGCTGCATCGCACGGCCATGGGGCATTTGCGCAATGGCATTGTCCAGCACCTCTTTGCTCACCACTCCGAACAGCGGCGTTTCCGTCATCGCGGGTGCAATAGAGTTCACGGCGATTTTCTCCGTGGCATAGCGGCGGGCAAGGTCTTTTGTCAGCGTATCGAGGGCGGCCTTGGACGCACGGTAATGCGGCGGATCAAACGCATCGAAATTATACGCCCCGTTGGACGAGATGTTGACGATTTTGCGCACGCCGTCCCGCTCCGCCATCAGCTTGATCGCCGCCTGACAGCAATGGAACGCGCCCGAGAAGTTGAGCGCCATCTGCCGCTCGAACTCATCCTCGGGAATGTCGGGAAATTCGGACATGAAACAAGTGCCGGCATTGTTGACCAAAGCATCGACCCCGCCGTGTTGCGCGGCGATCCGGGCAAAGGCAGCGGCAATCGCTGGCTTACTGGTGAGGTCCGTAACAATACCGTCAAAACCATCGCTCGCCATCTCGTCAAGACCGCCCGCATCGATATCAAGGCCGATTACATGCAAACCGTCTGCGATCAGCTTTTCCACGATGGCCCGCCCCATCCCGCCAGCCGCGCCCGTGACCACTGCAACTCTTGTCATCGAATATTCTCCCTTAACCTGCCGCACCCTACGCAGATGCAGCGCGTTCTTGAACCCCTGCGCTGCGCGGTCTAGGGGTTTATCATGAGCCATACCCCTGACCGAACCCTCACCCTGCGCGGCGCGTGCAATGTCCGCGACCTTGGCGGCTACCTCAATGCCGCTGGTGCGCCGATCCCGTGGCGCCATTTCCTGCGCGCCGACTGCCTGCACCAGCTTGAGCATGGCGAGGCAGAGCGGATGCAGTTCGAGGGCCTGCGCATGGTGATTGATCTGCGCACCGCCCGCGAGGTCCGCGATGCGCCCAGCCGGTTCGAACCGCTGCGCGGTATCGACTGGGTGAACCTGCCGCTGTTTGATGCGCTATCGCCCGCCGCGTTGGCTGAAGTCGAGGTGCCCGACGGCCACCCGCTGTTGACCATGTATATCACCGCGATCGAGACGCGAGGGCCGGCAATCTGTACCATCCTCACCCGACTGGCGCAGATCGAGGCAGGCACCGTGATGTTCAACTGCACCGCAGGCAAAGACCGCACTGGCATCATTGCCGCCCTGCTGCTGGGGCTGGCTGGTACCGCCCCCGCCGATATTATCGAGGACTACACCCTGACCGCCGCCCATATCCCCGACCTTGTGGCAGGCTTCCTCAGCCGTGCCCGCGCCAATGGGGGCGATGTGGAAAGCTACGCCACTTTGCTCGAAAGCCCCTCGGAAGCTATGGCGGGGATGCTGGCGCATATTGACGGCAAATACGGCTCTGTCATGGGGTATTTCGATGATATTGCCGTGCCAAACGATGTGCTGGCACGGCTTCAAGCGCGGCTGGGGCTGACAGGCTAAAGCGCCTGCCGCGTGACCGATACGGGGCCAAAGAACTGCCCGTCGATCTGATGCGCATGGGTGTCGTAGTTGAACCAGAAACGCTCGCGCCCCGTGTCGCGGCAGCGCAATCCGTCGGGCAGCACAGTGGTTTGCACCCCTGCCCCTTCGCAGATACTCGCCAGAATGCGGCACAGCGCGTCCATGTCACCCCAACCCGCGAGATAATTCAAATGCCCTTGGCGCAGCCACGCGGGCCAGCCATCGCCTGTTTGCTCGAGCACTTCGGCCTCGCCGCTCTCGATCATCTCGCGGTAGCTTACAAACGCGCCGCCCTGCGCAAGCGGGACGGGCGTTTGCAGCCTTATGCTTTCGACGGCCGTAACGGTGATGTCCAGACCCGACCACGCAGGGGGCAGCGGCACTGGAATCGACATCTCGGATGTGCGCGCACCTGTGCGCGGCCCCAAGACGACAGGAATTTCTGCCGCATTCAGCGCCGCTTTTAACGCGCCGCTTACATGCATCATCCCCGGCACCAGCACGAGGCTGTAACCCGAAAAATCCTGCGTGGTGGGCGGCACAATATCCACCGACAAGCCCAGCTTGCGCAGCGCGCGGTAGTGGGCAAAGACCAGCTCGAAATAACTGAGGCCTTGCGCGTGTGGCTGCACCTTCCACGCAAAATCAGCATCATAATCGAACATCAGGGCAACAGGTGCCTGAACCGCATGTGCATCAGGAGCCGAGGAAAGCTCCTCGGCGACGGCATAGACTTCGGCCATGCCAGCGGCCTCTTCGCTGTCGGGGCGCAAGAGGCCCGCGTGCATCTGCTCTTGCGCAAAAGGAGCCTGCCGCCAGCGGAAATAACACACCGCCTCGGCTCCGTGAGCGAAAGCTTCCCATGTCCACAGGCGCACCATTCCGGGCAAGGGCGCGGGGTTGTGCGGGGCCCAGTTTACGGGGCCTGGTTGTTGCTCCATCACCCACCATCGGCCACCGCCTGTTCCCGCCTTGCCAACGGCACGGTACAGATCATGGTGAAAGGCCTGAAAATCGGGATCGCCCTGCCGCGCATAGGCTTGCTTGTGCGCCGGATCAAAGCTGGTGCTTTCGTCCAGAAAGCCCAGCGGGTAGGCGTCCCAGCTTGCGATATCCAGATCAGCGCCCACGGCAAAGTGGTCAAAGTCGGTGATCTTACCCATGTAGTTATGGGCAATCGGCAGGCCCGAATGGGCGCGAATAATCTCGACCTGCGCACGGTTGAACGCCACAACCTGATCCGAGCTGAACCGGCGAAATGCAAGGCTGTGGGCTGGATTAGGCTCTGTTACGGTGAGGTTCGGCAATTCGATCTGGTCAAAGCTGTCATAGTCCATCGACCAGAACACATTGCCCCACGCCTCATTCAGCGCGGCGATGTCATCGCCATAGCGGCCCCTAAGCCAGTCGCGAAACGCATCGCGTGCGGGCACCGAATAAGAAATTGTCGTGGCGTGGCACCCGTATTCGTTGTCCGTCTGCCATGCCGCCACATAAGGGTTGCGGCCATAGCGTTCGGTCATCAGCTGCACAATTTTTGCAGCCTCCGCCTTATACCCTTCGTGACTGAAACAGTAATGGCGGCGCGAACCAAAGCCACGCGGCCGCCCGTCAACATCCACCGCCAGCATGTCGGGATGTTTGTCGACAATCCAGCGCGGCGGCGTGGCGGTGGGTGTACCCAAGACAACCTTCAGACCCGCCTTACCCAGCACCTCTATCGCGTCATCAAGCCAGCCAAAACGGTAATCGCCTTGTGACGGCTCCAGCCGCGACCAGGCAAATTCACCGATGCGGACCCACGTCAGGCCCGCCTCTACCATCCGTGCGGCGTCCTCTTCCCAGATTTTGCGGGGCCAGTGTTCGGGGTAATAGCACACCCCGAGGGTTCGTTTTTGTGTGGTCATAAAATCACCCTATGTTCGCGCTGGCCGCGTGCTTGCGTCTCTATTGCAAAGGTTTTGCCGTCATCCGTGCCCGCCGCATCTCCCATCCCCGCCGTTGCCGATGTAACGTAGAGCGTGCTGAGGTCGGGGCCGCCGAACGTGGGGCAGCTTGCTTGCCGTGCAGGGACGCTGACCGCGCCCATAAAATCGCCGTTGGTGTCATAGCGCGCCACGCGCGATGCGCCCCATTGTGCCACCCACAAACAGCCTTCGGCATCAACGACCGCCCCGTCGGGGTGCAGCTTTTCTGCGCTGGTGTTGACGAATTCCTCAGGCGCGCCTTTGGGCCAGCCTTCTGCATCCAATGAGACGCGCATCACTCTGCGCGTCGGTGTATCCGTATAGTGGGCAAACTGCCCGTCGGGCGAAAAGCAGATCGCGTTAGAGACTGTTATGTTGTCAAATAGCGTCTCCACCGTGCCGCGATAGTAGCGATGGATCGCCCCTGCCCCGCGCTCGGCCTGCTTGCCCATCGAGCCGATCCAGAAACCCCCATAAGGGTCCGCCCGCCCGTCGTTGGAGCGGGTCACGGGGTTTTCAGCCTCCAACGGGGCCACGTGATCTTGCGCTCCCGTCTCAAGGTTGTAGGTGAACAGCTGCCGCTCGGATGCGATCAACAGCCTGTCGTGGTCGATCCACCCCGCAGCCGAGACATGTTCGTCGAATTGCCGCACCTGCCCCTCGCCATACAGCCGCTTTTCGATGATGTCGAACCAGAACAGCGACTGGCGTTCAGGGTGCCACAGCGGCCCTTCGCCAAGGGTGCAAACGGTTGGATCGAAAATGCTCATGCCGCCACCAGCGCGTCATAGGCCGAGACGATGGTCTGCGCCCGCCGCGCCACCTGTTCGACGTCAAACCCTGCGCGGTAAAGCCCGCTGCCGATGCCAAACCCCGCGGCACCCGCCTCTAGCCAGAGGCCAAAGTTATCGGGCGCGGCACCACCCACGGCATAACACGCCACTTCCGGCGGCAAGACAGCACGCAGCGCCTTGAGGCCCGATGGCCCGATCAGATTACCGGGAAAGAACTTCAGCCCGTCGGCACCGTGACGCAGCGCGGCGAAGCTTTCGGTCGGGGTCATCACGCCGGGAAAGCTTTGCATACCCGCCGCTTTGGTGGCCTCAATCACGGCGGGGTTACAGTCGGGCGACACGACGATCTTCCCGCCGGCCTCGGCCACTTGGCCGACTTGGGTCACATCCAGAACTGTGCCGGCACCAATCAGGGCCTCCGCGCCAAATGCCTGCGCAAGCTTGCCGATCGACGTGAAGGGATCGGGCGAGTTAAGCGGCACTTCGATCGTGGTGATGCCTGCGTTGATAATCGCTTGACCGATGGGGACGACTTCGTCGGGGGTGACGCCACGCAGAATGGCGATCAAAGGGCGGCTCATATCTCAGCTCTCTTTCAAGGTGGCATGGGCGCGGCGCAGGCCGTGCAATGTCAGTTCATCCGCAGGGGCGCAGGCGGCGGTGACCCCTTGCGCAGACAGGGCGGCGGCGTAGGGCGACGTTACCGTTTGATCGCCGATCAACACAACCTCGCGGCCCAGCCAGTAGGGCCGCGCCGCCGCCAGCTCGACCCCGATGAGCGTGCCAGACAAACGCGCACGCGCTGTGGCGGGCGGCAAGTCTTCCAACAGCGATGCAGCCCGCAAGGAAAACAGGGAGGAGCCGATCCGTTCGGGCCGCGCCATTGCGTCCGTGACGGCAGTGGTGAATGCGTCATCGTCCCAACCATCGCCGCCAAGGCTGTGGCGCAGAACCGATTGTCCCGACAGCAGCGCAAACATCTCACCTGTCATAAAGGTGGCAAAGCTCACGATTTCGCCCGCGCTGATATGCGCCCATTTCGTATGGGTGCCGGGCAGGCACAGCACACCGTCAAAGTCGGGGCGGATGGCGATCAGCCCTGCAATCTGTGTCTCCTCACCGCGCATCACGTCGGCGGGTTTTGCCTGTGACATGCCGGGCAGGATATAGACCTCGATCCGTGGATCATCTGAGGCAACCCGCAAAGCTCCGTTCGCATCGGGCGGCGCGGCAGGCACAGGCGCATAGGCGGCCTCGGCCCAGCCTTGGCGTGCGCCAACCATGCCGCAGCAAATCACGGGCGTTACCTTATCTGCGCTCAAATACGGCTCAATCAAAAGGATGAGCGCTTTCTCGAAAGCGTCAGGCTCAAGCGTTCCCATCCCCGCATCAGAGCTGAGCGCGGTGACATCATCACCGTCATGCACCCAAGCGCGCAGGCGGCTTGTGCCCCAGTCTACGGCAACCCAGCTCATCCTGTGACGACCACGCCGCCATCGACGGCCATCAACTGCCCCGTCATCATTGCGGAGGTATCAGAGGCCAGAAACAGCACCGGCCCGACAATATCCTCGGGTGCGATAACACGCTTTAGACACTGTTTTTCAAGGTGAGCGTTTTGCACATCGACATCATCAAAGCCGTGTTCGCGGGCCTGTTTGTCGGTCTTGACCCACCCGGGTGCCAGCGCGTTCACGCGGATGCCATCCGGCCCCAACTCCCGCGCAAGGCCACGGGTCAGCGCGGTGATCCCGCCATTCGCCATAACGTACAGCGGGTAGTCACCATTGCCCATGATGTAGCTGATCGAGGACATATTCACGATTGCGCCGCCCCCTGCGGCACGCATATTCTGCGCAACTGTCTGACAGGCGAAAAAGTAGGGTTTCAGGTTCACGCCAGTGTTTTTCTCCCACATCTCCTCATCCACTTGTTCAGTCGTGTGGCGCGCGTCATTGGCGGCGTTGTTGATGAGGATAGTAACCGGGCCATGCGCCTCGTCCGCTTGGGCGATCGCGGCCTTCAGGCTGTCTGTGTTACTGATATCACAGGGCATAAACATCGGACGCTGGCCGTGTTTTTCTTCCATCGCGTCGCAGAATTCACCAGCGGGCGAGCGCTGTACAAACGCCACCTTTGCGCCTTGGGCCATAAACCCGTCGGTCAGCTCTGCACCGATGCCAGAGCCACCGCCCGTGATGAAAACGCTTTTATCTTTGAGATCGGGGAAAATGGCCTGCATCGGGGCGGCTCCTGTGTTTTGTGTCAAACTTTGCGGCCCTCGATGACCCACATGGTATCGGGGAACGACCACGGCAGCGTGATCCCGTGGTGCATCAGATATGCGCCGCTGATGTCGATGCTGCGCTCTTTTAGCAAGGGCATTCCACGCGACAGGCCCGGTGCATCCGCGCCATTGCGCAAGGATAGGCTGTATGTCGCCTCGGCCTCAAGCCCGCACAGCCGCAGCGGGCGTGGCACCATCTGCGCCGAGGTATCGGCAACGCCTGCGAAAACGACGAAACGCGACCCGTCGGCTGACTGTTGCTGCTCGGCAATCACCGCCGGATCCGCACTATCGAGACGCAGAATGTCCGCCCCGCTACGCCAGTCGCGGTTGTCTTTCCACCATTGCGTGACCTCGCGCAGAATGGCCGCTTCTTCGGGCGTCAACTCCCGTGGGTCCATCTCGAACCCCATGTGGCGTTGGGCGGCGACCCATGCACGAAACCGTATATCGAAGATGCGGCCCGAGGTGTGGCACTGGCGTGGGCCGACATGGCTGCCTGTTACATCAGCGGGCAAGAACAGCGCGGCGTTATGCTGGATGCGCAGCCGCTCGCGGGCGTCATTGCTGTCGGACAGCCAGACGCGGCCCGTTCGTGCAAGGATGCCAAAATCAATTCGGCCACCGCCCGAGGCGCAGCTTTCAATCTCGACCTGCGGGTGGGCGCGGGTTAAGCGGTCAATCAATGCGTAAGTGCCTGCCGCTTGGGCGGCATCCGCCACAGGCAGGACGCGGTTGTGGTCCCATTTGACATAGGAAATGTCATGCGCGGCCAATACACCGCTGATCGCATCAAAGAGGTGGTCACGCACGTCTTCGCGGGCCATATCCAGCACCATCTGCTGGCGACCCAGAAGCTGGTCAGGCGCGCCCAGAATCCAGTCGGGATGGGTGCGGTATAGATTAGAGACAGGGTTCATCATCTCCGGCTCGAACCACAGACCAAAGGACATGCCCAGCGATTTCACATGGTCGATGAGCGGGGTCAGCCCGTCGGGGTATTTGCGCGGGTCAACCTGCCAATCGCCCAGCGAGGTCGTGTCATCATCGCGCTGCCCGAACCAGCCGTCATCCAGCACAAAGCGCTCTGCCCCCAGATCGGCGGCGCGGGTGGCTAGGTCTTTGAGCGTAGCCATGTCGTGATCGAAATAGACCGCTTCCCAGCAGTTGTAGTGCACAGGACGCGGGCGGGTGTGGGCGGTTTTGGGAATGACGCGGTCGCGCAGATGGCGCTGAAAAGTCGTGGCGCAGCCATTCAGACCACGCGGGGAATATGTGGCATAAAGCGGGGCAGTCTGGAACTGCGTGGCGGGGGCGGTACGTGATCCGGACGCATGGCCAAACTGGATTTGGCGGCGCCCGTCGGGCAGCTCTTCCGCGATCATACGGTGGCCACCGGACCAGCCATAGTGCAGCGCATAGGTATCGCCGCCCGTGTTCGTCGACCCCAAGCACGGCACGATGAGCGCGGGAAAATGCGCGTGATCCGTGCGGCCGGTGCGGGATTCGCGCAGGCGGATGCCAGCACTCCACGGGATAGTATTGGTCTGGAACTCGCCCACCCAGCGGCCCGAGAAATCTATCATCTCGGCGCTGTGCTGCGGGGCGGGCAGAACGGGGGCGGCGAGCCAGTCGAGGCGCAGTGGCGTATCAGAGCTTAGCGCCGCTTGGGCCGTGATCATGGCCGTGTCGGGGTCGAGCGCGAAACTGGCCGTGTATCTTAGGCCAAGGGCGTCATCGGTATAGTGCAGCTTGACGCTTCCCTGCCCCTCTTCCGCGTGATGAAACGTAAACACGGGATGCAAGGCCGCGCCGTCAAAGCTGCGCAGGATCAGCCCCACCTGCCCCGGAAAATTGGTGTTGGCATCAGGGCAAATCGACAGGGCGGGATTGGCGTCAAGCATTCCGCCCGTCACGTCCAGCCCCCCTGCCCCAGCGACGGTTTGCAGATCGTCAGACGCAGGCAGAGCCGCCCCCCAATAGACAACCTCGGCCATGGCCGCGCCGCGCACGGCAATCACCAGCGTTTGCTCCGCCCCGTCCAACCGCCATGTCTGCATCATTTCACAGCGCCCAAGGTAAGGCCCGCGATGAAATGCTTTTGCATTGCAAAGAACATCAGCACCGGCGGCATCGCCGCGACGATGGACCCCGCCGAGACCAGATGCCACTGCGCCACCCACTGCCCGTTCAGCGAATAGAGCCCTGCCGTGATGGGCTGCGTATCTGCGCCTTGGGTCAGGACCGTGGCCCAGAAATAATCGTTCCAGATGAAGGTAAAGATCAGCACCGACAACGCCGCGATCGCGGGCTTCATCAGGGGCAGGACCACATACCAGAATATCTGGAATTCCGAGACTCCTTCGACCCGCGCCGCTTCGATCAACTCACGCGGCAGGGCGCGGATGAAATTGCGCATGAAGAGCGTACAAAACCCCGTTTGAAACGCGATATGGAACAGCGCCAAACCCGAAATGGTATTGTAGATCCCCAGATCCAGCGTGAGGTCGCGCACCGGCACCATGAGGATCTGGAAGGGGATGAAGTTGCCCGCGACGAACATGAAAAAGATCAGCAAGTTCGCCTTGAAACGATACACCCCCAGCGCAAATCCCGTCATGCACGACAAAGCCACAGCACCAATCACCGTGGGGATTGTCACTTTGAAACTGTTGAGGATGTATTTGCCGATGGGCGTATTCTCGAAAATAGCGGTGTAGTTGGCCAGCATGTTGAATGACGTAGGCCAGCCCCAATAGTTGCCCGCCGTGATATCGCCCGCCGAGCGGACCGAGGTCATCGCGACAGCAATCAGCGGCAGTAACCACAAGATCAGGACAAGCGGCAGCGCCACCTTGTACCCCCATTGCGCCCGCGCAGAGGTCTTTTCAATCGGCATCGGGAACATCAGTGGCCCCCCCTCTCGTCGCGATACATTTTGAACAGGAAGAAGGCGATATAGACCATCATGATCAGGAACAAGACCACGGCTATGGCCGCCCCGTACCCCATGCGGAAGCCATATTCGCTGAAGGCTTGTTCATACATGTAGAACGCCAGCACGCTGGAGGTGCCGTATGGCCCCCCGTCCGTCATGATCGAGATAAGGTCGAAGGACCGCAACGCCCCGATGATCGTGACGACGACGGCGATAAATGTCGCAGGCTTGAGCTGGGGCAGGATCACATACCACAGCATTTTGACCCCTTTGGCATTATCAAGGCGCGCCGCCTCGATCTGTTCGGGGTCCACGGCGTTAAGGCCGGTGAGATACAAGATCATGCAATAGGCCGTCTGCGGCCACAGGCCTGCGGCGATGATGCCGTAGGTCACATACCGCTCGTCCGCGAGCACGGCGATGGGATCAACGCCAAAGACGCCAAGGAAGATGTTCAGCAAGCCGTAGCTGGGGTCATAAAACCACGAGAAGACAAGGCCCACGACCACTTGGGAAATCACAAAGGGAAAGAAGAACAGCGATTTGTAGATACGGATGCCGCGCACGGTCTGGTTCAGGAACAGCGCCACAAACAGCCCCGCAGGAATCGCGAGCATATAGAGCACCAGCCAGATCACGTTGTTCTTGAGCGAGGTATAGAAGTCCTCGTCGTCCATCAGTTCGATATAGTTTTCGGCCCCGACATAGGTCTTTTCGCCCAAACCGTCCCATTCGTAAAACGACAGGCTGACCGACTGGAAGATCGGGAAGATCACATAGACACAGAACATGAATATGCCGGGGGCGAGGAATATCCACGGCGCCAAACGCTGCTGGTTGCGTTTCCAATAGCTTTGCATAGTGCCCCCCAAGACGTACAAGCGCCCCCGCCAGATCAGGCAGGGGCGCAGTGGTTGCTTACTTGTTCATGCGCTGGCGCAGTTTTTCCAGACGCTCGAGGATTTTGTCCAGACGCTCGGGCTTGACCATAAATTCCTGGAACCCTTCCATGCCTGCCTTGGCCATCTCGGCCGGTGCGTCACGGTCAAAGAATTGCGCGATGCCCCCGTCGGTATTGCTCAGCATCTCGTAGCCCGCTTTCAGGAACTTGTCGTCCCCAACGCTAGAGCCTGAGTTGATCGGCAGTTGGCCCAGAGTTTCGTTGATCTGGGTCTGCACATCGGCACGGGCAAGATAGGCGAGGAATTTCTTGCCGTTCTCTTTGTTCTTGCCGTTGGCTGTCAGGTGGATGGTGTCGGTGGGCGCTTCTTCGGCCATCGGCACATCGGGGTTGATCATCGGGAACTGCATAAAGCCCAGTTGATCGTCCGTCAGGCCCGCTTCGCGCAGCGGCGCCACGGCAAAGTTACCCATGACGTACATCGCTGCTTCGCCCTGCACCATCGGTGCCAGTGCTTCCTGCCATGAATAGGCGGCGTGGTTTTCGATGAAGAAACCCGCGTCCAGCAGCTCTTTCCAGTTGGCCATCGTCGCTTTGACGCGGTCATCGGTCCATGCGACTTCGCCTTTGGTCAGCGCCATGTGGAAGTCGTAGCCGTTGGTGCGCAGGTTGAGGTAGTCAAAGACACCGCCAGCAGTCCACAGATATTTTGTGCCAATGGTGATTGGTGTCACGCCTGCGGCCTTCAGCGTCTCGCCCGCTGCCTTGAACTCATCCCAGTTGGTCGGAACGGCGATGCCCTGCTCTTCAAAGATGTCTTTGCGGTAGTAGATGCCCCACTGGTAATAGGTGTACGGCACACCCCAAATTTTGCCGTCGATGGTCATCGACCCTTTGGCCGAGGCCAGCTGGTCGTGCAGGTTGTTTTCATCCCAAACGTCATCAACGGCCTCGAACAGACCCGCGTTGACGTAAGGCAACATGCGGTTGCCCGCGTACCAGTTGGCCAGATCAGGCGCGTCGGCTGTCAAAAAGTTGCGTATCGAGGTTTTGTAGCCCTCGTGGTCAAACAGGTTCCATGTGACGTTGATGTCGGGGTTCTCGGCTTTGAAGCCGTCGATCACTTCCTGAAACGCCTGTTTGGGCGCGGGGTCGGATGTGTCGGTGTTGATCACCAGCTCGCCTGCGAAAGCGGCGGCTGTCATGATGGTGCTTGTGGCCAATGCGGCGACAAGCGTCTTGGTTGTCTTGAACATATAGTCCTCCCTGAATTTCTGTTGCGCGGGGCGATTAAGTCGCCCTCGCAGCTTCCCGTTTGGTTCCACATAATGAAACCCAATCTCAACTATTGAAAATATGCGGCAGGAGACATAGCCTGTCAACGACAACCTTGGGGCCACACGCGCAGGCAACAGATGATCAAGGTGACACGCAGGGGGAGCGGGATGAACAGCCACGTGAAAAGCGACGGCACAGTGGGCAAGGCAATGGACGTTCTGGACGCCGTTGCAGGCTTTGGCCGCCCCGTGCGCTTTTCCGAGTTGCTGGAACACAGCCCCCACCCCAAAGCGACACTTTACCGGTTTTTGCAGACGCTGACCCACCAACGCCTGCTGGCCTATGCCCCGGAGACGCAAACATATCATCTGGGCTTGCGGCTGGTGCAGCTGGCCCATACCGCGTGGGGGCAAAGCTCGCTCGCGCCGCTGGCCGCCCCCATGGTCGAGGCGCTGGCCGATGAGGTGGGCGAAACCGTGCATCTGGCGCAGATCGACAACGGGCAGGTGATCTTTGTCGACAAACGCCGCGCCAGTCCGATGTTCGAAACACTCGCCCAACCCGGACGCGTGGCGCCTGCCTTCTGCACCGGCGTGGGCAAAGCGATCCTTGCCTTTATGTCCGAAGAACGCCGCGACCGCGCCCTGCAACAACAAGCTTTCCTTGCCTACACGCCACACACGCATACGAGCAGCGACAGCCTTCTCACAGAGCTGGACCAGATCGCCCGTGACGGCGTGGCCTTCGACCGCGAGGAACACCAGCTTGGCATTATCTCGATCGCAGCGCCCATTTTGGGCAAATCAGACCGCGTGATCGGCGCGCTGTCTATTGCGACATCAACCACCCAGAACACCCTTGAGGATTTGACGGCCTTCCGCCCTGCCCTACTGCGCAGCTGCGCACACGTACGGCAAGTGGCGCAAGACTGGCAATTTCCCGCACACCCATAGGAGCCCTCCCCCATGTCCGGCGTCACCCTGCACAATGCGATCAAAAAATACGGCGAGACCCAAGTCATCCACGGCATTGACCTGGAAATCGAACACGGAGAGTTCTGCGTGTTCGTCGGCCCTTCGGGCTGCGGTAAATCCACCCTGCTGCGCATGGTCGCGGGGCTGGAGGAAACCAGCGGCGGCACCATCCACATAGGGGACCGTGACGTGACCCATGCGGAGCCTTCGGACCGCGGTGTGGCGATGGTGTTCCAGACCTATGCGCTTTATCCACATATGAGCGTTGAAGAGAACATGGGCTTTGGCCTCAAGATGAACGGCGTGCCCAAGGCCGAGATCAAGGAGAAGGTGGCGCGGGCGTCGGCGATCCTGCAACTCGACGATTACCTAAAGCGCAAGCCCAAGGCCCTGTCGGGCGGGCAACGCCAGCGTGTTGCCATTGGACGCGCCATCGTGCGCGGCCCCGATGTGTTCCTGTTCGACGAGCCGCTCTCGAACCTCGATGCCGAATTGCGCGTCGACATGCGGGTCGAGATTGCCCGCCTTCACAATGAAATCGGCGCGACCATGATCTATGTCACTCATGATCAGGTCGAGGCGATGACGCTGGCCGATAAAATCGTCGTGCTGCGGGCGGGGCGGATCGAGCAGGTCGGCTCCCCCATCAGCCTGTACAACGATCCCGACAATAAATTTGTGGCTGGCTTCATCGGCTCGCCTGCGATGAACTTTTTGCGCGGTGTTGTGACGCACGGCAAACTGTCCGTGCCGGCATTAGGAAGCGAGCTTCTCGATGCGCCGGTCACCCTGCCTCCGAATGGCACCGAAGTCTTTGTCGGCCTGCGTCCGCAAATTCTGTCAACGACTGCGGCACCCGACAGCCCCATCACGCTCGACATCCGCGAACATCTGGGCGGCGTGTCCTATGACTACCTCACCACCCCGACCAAAGAGCGGATCGTGGTCGAGACACGCGGCGGCGATGAAACCCCCGAAAAAACTGGCCTGAGCCTGCAATTCGACACGTCTGATATGATTTTGTTTGACGCAAAATCCGAGGCCCGAATTCGCTAACGCCCAACTAGATGTCGGCCTCCACAAGATTAGTCATTGCGTTTTGCACGAAACCTGACCTAATACAGGGACTAAGAGGGGATACACCCTCTCAGAGGCAGTCGGCACATCATCGCACATGAAAAATCATGGCTGGTGGGCTTGTAGGTAAAACCGGTCATGGAGGAGCAGCGCATCCAGCATACACCATAAAACAAAAGGCTCGAATGGTTGCAGCCATCCGAGCCCCTCTCGTCAATGTCGTCTTTGACACTGTCCGATTTCTTGTACCCGACAGTATCATCGCGCCCGAATCGCCGCAAGCCCTGCCTGCGGTGCATGGAGCTTTTATGTCTAAAAATATTGATTGCGATCCAAGCAAAGGCTTCGTTGCCTTTCCTGTCGCCCTGTTTGATCTGGATCTATCCCCCGGTGCCTTTCGCACATTGGCCGAGCTTTGCCGCATGGCTAATGTTTCAGGCCAATGCTGGCCCTCCCTCGCACAACTTGGTCGCCGACTGGGCAGATCCCGCGCTGCCGTGTCCGGCTATATCGCCGAATTGCGCGAAGCCGACGTGCTAACCACACAAGAGCAGAAGATGGCAAACGGCTACAACTACCGCCTGCGCTACACAGTGACTTTCTGGAAAGAGTGGCGCGCAGGGCTGGGCAAGGAACGCAAGGTCGCCGCACCCGTCCAAAAGCCTGAACGCAGAGTTCAGCCCAGTGAACGCCCGTTAGAAACTAAAAATCATATTCATAAAAACAAACAGGGTTTGGGTAAATTCGCCTGTTTAGTCTCTGATTGGAAGCGTGCCGTGGGCAACGCGCCCTACCCTACGTTTGATACCTGGCCCAGCGAAGCGCTGGTTGCCAGCACAGAGGAGGTGCCTGATGGAATCGAGCCTGCGCCGATTATATCCGCGGATATTGACGCGGCGATAAAGCAGTTTTGCGACGAGCGCGGTCTCAATTCTCCTACAGGTCTCGGACAAACGCTAAGCTCGGCCATCACATCCGGCGCCACGCTTTCCCAGTTGATGTCGTGCTTGGCCGCGCAATGGCAGCCGCATTGGAAAAACCCTCCGAATGCGTTTCAGTTGAAGCGGCTGCTTGATGCAATGCCGCCTGCCTGTGACGTCGCAACCGAACATAAACTCCTGAAATCCTATCTGCGGCGGTGGAACCTCCACTTGCGGAGCTTGCCCTCATCGGCGATACGCTCCACTGTCGCAGCATAGCAATATCCGCGGATATAAAGAAAATGGCATACGGGCAATTCGAACAGTTCATCCGCAACATGGGTCGCGTGATGACGCAGGTAAATACCAAGCTTCAGCGCGATCTGACGATGCGGGCGCGTGTGTCGCGAAGGTTCTCACAGACCGAAGTGGCAGAGTTCTTGGGTGTCGACACGACCTACCTCACGCGCATCGCCAAGGATGAGCCGCACTACCCCGAGGGGGAGCGCACGGGGCGCGAGCGCAGCTTTTCGCCTTCGGAGATCCTGACCATCCGCGGAATTCTGGCCAGCAGGCCGGGTGCGCGCCGTGACCACCTGCATTGGCGACAGGCGGGAGATCCGCTGAAGGTTGTGACGTTCGGCGCGCAAAAGGGCGGCACGGGCAAGTCTCTGACGGCGGCGCATTTTGCGCAGTACCTATCGCTTTTCTATGGTCTTCGTGTAGGCATCATCGACGCCGACCCGCAGGCCACGGCCAGCCTGTATTTTGCAGATGCCGATCTGCCCCTCTTTGCGCCAGACACGCCCACACTGGCCGAGTTTATGGGCGTTGATGATCCCGGTGCGGATGATTTGACCAAACGGACAGCGGCCGAGCTGAATGACATCTGGTGCCCTACCCCGTGGCCTGGTGTGAGGCTGATCCCCGGCGGTGCGAACATCCAGAACGGCGACATCAGCCTGTTCTTTATGTCTCAGCGTGGCGGCGTGCCTGTCTACCGCGTGCTGCGCGATGCAATCACCGCGTGGGGCGATGGCAACCAGCCTGCCACCTCCATGTCCGATCTGCGCGACGAAAAGGGCGCGTTCGACCCTGCCCGCTTTGATACCGCCTTGACCGAGACGCTGGACGTGATTGTGATCGATCAGCAGCCCTCGCTGACCCTGATGCAGTTGAACGGGTTGATCGCCGCCGACAGTGTGGTCGTGCCGCAAACGATGAAGGGCTTCGACCTTGCGACGCTGGCCACATACATCGGCAATATCGGCGAGTATCTGGAGTTCATCATGGGCTTTGAGGGCGATCTGGAAATCGGCAACGGCAATCATGTGGTCCTGCCAACGATCGTGCAGGAGCAGAATAATCAGGACACCGACCAGATTGCAGACCTCTACCGCCGCGCCCCCCGCGAGATTTCGCAAGTGTGGTACACCCGCTCGGACGCCATCGCCAATGCGGCGGAGGAGTACAAGAGCATCTATGAATATCTGCCGCCACGCACACGGCGCACGTCGGCCAAGGCGTTTATGGCAAATGCGAATGCGGTAAACGACAGCCTTGTCGGGCGGGTGTTGCCGCACCTGCCGACACGCGGCTTCGCGGATGAGTTTATCAAGGAAAGGTGGGGCTGATGGCACGCAAAAGAAAGTTGAACGCGACTGTGATCGGGGATGACGCATCCGCCGTGGATACCCCCGAAACCGGCAAGCCGGGCATGGGCGGCATGTGGGGCGGCACCGCGATGAACATGCTGCGGCAAAGGTTGGACGACACCCGCGCAACACTCAGCAACGGAATTCTGAACGGTACGGTCGCGATTGAACTGGCGCCGGATCAGGTCGAAGACCCCACAGGCAGTGACCGCCAAGACGGCTGGCAGGACGAGCCGGAATTCAAAGCCCTAATTGAAAACATTGAACGGCGTGGCCAGACGCAGGCAATTCGCGTCCGCCCTGTTGATCCCGCGTGGCGGCCCGATGCGGATGCGCCGCTGGAAACCTCGCAGCGGTTTATCATCCAGTCGGGCCGCCGCCGCCTTGCCGCCTGTCAGGCGTTGGGCCGCAAGGTCATCGCGGTTATCGCCACAGTCGAGGGCGAGGCCGCGCTTGCCGATCTGGAGGAGCGGTTTCACGAAAACACGATGCGCAAAAACCTCAGCGGGTTCGAAGAGCTTTTGTCCGTTGGCCTGATCGCTGACGCACTTGGGGATCTGAGCCAGCAAGAAATCGCAACCCGCCTGTCAGTGAGCCAGAATGACGTCTCACTCGGACGTGCCTGCGTCGAGTTGCACGACACGATCATCGCGAAGGTGGACATTGCCAACACCCCCAAACGCGCCTTCCGCGAGATCATCCCAAAGCTGCGCGGCACCAGTCCCAAGGCACCGCCAAAAAGCGCGGCACCGGCGGTGAAAGCCTCCAGTGGCGCCGTGAACGTTGCGGTTAAATCAGGTGCTGGCGGGGCCATGACGCTGACGCTCAAAGGGGCGGATGTGGATGCGGAATGGCTGGCAAAAGCTGTGGCCGATCTGGTTGCGGACAAGACAAATCAATAAGGGCATCAGGCCCGAAAGGACATTTCAATGACACAGACAACCCTGCGCCAGCATTTGCAGAACCAGACGACTGATGCGGCTCTAACCCGCATCATTGAGGATATCTCCACCGCCTGTAAGTTGATCGCAGACCGTGTGCGGCACGGGGCGTTTGCAGGTGTTCTGGGCGCTGCGGAAACGGAAAATGTCCAAGGCGAGACGCAAAAGGAACTCGACGTTATTTCAGACGAAATCTTCCAGCAGATCGTAGGAACCAACCCCGACCTCGCCGCGCTGGTGTCCGAGGAAGTGGACGAGGTGAACTGGCGCAAGGAGGCTCCGAAAGCGGGCGACTTTGTTGTCTATTATGATCCGCTCGACGGGTCGTCGAATTTGGATGTGAACCTGTCTGTGGGGACCATTTTCTCCATCGTACAGCTTGAGGCGGACGTCGCCCCCAGCGCCGAAGCGGTTCAAATCGACGGGACCAAGCAGATCGCGGCAGGTTATGCGATTTACGGGCCGTCCACGGGATTGGTGCTCAGCGTGGGGCAGGGTGTTGACGGGTTCACCCATCACCCGGGGTCGGGTGAGTTTCTGTTGACCCAGGCGGCAATGATCATCCCCGCGCAGACGCAAGAATTCGCGATCAACGCGTCGCGTTATGACCTGTGGGACACGCCTGTGCGCCGTTATATCGATGACTGCTTGCGGGGTGCCGAAGGTCCACGAGGTAAGAAGTTCAACATGCGGTGGTGTGCCTCTATGGTGGCAGACGTTCACCGTATCCTGACGCGGGGCGGCGTGTTTTTGTATCCCAAGGACAGCGGCAATGCGGGGCAGGGTGGCAAGCTGCGATTGATGTATGAGGCTAACCCGATGGGCATGTTGGTCGAGCAAGCGGGCGGGGCGTCCTCAACGGGGACGGGCCGTATTCTGGAGGTCGCGCCGACAGGCCACCACCAGCGTGTGTCGGTCATCCTTGGGTCGCGGGACGAGGTGGCCGTGATCGAAGAGTATCACGAAAAAGCCTAGTCGGCGTCGTCCAGCCCTTGGGCGATGTTGGAGTGGCCTTGCAGGATGTCGTTGTGGATGGCTTCGCCTACTGCTTCATAGTCCTGATCCCGCAGCGCGGCGAGGGTCACGGCGTGCATGTCGGGCAGGGGGCTTATGCTGTTCTGCTCGACCACGACGCGCAGCGAGGGGCCAACGCGCAGCCAGTGGGCGGCGGCGGTGGCCATCAGTATTTCCGCCTCCGAGTGGGCGTAAAGGGTCCAGTGGAATGCGTGGTTGTGCCGCAAATATCCGCGGATATCGCCTGCCGCCAGTGCGGCGTTCAACTGCTCGTCGATGCGCTCAAGTGCGTCAATATCCGCAGGCTCCACCCCGACTGCGGCCAGCCGCGCAATCTGCGGTTCAATCCCTGTGCGGGCATAGGTCAGTTCTTGCAGCTGTTGGATCGTAAGCGGCGGGACAACCAGACGGCGGTTGTCGCTGGCATGCAGCGCGCCTTCTGCGGTTAGACGGCGGATCGCTTCGCGGGCAGGGGTCACGCCCGCGGCCAACCGCTCGACGATACCATTGATCGTGACGGCCTCGCCAGGGGCCAGTTCACCAAACAGGATTAGATCACGGGCATTGCGGTAGGTAACTTCGTGCGTGGGCAGTTGGGCGGAGGTGGGCATGGGCAAAGCCTTGGCAAAGTGGAAAACGGACACCCATCATGGCAAGGATTGAGCCCGTTGACCATGGCCCTAATCCGCGCGCAGCCGTTCGAGCGCATCAATGATCTCCTGATGATGCTGATACAACACCAGCTGCCCCGTCTCATCCAATCGGGTCAGACGGGCGCGGTTGCCCAGACTGCGGTGGTAGGTTTCCACCGAAGCAAAGCTGACAACGGGGTCGCCCACCCCGTGCAACAGCTCGATCGGGTGATCGGTGGCTTGGGCTATATCGCTCCAGTCGCGGACCACATGGTAGCTGTCAGTCTCAAAGGCGCGGTGCCCCTGCGCCACGGTAAAGTGGTAGCCCGAGATGATGATGTCGCTGATC
The DNA here is from genome assembly GCF_040149565.1 of Sulfitobacter aquimarinus. Classification (NCBI taxonomy): domain Bacteria; kingdom Pseudomonadati; phylum Pseudomonadota; class Alphaproteobacteria; order Rhodobacterales; family Roseobacteraceae; genus Sulfitobacter; species Sulfitobacter aquimarinus. The sequence continues at coordinate 91,840 of NZ_JBEFLO010000010.1, forward strand.
TCTGGATCGGCGGCGGCCTGCATGTCAGAGGGGCTGTTTTGATACAGGGATTGCAGGAACTGCCGCTCGCCCGCGTTATCAAGCTGGCTGATGCCTGCACGGATGATGAACGGCAAAATGCGCGGCGTGTAGCGCGCCGTGAGGGCAACCACGCGCTGTCTGGGCGACATCGATGCGAATTGCGCGGCAGAGACGATGGGCACGCCGCCAGACACGGACAATATTCCCCGTACGCGATCTTGCAAATGCGCCGCGGCGTGCATCGCGTAAACCGATCCTGCCATATGGCCCAGAAAAATCGGATGCTTGATCTGCATATGATTCATCAGAGCTTCTATGTCGTGCGCCAGCCGCCGTGGCGCGGTGCGGACGGGGCCGGTCGTATCGGGCGGCGCGGTCCCGAACGAGGGCCGCACAGGACAGATGAAGTGGAAACCGCTCTCGTGCAGCATCTCGCGCAGGCCGTTGGTCATGGCGTTGCCATCCAGCATCCCGTGGAAAAATATCACGGGCGTGCCGCTGGGATCTCCGAATGTCTCGACGGGCATGATGCGGCTTGGCAGTTGGATGTTGATCACGCTGTCGGGGACTTTTGCCTTCGGGATATTCTTGCTCGGGTCAGTATCGGCCAGCCGCATCGTTGCGTGCAGCAGGCTGACCAGCTCTACCTGACCCGAGCAATCGGTCTTCTGTAGTATCTTCTTGATCTGGGTTTGCACCGTGCCTTGGGCGCTGTTGCGATGGGCGGCAATATCGGCGGTGGTGTTGCCCGCAGCCAATAGGGCGCAAATATCGACTTCAGACGCGCTGAGCCCGAAGCCCGAGGTCATCAGCTCCCCCGCTTGCGCGGTCCAGTTCTGGCGCAGTTGGGTTGCCATGAACAAACGCTCGTTCGCGGAAGCAGTCGACAGTTGGAAGGATAGGGGCAGGGGTTTGCCCCCGTCCTGTGGCGTCATCCGAACCAGCACAATCCGGGCCGCGCCAATGCCCGCAAGCAGGTCGTTCACCTGTGCGCGGTGATCGGGTGTCAGATCAAAGTCATCGATATGCGCACCGTGTCGCATGCCAAACGCCTGTTCGGCCGCGTTGTTGTGCCACACCAACGCGCCCTTGGTGGTGAACAACAACTGCGGCAGAAGGGTGCTCTGGGCGGTTTGCGTGTCGTCGCCCTCTGGTCTGCCGGCCTGTTCAAGCAGTTGCATGGCGATGGCAAAGTGGTTCGCAATTTCGGAGGCGTCTACCGTCTCCTCCCCAAAGTCGGCACCCTCTTGCAACGCGCTGAGCTTGGTCACCTGCGCCAAGATGAAATCATCCCAATGCCCCATGAAGCTATCATAGGTCTGCGGTTCCAGCGCGATGCGGTAGATGCTTTCTATCAGCTCGCTTTTGCGCGAGGGGGGATGACGATCAGGCGTTCCGGACATGGGAACGGTGTCCTATTACTAAAATGGTATTCACGCCCTACGGTTCATGAAACCCCCGCGCTCTGCAACGGGTTTCACGCTACACATTGAGGGCAAATTGGCGGAGCATGCACGCAACCCGGGGGGATGTTTTACAGATTTATGTTGAAAGTCTTGACGTTACCCCACGCGCAATTGGGCCGAGATCATCCCGAACCGCTGCAAAGAATCGCTGAATTTGGTAAATTGTCGCGGTCAATTTGATGCAACTCTGCCGCAGGCAACTGTGGGGATGCCCGTTATCGGGGAATTCTGCAACAGGTCGACCACAATGCATCAGATTCGGCTGATTTGCGCGGAGGTTCCCCTTGCCCAGGTTTCGGCCTCTTTTGCATAAGGGGGTGGGGAGGTGTGTTTTGCCGCTCGCGCTACGCGTGCCCGACATCCTCTGTGTTGATTGGTGGACTGATGACAAAATTCTCTTTGATGAGCAAATTTCTGTTGCTTGGGCTTGTAATGGTCCTGACGATTGCTGCGGGCAAGCCCGCGCAGGCGACGCCCTTTACACGCAACGTGCCTGGCACGACATTGTCATTGCCGACACAGTATCCAGAGGCGGGCGGCATCGCCTTTGTTCTGGTCGGTGTGAACGGCAACGTCTATTATCAATTCTCGAATCCAACCGGCGCGTTTCGCGGTTTCCAGAACAACGGCACACCAGCCGCTTTTAATGGTAACCCGTTTACCATCAATAACCCCTTAACGCTGAATTGTGGCTTTTCGTCGTGTGCCGACTATTTCGGCGGTGCGCTTTCAAACGTCTATATCCGCTTCTCTGCATATGACGGGGATACGCAGGTTAACGGCTTTGACGAGGATGACATCTCGCTCCGGCTGAACGGGTTTGATGTTGGAAACTGGTCCGATGTGACCACGGACATCACCAACACCGATGGCACAACCAGCTTCGGGCTGGTGCAGGGCTTTGGGAACAACACGTTCAATACGGGCTGGTTCAGCTCCACAAACTCGGCACTTCTGTCGAATATCCTGACAACGGGTCAAACGACCACGCAGGTTTTTGATGCAGACCCGAATGACAACTATTGGGATTTCCGTCGCGGTCCGACGCTTGCCAACAACAACATCATCACAGTGGCCCCCGGCTATACCATGCTGAAAGAGGCCGACCGCACGACATTTGCCGCTGTGGGCGAAGTTGTGAACTATACCTATACGGTGACAAACGTTGGTTCTGTGCCGATCCGCCAATTGGCGATTTCGGATGATAGAATCCCAAATGTTGTGTGTCGCAATGGCAAGACGACGATTTTGGATACAGATCCCGGCGGCACGGCTGACTTCGTAATTTGTGACGGCCAGTACACAATCACCCAAGAGGACTTTGACCTACAGCAAGTAACCAACATCGCATCAGCGGTAGGTGTGCCGGATTTCGGCAACCTTGGTACATTGTCGGATACTGTGACGATCACAGGCCCCAGCGCCAGTCCGCTGCTGACTGTTGAAAAGACCTCGCCTTTGTCGGCATTCGGGAATGCGGGAACGACCGTTCCCTACAACTTCCTGATCCGTAATGACGGGGACGTCACCCTCAGCAATTTCACGGTCAGCGACAGCCTGATCCCGTCGCTTGTGTGTAACGTGCCTGATCTGGCCCCGACCGAAGATTTCACCTGCGCGGGCAGCTACACGGTACTGCAATCTGATGTGGACGATTTTGCCGCCAATCCTGCAAACGAGTTGAGCAATACGCTCACCGTTTCGGCGGACACCCCCCAAGACGGCCGCCTGACCGAAACAGACACCGTTGACCTGCCAGGGCCCACAATCAATGTGGCGCTGGATCTGACCAAGACGGCGCTGACTGCCGATTATGACACGGTCGGCGATGTGCTGACCTATAATCTGGTGGTCACGAACAACGGTAATGTTTCATTCCCCGCCGCACCGACTGTCACCGATAATAACGCGGATACCGTCAGCTGCCCCGCAGGCGCCGTTCTGCCCGGCAACAGCGTGACCTGTACGGCCAGCTATGCCGTCGATCAGGATGACATCAACGCGGGCGAAGTGCTCAATACCGCCACGGCAGAAATCACCGTGGGCGGCGTAACGGGCAGCGATACAGATAATGCAACGGTAGATGCCGTGCGCACTGTTGGCCTGACGCTGGACAAGCAGCTTGATGCTGCGTCGCCCAGCCAGTTCGACGCAACGGGTGTCGGGCTTGAGTATGACTATATCCTGACCAACACCGGCAACGTCGAGCTACTGACCCCCGTGGTGTCAGATGACCGCGTGGCCGTGACCTGTACCGAGGCCGTGATACCGCCGATGTCGTCAATCACCTGTCAGTCGGCTGTCTATGCGACGCTGCAGGACGATCTGAACAGCGGCGGCGTGACCAACACTGCCACAGCCAGTGCGACCGAAGCAGGTCCGGACGCAAACACGATCACGTCCAACACGGACAGCGTCACCGTGCCCGCAGACCAGATGCCCGAGATTGCATTGACCAAAACAGCGCCCGTTCTCACCGCAGCGCAGTTCACGGCAGGCAATACGGTCACCTACTCTTTCGAGGTCGAGAACACAGGCAACGTACAGATCGGGGCCAACATCGGCGTGACCGAGATTACGATCACAGATGACAAGATCGGCACCTTCACCTGTTTCGCCGCACCGCTGAACACCAACCAAACTCTTGGCTGTACGGCAGATTACATCCTGACGCCCACCGACATTGCGGCGGGTGTTGTGGTGAACACGGCCACCGCTGCGGCTGGGCCGACTACCTCAAACCAAGTCAGCGCGCAAATTTCGCCCAACTTTAATCCGCAGGTGTCACTGGCCAAAGTGGCCGACACGGCCTCTGTTACGGCGTTGGGCGACAGCATCAACTATACCTTTACAGTGACCAACACAGGCGACCGCGTTCTGCGCAACCCCGAAGAGCTGGTCACGATCAACGATACGCTTTTGTCTGGCGCGGCTATTTGTAACCAGCCCGCAACGCTGGCAATCGGCGCCAGCTTCACCTGTACCGGCACGCGCAACGGCATCACGCAGGCAGAGCTTGACGCAGGCGAGGTCGTGAACACGGCCACGGCCAGCTTCCCGTTTCTAAGCAATGGCGTCACGACAACGGTCACGTCAGACGCGGCAGATGCAACCGTGCCCGTTGTTGCCACCCCGATGGTCGAGTTGGACAAACAAGGCCCCGCAACCTTCAACGCGGTGATGCAACAACTCACCTATACCTTCGTTGTCAGCAACCCTGGCAACGTGACGCTGCGCTCCGCAACCGTGACCGACCCGCTTATTCCCGCGCTGAACTGTAGCTTTACCGATATTCCACCTTTGGGCAGCGACAGCTGCACCGGCACTTATGCCGTGACCCAACCCGATGTGGACATCGAGAGCATTCCAAACACGGCCACTGTCACCGCGCAGCCCGCCCAAGGCGCGCAGCAGACAGACACCGACACCAGCACAGCAACCCTTGCCCCCGGTGCAGGCACCAAGGTCGCCACCATCGACAAACAGGCAAACCGCGCCACGTTTGACGCCGTCGGCGACCAGATCACCTATGTCTTCGAGGTCGAGAATACAGGCACGCAAACCCTTAGCAATCTGCAGGTCACAGACAGCCTTGATGCAGGTTACAGCTGTACCATCGTCTCGCTTGCGCCGACTGCAATCGACCGCACCTGTAGCTATGTGCATACGGTCACGCAGGATGACATCGACGCGGGCGAAGTGCTTAATACTGCCACGCTCAGCTCGGCCGAGATTGCGACCGACACGGATAATGCGGATGTGGACGGCCCCGTGCGCAATGCGGACTATACTTTTGTGAAATCCGCTCCAGCGGCCTTTACGGCTGCGGGCCAGACGGTTGATTTTGTCTTTGCCGTTGCGAACACGGGCAATGTGACCCTGACCAATGTGGTCGTAACCGATCCGTTCTTTGGCGCGCCTGTCAGCTGTACCATTCCGACCATCGCCCCCGGTGCAACGGACCGCACCTGTGTGGCCAGCTATGTCACGGATCAAGACGATGTGAACGCGGGCGAGATTACCAATACCGCCAGCGTGACGGTTGATGCCCCTGCGGGCGTGGGCGACCCTGCGGACCAATCCTCCACCGTGGTGATTGAAGGTCCCGACGAAATCGCGGCGATCACTGTCGAGAAGCAAAGCACCGACGGCACCTTTGCCAACGCCACAGATTCCGAAATCTATACCTTCAGTGTGACCAATACGGGCAATGTGACCCTGACCAATCTGGTCCTGAACGACCCTGATCTGGCGTATACCTGCCCGCTGGCGGATCTGTTGCCGGGGGTGACGACGACAACCTGCCTGGACAACTCGCCGCTGACCGCAACGAAAAACTTTGACCAGACGGACGTTGACCGCGGCAGCTATACCAACACAGTCGGCGTCACGGGACAGTCGCAGGGTCAAAGCACGCCCGTCAGCGCCGAGGACATGGTCACCGTCAGTGGCCCCGCGCAGGTTCCCGCGCTTGAGATCATCAAGACAACGCCATTTGCGGGTGAATTCGACACGCTGGGTCAGACGCTCAGCTATGAGTATCAGGTCTTTAACCGCGGCAACATTACACTGACCGGTCCGATCACGGTGGCCGATGACAAGATCGCCAATGTTATGTGCCCCGCGTTGCCTGCCACGGGGCTGGCGGTCAATGCTTTCATCACCTGTACGGCCACCACATCTGTCACGCAGGCCATGCTTGATGATGGTGTAATCGCGAACGAGGCGACGGCATCGGTCACGCAGCCGATCATCCCGCAGACCTTGGGCGGGCCGACAACGGCCACTGCGACCTCGGCGCCCGACACGCTGGAGATTTTTGCGGATCAGGCCCCCGATCTGGCCATCGACAAACGGGTCAAAACCGGATCAAGCGCCAGCTATTCGGCTGTCGGCGACCAGACCATTTTTGAATATGTTGTGACCAACACGGGCAACGTGACATTACTGCTCCCCATTGATGTGAGCGACGACAAGATTGCAGGCACGCTGACCTGTGGTGCGCCCCCTGTGGCCCCCGGCGCATCGGTGACCTGCGAACAGGAATATACCGCGGATCAGGTCGCGCTGGATGACGGGTCTGTCACCAATGTCGCCTTTGCGACAGCGGATTTCGTTGACGACCAAGGTACCACACTCACGGCGACATCGCCCAATGACAGCGTTACGATCAATGCGGTGCAAAACCCGTCGCTTGCGATCGAGAAAAACTTTACCGGTCCTGCGGGCGCGACCTTCAACGAGGGCCAGCCGCTTGAATATACCGTGGTTGTGACCAACGACGGCAACGTCACCATCGGTGCGCCGTTCACGTTTAACGACAGCCTTGTGCCTTTCCCATCAGGCTTTACCTGTGATCAGGACCTGACCACCTACCAGTTGGCACCGACAGATTCGATCAACTGTACGTCAGGGCACTCTGTAACCCGGAACGACCTTGAACTCGGCTCTGCCACCAATGTGGTGACAGTCACGGGCCAATTTGACGGGATGTCTGTCACCTCGCCCAGCGATGATGCGATTTTCCCGATCAATGCGGAACCCGCGCTGAGCCTTCAGAAGGAAGCGCTGCCCGTTTCCGGCACGCCTGCCGACGGGACTGCGGCTTACGACAGCACCCAAGACGTGGTGACCTATCGCTATACCGTCTCCAACACCGGCAACGTCGGCCTGACGGGCGAGATCACGATTGTGGATGATACGATCCCCGGTCCGCTGGTGTGTAAGGGACCGAATATCTCCCTGCCCAGCAGCCCCAAACCTGGTCCGGTCCTGCCAGCCAGTATCGTCACCTGCGACTTCGAATATACGTTGAAGCAAGAAGACCTCGACCTTGGCTCGGTCACCAATAACGCGACGGCGCAGACTGTCTTTGCACCCAATGGCCCCGCCACGCAGGTTGTCTCGCCCAATGCCGACGAAACAGTCGTGATCGAGGAAGACCCCTCAATCGCGCTGCTGAAAGAGATGATCACACCGATCCCGAATGGCGCGGCCGTGGATCAGGAATTGACCTATCGTTTGACCGCCACCAATGACGGGAATCAGACGCTGTTCGGCATCATGCTGACCGACCCGCTGGTGCCTGATTTGACCTGTGTGGTGAACCCCGGTGCAACGCCTGCGCCTGCCAATGTGACCTTGCTGCCTGCGATGGGTGCGACCCCTGCGCAGTCGCTTGTCTGTGAGGGTGTATACACAGTTACGCAGACCGATGTGGACGACCAGACGCTGGATAACACCGCCACCGTCACCGCCACCGATCCGCAGGGTACGACCCTGCGCGAGACGGCGATCAACTCGGTCATAATCGAGGACCCCGTGGTCGAGATGATCGTCGAGAAGACAACGCTGCGTCCTACCGGCCCTGACAGTGATTTCAGCACGCCAGGCCAAGAGGTCACATTTGTTGTCGCGGTTGAGAACACCGGCAATATCACGCTGCAATCGGCGTTCATCACGGACGACCGCCTTGTGACTCCGCCCAACTGTACCGTCGGCCCGATTGCGCCCGGTGACACGGACAGCTCGTGTCAGTTTGTCTATACAGTCACGCAAGACGATATCGACAACCTGAATGTCGTGAACGGCCAGAACATCGGCGGGTTTGTCAACACGGCCACGGCTGTTGGCACGCCTGTGAACCCCGACCTTGCCGCGATCACGCGTAGCGATGACGTCTTTGTCAACGGCCCCGAGCAGGAGCCAGCGCTGGCGCTGTCAAAAACCGCTGATCTGGACACGATTAATACGTTCAACCAGCTTGTGACCTATACCTATACTGTCGCAAACCTCGGCAACGTAACCCTGACCGAAGTGCCGCAGATCGACGATGACAAGATCGGCATTTTTGCCTGTAACCCCTTCCCCGCAGGCGGGATCGCTCCGTTGGAGGATTACACCTGCACCGCGACCTATAACGTCACCCAGGAAGATCTGGACAGTGGCGGCGTCACCAATATTGCGACTGTCACCAGCTCTCAGGTGCCACAGGATGCGGATGACACGGCCACGCACACAATCGAGGCCGCGCGCGCGCCGGGTCTGAGCATTGTGAAAACGCCAACTCCAGCTGCGGTTGTGGCTGTCGGTGCGGAAATCACCTATGAATATATGGTCACCAATACGGGCAACGTGACCCTCACGGATGTCGAAGTGACCGACCGGCATCTATCCGCCAGCGGCACGACAGAGCTGAGCGTGGGTGGCGATACGTTGACCGCAGATAACGAAGAGCTGAATACTTCAACCGATAACGCGGCAGCGGGCACATGGGGGTCGCTTGGCCCCAAGGATGTTGTGACCTTCACCGCGACTTATACGGTCACTCAAGGTGACATTGACGCGCAGCGACCGCTGACCAACATCGCCACGGTTGAAGGGGACGGGCCTGCGGGGACCGACCCTGCAACCGCGCAGGACGATGCCTCTGTCTCGGTCGCGCCAAAGACACCGTCGATTGTGGTGGCGAAAACGGCGGATGCGACGGCTGTGACCACGCCCGCCGTTGTGGGCCAGACTGTGACCTTTGAAATCACGGTTGCCAACACGGGCAACCAGACACTTGGGGTGCCGCAGCTTACCGATACGCTTACGGATATTGATGGCAATCCGCTGACGCTCACGGCGCAGCCCGTGCGGGCGGCGGTCAATGATGGCGATGACAACAACAATGACTTGCTCGATGTGGGTGAGACTTGGGTCTATGAGGCATCGTTTGATATCACCCAGCCTGCGATCGACGCAGGGGGAATCCGCAATGCGGTTGCGGTTACGGCGACTGATCCGCAGAACGTGCCCGTTCCCGGTGATGCGACCACACCCGATGTGGTGCTGAACGGGACACCTTCGATTGCAGTGGTGAAAACCGCCGTGATCGATGATGGCGGCGACGGTGTGCTGGATGTGGATGACACAATCACCTACACCTATACGGTCACAAACACCGGCCTTCTGGATGTGCTGGATGTCGCTGTGAGCGAAACAGCATTCCTCGGAGATGGCATCACGCCGACACCCGTCTATGCCACAGGCGGCAGCGCATTGGGCGGTGATCCTGCCGTGATGGATTTGCCCGTTGGCGCAGGCGCGATCACCTTCACCGCGACCTATGCGCTGACCCAGGCCGATCTTGACGCGGGCAGTGTCAGCAACCAGGCGACTGCAACAGGCGCAAGTGCTGCGGGCGTCCCTGCAAGCGATGTGTCGGATGACGACAGCGCAGCGGAGGGAGAGCAGGACCCGACTGTGACACCGCTGGCACGGGCAGGGGCGCTTGATGTGCAAAAGCGCGTGGGCACGACGACCCTTTCGACACCTGCGCAGGTGGGTGACACGGTCAATTTTGTGATCACCGTGACGAACACAGGCAACCAGTCGCTGACCGCGCCTGTGTTGACCGACACATTACTGGACGCCGATGGGCAGCCTTTGGTGATGACCGTCGCACCCGCGTTCGACAGCAGCGATGGTAACGCGGATACCACTCTCGATGTGGGTGAGACGTGGACCTATCTTGCCAGCTATGATCTGGACCAGCAGGCGCTGGATGCGGGGGGTGTATCAAACTCGGTCCGTGCAGTGGCGACTGATCCTGACGGCAATGAAGTGGCCGATACTTCGGACGATGATGCGGGCGCTACAGATGCGTCGGGTGACAATGACGCGGGCAATGACCCTACGCCATTCGCGTTGACCCCTGCACCGCAGATGACGGTTGAAAAGCGTGCGGATACCTCCTTGCTTAGCGATCCGCCAGTCGCCGGTGAGGTGGTGAACTTCCGTATCGAAGTCACCAATACGGGCAACCAGACATTGGGCGCGCCTGTCCTCACCGACACCCTTCTGGATGCAAACGGAGACGCGCTGACCCTACCCGCAGCGCCCGCGTTCGACAGCGGCGATACCGTTGACAATGATCTGCTGGATGTGGGGGAGACTTGGGTCTACCTCGTGTCCTATCCGCTGCAACAACAGGCACTGGATGCAGGCGGCCTGACCAACAGCGTGAGCGCGACAGCCACCGACCCCGACAACAACCCCGTCACGGATGTATCGGATGACGATGCGGGTGCCACGGACAGCGACGAAGACACGATCACCGATAATGACCCCACGGTTGTACCTTTCACGACAGCGCCTGCTTTGGTCGTTGAGAAACGCGCGGATACATCCGCACTCAGCACGCCCGCGGTTGTTGGCGATATCGTCAGCTTTACCATCACTGTGGACAACACAGGCAACCAGACGCTGACAGCGCCCGTGCTGACGGATACGCTGTTGGATGCGGATGGCGTGGCGTTGACGTTGACGACTGGTCCGACGCTTGTAGCGGCCAGCGATGCAAACGCGGATGGCGCACTGGGTGTGGACGAGACTTGGGAATACACCGCCAGCTTCGCGCTGGACCAACAGGCGATGGATACAGGTGGGCTCAGCAACTCTGTCGTGGCTGCGGCGCAGGATCCTGACGGCAATCCGGTTAGTGATGTGTCCGATGACGATGCAGGGGCAAGCGACGGGCCCGATGCAGGGACCGAAACGGACGACGACCCCACATTGGCTGATTTCGGGACCGACCCCGATCTGGACGTGCTGAAGACGTCGGTAGTCAACCCCGGGGCCGATGGGCGCGTGGATGTGGGCGATACGATCACCTACACCTATATTGTCAGAAACACAGGCAACCAGACATTGTTCGACGTGAGTGTCTCCGAGACCACGTTTACAGGCACCGGCACATTGCCCGATCCCCAATACCTAAGCGGCGGAACCGAACTGGGCGGCGATGCTGCTGTGGTCGACCTGCCCGTCGGCACTGCGACGATCGTGTTTACCGCTGACTATGCGCTGACCCAAGAGGACATCGACGCGGGCATCGTAGACAACCAAGCCACGGCATCGGCCAATGACCCCGACGGCAACAGCCTGTCTGATTTGTCCGATCCCGCCGATCTGGACGGTGATGCGCCGACACAAACGCCGATTGTGCGTGCGCCATCGGTGCGGACGGTGAAAACCGCGACACCGATCCTCAGCACGCCTGTGCAAGTTGGTGACGTGATCAACTATACCATCGCCTTGGCCAACACAGGCAATGTCACGCTGACCGCGCCTGCGATTGTGGACACGTTTGAAGATGCCAATGGCAATCCGCTTAGCCTCACCATCGCGCCTGCTTACGACAGTGGCGACCTCAACTCCGACGGGGAGTTGGACGTGGGCGAGACGTGGATTTATCTGGCGCAGTTCGTGCTGACCCAGCCCGCGATTGACGCGGGGGGCGTGGCGAACTCGGCTGTGGGCAGTGCGGTTGACCCCGAGACGAACACGGTCAGCGATGCTTCGGACGACACGGTGGACAACCCGGCGGATCAGGATCCGACAGTGACCGAACTGGATGCCGCCCCAGCGGTTGGCCTTGTGAAAACCTCGGTGCTTGATCTGGGGGCCGATGGCGTTGCGACCGTCGGAGACGAGATCACCTATACCTTCACCCTCACCAACGAAGGCAACGTATCGGTCTATGATCCTGTCATCTCCGAGACAGTGTTCAGCGGGACAGGCACGCTTCCCGCGCCGACATTGCAAAGCGGCGGCGTGGCGATTGGCGGGGGTGCGGCGCTTGATCTGCCCGTGGCTGGCGCGGCGATGGTCTATACTTCTCTCTATGCGCTGACCCAAGCGGACATCGACGCAGGCGTCATCAGCAATGAAGCGTTGGCCAGCGGCGGATTGCCGGGTGGCGGCTCCGTGAGCGACCCCTCGGACGATGCAACAGCAGGGGCAGGCAACGACGACCCGACCGTGACCGCGATCCCTGCCGATCCTTCGCTTGTGGTCACAAAAGTTGCGGACACCTCTGGCTTGCAAAGCCCGGTTGTCCCCGGAAACACGATCACATTTGTGATCACCGCGTTGAATGACGGCAACGTATCGCTAGATAACGTCGTGCTGGACGACACGTTCACCCGCCGTGATGGCACCGTGCTGAGCCTGTCGCCCACGCTGACCGCAGGGGACGGTGCCACGGTAGGCACAATCGACGTTGGCGAAACATGGGAATACCGCGCGACCTACGCGTTGACCCAAGCGGACATTGACGCCGGCGGCGTGCGCAACTCTGCCGAAGTCACCACAACTGCGCCTGATGACACACTTGTTGCGGATACCTCCGACAACGGCAACGACGCAGACGGTAACACCGAGGACGACGAGACGGTTGTGAACCTTCAGGGCACGCCCGGCGTGTCACTGGTGAAAAGCCTGAATGCTGCCGCCTCCGTGCCGTTTACGACACTGGGGCAAGTCATGCCGTTCGATTTTGTCGTGACCAATTCGGGCAACATGACGCTGACCGCGCCGATTACCGTTAGTGATCCGCTGATTGATGCGCAGGGCTTGGGGGGCGTTGCATGTCCCGCGCCGCCACTGGCACCGGGCGCCAGCCTGACCTGTACGGGCAGCTACACCATTACCCAAGACGATCTGGACACAGGCACCGTAACAAACACCGCCACAGCCAGCGTCACGCAACCCCTGCTGCCTGTAGCACCAGGTGATCCGACAGAGGCCACCGCGACCAGCGATCCCTCCTCGGTTGAGATTACTGCAGACCAAGCGCCTTCGCTTGCGACCGCGAAAGCCATCGCACCAGCATCGGCAGGCAGCTTTGCAGCAGTGAACGATCCGATCACCTATGTTTATACTGTCACCAACACCGGCAACGTCACCTTGGCGGGTCCGATCACGGTTGATGATGACCAAATCGGCCTTGGCCTTGCCTGTGCGGCTGGCCCGCTTGCGCCTTTGGCCGAAGTCACTTGTGAGCATACATGGACCGCGACCCAAGAAGACCTTGATGCGGGCGAAGTCACCAACATCGCGACCTCGGCGGCGAGTTTCGACAACACGCCTGTCGTGTCAGATGAGGCGACTGTCACAGCGCCTGCAATCCAGACAAAAACGCTGGCGATGACCAAGACGCTGACCAGCGCCACGCCTGACTTGTTCGATGTGGGTACCGTGCTGGCCTATGACTTTGTTGTTGTGAACACGGGTAACGTGACCATTGATGGCCCGATTACCATCAACGATACGCTTGCCGCAGACGCCAGTTGCCCTGCCTTGCCAAATGGCACGCTTGCGCCTTTGGGTGAAGTGACCTGTACTGGCAGCTATACCCTGACCGCGAGTGATCTGGCGCTGGGGGCAACGAACAACACAGCCTCCGCTACAGGTACTTTCGACGATGAACCCGTGACCTCACCCAGCGATAGCGCGATTTACCCTGTGGATGCTGTGCCTTCGCTGACCTTGACCAAGGATTCTGTGCCAAGCGACATTACCTTTGCCGCCGTGGACGACCCGATCACCTATACCTACAGCGTCACGAACAATTCCGCCGCGGGCTTTACCGAAGACGTTTTGGTTGTCGATAACCGGATCGCAGATCCGATCGTGTGTCACCCTGCGAGTGATGGCGTGTTTGGCGTGGGCGATACGGCGACCTGTACGGCGATCTATCTTATCACTCAGGATGATCTGGACGCAGGCTTTGTCACAAACGAGGCGATTGCCCAGACCACCTTTGCCCCCGACACTCCGAACGAATTGCCCGTTCTGTCTCCGTCTGTCACCAAGACGGTTGATGCAGTTCCCGCCCCGGCGATTGCCCTGCTCAAAGAGATTGCGGACCCTGTTGGCCCCGTCGCTGAAGGCGAGGATATTACCTATCGTTTGACGGCCACCAACACGGGCAACCAGACCATCAGCGGTGTCACCATCGTGGATGCGATGTTGCCAACGCTCACCTGTACGGTTGACGATGTGGCCGCTCCTGCGAATGTGGTGCTGGCACCCGATGATATGCTGGTTTGTACGGGCACCTATACCGTCACGCAGGCCGAGATCGACGCGCAGTCGTTGATCAACACCGCCGATGTCACGGGCCAAACCCCGCAGGGCGATACGGTTGAAAACACGGCCACGGTCCCTGCCGAGTTGGCAGCCCCTGCGCCTGTACTGGAAGTTGTGAAAACGCTGGTCCCCGCACCCGCTGAAGGGCAGCCTGCCTTTACCGGCCCGAACCAGACAATCCAGTTCCGTCTGACGGCTGCGAACACGGGCAATGTCACGCTGAATGCGGTCAATGTCTCGGATGCACGCACCACCACACCCGCCAGCTGTGATCTGGGCACGCTTGCCCCAGGCGAGGAAAACGCCAGTTGTATCGTGTCCTATGTCACGACCCAAACGGATGTGGACGCGCTCAATGGCGGCGCAGATCCGTTTGGCGGTTTCTTGAATGTGGCCAATGGCACTGCCGTGACCGCAACACCTGATGCGTCCGATGTGACAGGCACGGGCGAATTGTTCGTGCGCGGCCCTGACCATGCGCCATCGTTTGCGATGGTGAAATCGGCGGATGTTGAGCAAGTCACCCTCGCGGGCGACGTCATCACCTATACCTATCTGGTGACCAACAGCGGCAACATCACATTGACCGCCCAGCCGCAGATCACCGATGACCGCATCGCGAACGTTACCTGCGCGCCAATCCCCGCGGCAGGCCTTGCGCCAGGCGGGCAGCTGACCTGCGAAGCGCCCTATACCGTGACCCAAGCGGACATGAACGCGGGCGAGATCACAAACATCGCCGCCGCATTCTCGGACGAGGCACCCGTGCCGGATGTACCGGGCGACGAGACCGACAGCGTGACCGTGCCCGCCATCGCCAATCCGCAAATCGTGGTCGAGAAGTCTTCGGATGTTGTTGCGGACGTCGCCGTGGGCGAGGTGGTGACCTATACTTACACCGTCACCAACACGGGTAACCTTACGCTCAGCAATGCGGCAGTGACGGATCAGCATACCTCGGCTGCGGGCACCGTTGCCTTGCCCGTCAGGGGTGAGGCACTGCTGACGGATGCGGCCACTGCAAGCGATAGCACTGACATCACGGCCGATGACGGCACATGGGATACGCTTGCGCCGGGCGATGTGATTACTTTCACCTCCAGCTATGTGATGACCCAAGCGGATGTGGACGCGCAGACCGTAATCAGCAACACCGCCACGGTAACAGCGATCAGCCCGGACGGCACATCGCCGACCTTCAGCGATACGCATGAAGTCACGCCGGAAGTGAATGCGCCAGAGCTGAACGTGATCAAGCTGGTGGACGAGTCCGGCCTGTCGCAGCCACCCGTTGCAGGTGATGCGCTGAACTACAGCATCAGCGTCACGAACACGGGCAACCAGACCCTGCGCAACATCTCCCTGATCGACACGCTGCGCCGTTTGGACGGCACGGTTGTCACGCCATCACCCTTGCCAGTGTTCGAGGGCGGGGACGCGGCACAGATCGACGTGATGGAAGTCGGCGAAGTCTGGACCTACAGCGTTTCTTATACCCTCAGCCAGACCGACATCGACGCGGGCGGCATCAGCAACCAAGTCACCGCACGCGGGATTGCGCCTGACAACGCGCTGGTACTTGATGCTTCGGATGACGGGGTAGAGGGCAACGGCACCGATAACCCGACCGCCACGTTGATCGACGCGCAGCCCGCCATCGAGGGTGAGAAAACCATCGTCTCGGGCGAGCCTGTCGTGGGCAGCACAATCGGGTTCGAAATCGTGATCCGCAACACAGGCAACGTCACGCTGTCCGATGTGGCCGTGGCCAGCGATACGCTGACCCGCGCCAATGGCGATGCACTGACGCTGACATCGCAGCCGGTGTTTGTCGGCGCGTCCGCAGGATCTTCTGCTGGTGTTCTGGCGCCGCAGGAATTTGCCACTTACCGCGCCTTCTATACGCTGGTCCAAGCCGATATTGACGCGGGCGGGATCGAAAACACGGCCCGTGTGACAGGCACGCCGCCTGTTGGCTCTCCGCTCACCGATATTACAGACAATGCGGATGATACCGATGGTAACACGGTCAATGATCCGACCGTCCTTGTGGTGCCGCCAACGCCCGAGCTTGGCTTGCTTAAACGGCTTGGCGACACGGCGCCTGCCAGCTTTGATACCGTGGGCCAGATTATCCCGTACGTCTTTGACGTGACCAACAGCGGCAATGTGACCATAGCAGGCCCCATCAGCATCGCCGACGCGCTGATTACAGACGCCGGTGGCGGGATCACTTGTGCGGCTGTGCCCGAGGGTGGCCTTGCACCGCAGGGCATGATCAGCTGCGAAGGCAGCTATGCCGTGACCCAAGCCGATATTGACGCAGGTCAGATCGACAACACGGCGACAGCCAGCGCGGATGGCACCACGTCCGAGCCTTCCACCGCGACCATTCTGGCGCTGCAAACGCCGTCGCTTGAATTGGACAAAACTGCGGACCCGGTCGCGGCTGTGGATTTTGTCACGGGCGCAGTCGTCTCGTATACTTTCACCACAACGAACACAGGCAACGTGACGATCACAGCGCCGATCACAGTGACAGACAACCTGATCCCCGCGTCAGCGTTTACCTGCGACGCCTTCCCCGCCGAGGGACTGGCGCCCGATGCCGAATACGTCTGCCGCGCTGATTATACCGTGACAGCCACAGATGTTGATTTGGGCAGTGTGACCAATCTGGCCAGCGCCAGCGACGGGACCACGACATCTCCGCTCGCGTCCGAGACGATCCCCGAACAGGGCATCCCCGCGCTGAGCATCGTCAAGACCGTGGCCGATAACGCGACATTCTCTGACGTTGGAGACCTGCTGGAATACAGCTTTGTCGTGACCAACTCGGGTACGCGGGCCTTTGCGTCTGACGTGGTCGTGGTTGATTTGCTGTTTGGCGAAGTCTCGTGCTTTGTGCCAACCGCCGATGATCCCGATCTGCGCGCGGGTGAAACCGCAACCTGTGGCGGCAGCTATGCCGTGACGCAGGCCGATCTGGACCGTGGCGATGTGTTTAACCAAGCTTATGCGCAAACGTTGTTCGGCATTGACGACACGCCCGTGACATCGCCACCCTCCGACGTGAGTGTGAACGCCGATCTGGCACCTGCACTGACGCTGGCGAAATCTGTGGCGACATTGCCTGTATCGGGTGTGGGCCAGACGCTGACCTATACCCTGACGGCAACCAACTCCGGCAACCAGACGCTGCGCGGCGTGAATGTCGTTGACCCGATGCTGGCAGGCTTTAGCTGCTCGCAAGACACGCTTGTGCGTGGTGCAAGCCTGGCCTGTGAGGGCACGTATGTCGTGACCCAAGCTGACATTGACGCGGGTAGCCTCAGCAATACTGCCGATGTGCGTGGTGTCTCCCCGCAAGGTGGCGCGGTTGACGCGACCGATACGCTGGTCGTTGACATGCCGCTTGGCGCGCCTGCTGTGGCTCTGACAAAGACGGCAACGCCCGATCCGTTCGGCGATGTCGGCAGCACGCTGACCTATCTGTTTGGTGTCCAGAACACAGGCAACGTCACGCTGAGCAATCTGATCGTGACCGATGTGATGGACGCGGACTACACCTGCACAATCGCAACGCTCGCCCCTGGCGCGACTGACAATACCTGCTCGATCGCACGCCTGATTACGCAAGAAGATGTGGACGCGGGCGAGATCGTCAACACGGCCTCTGTTACCGCCGATGCGCCGGGTGGTCTGGATACTTCCGACACCACCACGATCACGACACCAGGACCGGAACGCCTTGGCAGCCTTGAGGCGACCAAAGTCGTGGCACCTGCTGCATCCGTACTGGGGGCCGAGGTCGTCTTTACCCTGCTGGTCGAAAACACAGGCAACGTGAGCCTGACCGAGGTTGGTGTGACCGATGTGATGACGGACGCAAACGGCAATACCATAACTTTGGATGCGCCATTTGCGCTGATCGCTGCAAGCGACAGCAACGGTAACGGTGTGCTGGATGTGGCCGAGACGTGGGAATACACTGCCACGCGCACGCTGCGCCAAAGCGATCTGAACGCAGGTGGCCTGCGCAATCAGGTCACTGTCGAGGCCCGCGATCCGCTCAACCAGCCTGTCTCGGATCTGTCGGATGACGGCATCGACAGCGACGGCGACACCACTGGTGACGTGACCGAATTCAACGTCGCAACCGAGGCCGCGATCACGGTCGTCAAAACAATCGCCACCACCGCAAGTCAGGTCGGCGAGACAGTGACATTCGAGATTGCGGCCCTCAACACGGGCAATCAGGACATCACCGATCTGGTGCCCGCCGATACAATGACCCGCGTGGACGGCACGCAGGTGCCCGCAGACGTGTTCGAGATCGACGTGCCGGAAACCTTGTCCCCGGGCGAGACTGCGCGTTGGGGCGTGAGCCATGTGCTGACCCAAGGGGACATTGACGGCGGCGGCCTGTCCAACAGCGCCCTCGTCAGCGGCCGGGACGTGGACGGCGATGTTCTGTCGGCCTTGTCGAACAACGGGATCGATACGGACGGCAACGTAACCGACGACCCCACCATTCTGCCGATCGAGATTGAACCGAGTTTTGAAGTCATCAAGACATCACCTGTTGCGGGTACAGCCGCAGGCGAAGCCGTGGAATATCTTGTCACGGTGCGCAACACGGGCAACGTAACGCTTGGCGGTCTCAGCCTGACTGACACGCTCACCGATATCGAGGGCGAAAACCAGCGCAGCTTGCCGCTGCGGTTTGTCAGCGCGGATGGGGATCCTGCCTCGGTTGAGGGTGTGCTTGTTCCGGGCGAAGTCGCAACCTATGCGGCCACCCTTACCCTGACGCAGCAGGATGTGGATGCGGGCGGTGTGGTCAACACGATCACAGCCGTTGCACGAACGCCGTCAGGCGCCAGCATACTTGATGTCTCGGATGATGATGGTGACGGGCTTGATGATCCGACCGTGATCGCCATCTCACCTCTGCCCAGCTTTGACATCACCAAGACGGCTGGCCAGAACGAGTTGGTCTTCCCAACGATTGAGCGTGCGACATTCACGATCACAGTCACCAACACCGGCAACATCAGCCAGTCGGGCATTCAGGTGCGCGATGATCTGGTGGCCTTCTTGGCCCCTGCAACATTGCTGGCCGAGGTCTATCCGCCGCAAGTCAGCATCGAAGGCTTCGACGGCGGGGCGGCCAATGCGGCCTATAACGGCAGCACCGTGACGGAACTGTTGGAGGGCGACGCAACACTTGCGCCGGGTGCCACGGGGACGATTACATTGGCGACCGTTTACGGCACGGCTACGGGGCAACCCGGTGCGCCCAACACGGCCTCGGTTGTGTCTACGCAACTGGCCGTGCCCACGGATGGCCAAGCCACGGTTCAAACCACCGATGCGGACGGGGACGGCATCCCCGACTATCTGGAATCGCCCACCGCGGACCGCGATGGCGACGGCACGCCCGACCGCTTTGACTATGACCCGACGGGCACCTTCTATTGCGAAGACGATGGCCGCATCATGAGCGGTGGCCAGATCACCGTATCCGGCGGGGGTGTGACGCAGACAGGCACGGGCACCAACGGGCCGATCATCATTGTGCGTGATGGTACGGACGGGAATTATCAGTTCTATGTTACGGCACCCGGCACCTACACGCTGGGCGTCAGCTACCCTGCTGGCACCTCCGCGTCGGATACACGTCTGAGCAGTGGCAACACAGATGCCACCGGCTTCTCGCCCGCGAACCCCGGTGTGATCGGGTCGCTGCCTGCGGGGCAGACGGGTCAGCTGACGGATGGCGCGGCGGGTGCAAACCCGTTCTTCACCAGCTTCACAATCGAGGCAGGTGACCCGATGCTGATCGGTAATAACATCCCGATCCGCGACTGTTCTGGCATCACGGATGTTGTGGCGACCAAAACCGCCGACCGCAGCACCGCTGTCTTTGGCGAGACGATCAACTACACGTTGACCTTCACCAACAGCACGGTGCTCAATTACCCCAATGCGCGTATCGTCGATATGCTGCCTTCGGGTCTGCTCTATACGCCGGGCACGGGCCGCGTGAATGGCGCAGCGGTTGAGCCTACGTCGCAGGGCCGCCGTCTGGAATGGCGTAGTGACCTGAACGCGGGTGGTACGCTCGTTGTGCGCTTTGCTGCACGGGTGGCGCGCACGGGCGAGTTCGGGAACCGCACAAACCGCACCTTCCTTGAGGATCGTTTCGGCCGGACAGTGTCCAACGTGGCCGAGGCCGTGGTGCGAATTGATCCGGAGCATGTGTTTGATTGCTCGGATGTGATTGGCCGCGTGTTCAACGACCGTAACGGCAACGGCTATCAGGACGGACCGGGCACGCTGCCCGAACCGATCATCGACGACAGCTATGTCGGCAACGGCAAGTTCGGCAAACTGGACCGCGCCCCACAACGCGAGGACCAGTCAGAGCCGGGCATTCCGGGTGTGCGTCTGGTCACGCCGGATGGCATCCTGATCACCACGGACGAGCATGGCCGCTACTCGCTGCCTTGTGCCGCCCTGCCGCGCAACATCGGGAGCAACTTCATGCTCAAACTCGACACGCGGACCCTGCCCACAGGGTTCAACGTGACGACTGAAAACCCCCGCGTTGTACGCCTGACGGCTGGTAAATTCGCCAAGCTCAACTTTGGCGCGCGTCTAGGTAATGTTGTGGACATCGATCTGACCGCGACCGCCTTTGTGAACGGCAAATCCGCGCCCAAGCCGGTGTTGTCGGGGGCTGTTGACGGGTTGATCGGCCAGATCGCCACCACGCCGTCAGTGCTGCATCTGACCTATATCCTTGGCCGTGGTGAGCCGCCCGAAATGGGCCGTGCACGCCTGCGCACGATGGAGAAACTCATCCGCAAACGGTGGCGTGGGAAAGGCAAGTACAAGCTTGCGATTGAAAAAACAGTGACGAAAACGAAGTGAGTGAAGTAATGCGTAGAACAGTAAAATTTCATCGCCTCGCGTTTCTGGCTGGCGTTTCGGTTATGGCTCTCGGGGTTGCGTCGCAGGCGCAGGAAGGGACGGGCTTCAGCATCTCGATCGGGGGGAAGACCGTGTCGGGCGATCCGCGCCTGTCCACGACGAAAGCACGCAAGGACCGCGTGCTGGAGCGGGCCAAGCTGCAGGTCAAATTCGACGGACTTGAGGTCAAGCCGCGCCTGACGGCGATTGTCACCAATGCCCGCGCTCCGCGTGCAGGCGAGGTGCTGAATGTGCAAAGCCAGATGAACTATCCGGCCTATGTAACCAGCGGCGAAATCCGTGTGATTGATACAGCCGCCCGTGGCGGGCCCAAGATGCTGGCCAAAGCGCCGATTGCGCCCAATGGCACCGCCAGCCTGCGGTTGCCCGAAGGCGATAATCTCGTGATGACCTACCGCGTCTATGACGCCAAAGGCCGTTTTGACGAAACACAGCCCCTGCCGCTGCGCCCCGCCGTTGTGGGCGAGACGACAGACATCGACGCGCCGCCGCCCGAATTGGGTGTGGACGCCGCAGGCATCCGCCGCATTCCCGTTTACGGTGGTGCCGTTACGGTCAGCGGAACAGACGTGCGCAAAGGCGCTGTTGTGAACACGCTGGGCGAAACCATCCGCCCCGACCCCTCTGGTGCGTTTGTGCTGCAACGCATCCTGCCTGCGGGCGATCAGGCCGTGGCCGTGCGTGTGACAGGCGCGGGCGAGAACTCCTATGTCGAGCGGGACATAAACATCCCCCACGCCGAATGGTTCTATACCGGCATCGTCGATCTGACCTATGGCCGCCGCCTTGAAGGTGGCGTGGATGCTGCGGGTCAGGAGTTTGACCGCACGTTCAGCTATGGCCGCCTTGCAGGATATGCCAAAGGCAAGACGCAGAACGGCTGGATTCTGACGGGCTCTGTGGACACGGGCGAGGAGGAGCTTTCCGACCTTTTCCGCAATCTGGATGAGAAAGACCCGCAAAACGTGCTGCTGCGTCTGCAACGCGAA
>NZ_JBEFLO010000011.1:0-92585 GCF_040149565.1 Sulfitobacter aquimarinus
CAAAACCCTGAAAAATCCTGATCTGGATTTTTCAGCAGCTCTGAAACCCTATGTTTTTATAGCTTATTCTCGCCTTCACTCAGAGAAAAAACTTTCAGCGCCAGCCTTTTGAAGCACCTCAAACTCGACTTGTGCCGTCAAATTGGGCGCTGCTGCCGCTTCGATCCGCGCTTTTTGCGCCGACTCGGGAGAATCCAGGCGGAATCGGCGTGAATCACTGCGACTCGTTTTGCGCACTTCCCATATAGATGACGGATTTCAGCGGTAGCTGGCCAAATACCAGATCAAACCGCCTATTGATTCCCCGCGGCCCCAGTCCGGTCTGCCTGTTCGGCTTTAACCCCGCCTTGATCATCGCGGCCGCAAGTTCATGCGGCTTTATAAACATGTCGGGGTCATGGGTGCCTTTGGGCAATAGACCCAACATATCCTCTGCCACCGTTATGGTCGCCAGCTTTGCAATCGGGTTGCGGTTGATCGTGTCATATAGAAAGATACCGCCCGGTTTGAGAACGCGGCAGACCTCTGACAACACTTTGGGCAGATCGGCCACGTGTTCCAACACATCCACACAGACAACAATGTCAAAGCTGGCGTCCGCGTAGGGCAGTGCCTCCCCTACCCCGACATCATAGGTAATGTTGCGATCTTGCGCGTGGGCACGGGCAGCGGCGATTGCGTCTTTTGCAGGGTCGATGCCTGTTACATCTGCGCCGCGGTCGTCGATCGCTTCGGCCATAAAGCCGCCAGCACATCCAAGGTCCAGGACGGCCTTGCCCTGCCATTCGGTGAGTTTGTCGAAATAGCGCAGGCGGGCGGGCACCATGTTCTTGAGCGTGCGGACCCAGCGGATGTCGTCAGACCACCACCGGGCCGCGACGTCGTCATATATATCCAGATTGTTGCGTTGTCTGTTCGTCATGCCTTGGCCCCTGCTGCATCTCTATGCCCTCAGACATAGGCCGCGCGGCAGGGGGACAAGCAGATCAGTCGTTTCGCCGCACGCGGGCTGCGGATTTATCAGCAAAGGCCGCAAGCCTTGCGCGGGCGTCTGGCTGTGTATTCACAACCCCTGCCACCACAGCCTCGGCATAAGCGGCGTCCATGGCCGACATATTCTGCATATGGCTCACGGCAGAGCAGATCGCAAAGTTCGACAGCGGCAGGTTTTGCGCCGCCTTGCGGGCCAGATCCATCGCGGCATCCAGACTGGAGCCGTCTACTATATACTGTGCCAATCCCAGATCGACAGCTTCCTGCCCCTGATAGACGCGGCCCGTCAGCATCATGTCGATCATCCGCGCCTTACCAACCAGATCGGTCACACGGATCGTGGCCCCGCCCCCGGTAAACAGACCACGCTGGCCTTCGGGCAGGGCGAAGTATGCGCTTTGGTCCATCACACGCACATGGGCCGAGCTTGCCAACTCCAAGCCCCCGCCCACCACGGCACCTTGCAACGCGGCGATGACAGGGACGCCTCCGTATTCCATTTTGTTGAACGCTTCGTGCCAGCGCAGGCAGACGTGCATGAAGTCTGCGGGGCTGCGGTCTTCATCGTGATGCTCGATCAGATCAAGGCCCGCGCAGAAGTGATCCCCCGCCCCCGCAAGCACCACGGCACGCACACCCGCACGGGGGGCTGCCGAGAAGAAATCAACCAGCTCTTCGATCGTGTCGATGTCCAACGCATTGCGCTTTGCGGGACGGTTGAGCGTCACCACCCAAACACCATCATCATGCACCTCAATCGCGAGGTTCTTGAAACGGGCAATATCAATGGTGAGCGTCATGGCGGTATCCCTATTCAATCAAATCAATTGTCAGACATTTGGTGTGCTATTTTGCAGGCGAACTCAAGGCCGAGTTACGTGCCGCTACGTCACGCTTCGGCTTCGGCTACGGCAAGGCGGGCCATTTCAAGTGCGGCTTCGCGCGTTTCGGCGACAGCGATAAACAGACCGTTGTGGCAAAACTTGGCGCCTTTGACGCCGCAAGCCTCTTCCAACTCGCCGTCCGTCAGCCCCGCCCATGCTTTGGGCAGGTCTGCGCGCTGCTCGAAGCTGTCGCCCTGGATGCGGATGCCGCCAATGGCCCAGTCGCTGTCACGCGGATTAACGACGAACAGCATATGGTCTGCGCCAGCGTCCTCAATCGCGGCGCGGAAGGGCATGCCCATGGGCAGTTCCAAAACGCGGTTCGGGCCTGCTTCCTCAATGGCCTTTGTCACCATCGCATGGGCGCGGCGTTTGGCGGCTTTGCCGTTGATCGACCCTTCGATGAATGCCCGCGCGATGGGCAAAGCCGCAACAAAGCCTGCGTCATCAGCGCCAGCGTCGTTGTTATCAAAGACAGGTTTCAGCGTTCCCAACAACGCCGGCAGTGTCAGGCTGGCCAATTGCCCCGCCGTGGCAGGTGCCAGCGCTCCGTTATCCACCAGATCAACGGGCACAACAAAGCTCTTGTCAAAGCTGGCGTGTACATCTTCTATATCCACTTCCGGCACATCCAGCGCGCGCAGATAGTCGCGGCCATATTGCGCCCAGATCAACCCGAACGAGCTGTAGGGCTGGCCGTCTTCGCGCAGCGGGTTGGGGCGTTGGTGATGATCGAAAATCTGTGCTTCGGCATCGAACACACGACCTACGTCATAGATGATCTTGCCGGGTGCGGGCGTCGTCCAATCGCGGTCACGGGTGCGCAGCAGCTCGGCTTGGGGAAACAAGCGTTGCAGGATGACCGTGGACAACAGCTCATCCGCGTGAAAGCCGCCGGAATGGGTGACGAGGTGGGTGATGGTCATCTGGCGTACTCTATATATAGGAGGGATCGGTTGCGGTAGTGAGTAGCGAGGGGCCGCACGGGGATCAATCCCTGACGCCTACCAGATCGCGCGATAAAGCTGCACGATCTCGTCTTGGGTCGGCACGCGGGGGTTGTTCTGCGGTGAGCCGGAGGCCAGCGCCTGCCCCGCCATCAGCGTCAACATCGCGTCATCCGCCACATGCCCGAGGCTGGAGGGATTTGGCACTTTGAGATCGTCGTTGAGACGGGTTAGCCCCTCGACCAGCTTTTCACTGGCCACTGCATCACTGTCGCCCCTCTGCGCCATGCCCATCACGCGGGCACAAGTGGCATAGCGCGCAGGTGCTGCGCCGATGGAAAAGCGTGTGAGTTCGGGCAGCAGCATCGCATTCGACAAGCCATGCGCCACATGAAAATGCGCGCCAATCGGGCGGCTCATCCCGTGGACGAGGGCGACAGAGGCGTTGGAAAAGGCCATCCCCGCCTGGGATGCGGCCAGCATCAGCGCACTACGCGCTTCGGCGTTTTCAGGATCGGCAACGGCAGTGCGGACATGGGTGGCAATTGCGGGCATCGCGGCCAGCGCGAATGCATCGGCATAATCAAACGCCTTGCGGCTCACGTAGGCTTCGATTGCGTGGGTCAGGCTATCAACGGCGGTATCCGCCGTGATGCGGGCGGGCTTGGTGATGGTGAACGTCCAGTCAATCAACGCCGCGGTTGCCACGCAGGCCAGACCCGACAGGTTGTATTTTTCGGGGCTTTGAGTGTCGGTAATGACGCACCAGCGTGTCAGCTCGGACCCTGTACCGCCTGTGGTGGGGATTGCGATGACGGGCGGGCCGCAGCGGTCAATCTGGCGGGGCGCTTTGTAATCGCGCACGTGGCCTTCGTTCACGCTCATGAAGCTGATGGCTTTGGCGGTGTCCATCGGGCTGCCGCCACCAAAGCCGATGATGCAGTCGAAATCCCCTGCACGCCACACAGCAAGGCCCGCGTCTACGCACAGATCTGTGGGGTCTTCGACCACGCCGTCAAAGATATCCGAGCGGATATGCGCGGCATCCAGACTATCGGTGATAACCTGCACATGACCAAGGGCGACAAGGTTGGTATCCGTCACGATCAGCGGGCGCGACAGGCCCAGCTGTGTCAGAACCTCTGCCACCTCTGCCGCCACGCCACCACCGATACGAATGATGCGGGGGGACTGAACGCGGCCGATGGTCTGAGGCGTCATCGGCGTTAGTGTGTCCAGGCGCCGCGACGGTCGGTCGCAAAATTCTCGGCGTAACCGCCCGCACGGATGTTCGGCTTGCGGCGGTTTGGCTCTTGGACCTGTGCGTCGATGCCGTTTTCCACGGCATAGTCGACCGCGTCTTGCTTGGTCGCGAATTCCAGCTTGATCTGGCTTTGCGTGTCCGACGACGAGGTCCAGCCCATCAGCGGATCCACTTCGCGTGCGCTGTCTTGTGCAAATTCCAGCACCCACTTGTTGGTCTTGGCAGTGCCAGAGGACATGGCAGTACGGGCAGGTTGGTAGATTCGCGCGCGCATGAAAGCTCTCCGTGGTTGGCTAAACCCGATATGGCACGCAGGCGGGCGCGGATCAAGAGCGCGCTCTGCTGACAGTTTCTGACATGTGAACGCGTGCCATGCCTTGAACACCCGCGCAAACACCGCATCTATAGAAGCAACACCAGCCGGAGACTGCCCCATGCCCTATGCTCATTCCGACAAAAGCGATGCAACGTCCAAGGCCGTGCTGGCCAACCCCGCCCCCGATGTGCGCACCCGCCCAAAGCTGGAAGGCGGGATCACGTTCAAACTGGCGACAGAGTTCGAACCCGCAGGCGACCAGCCCACCGCGATTGCGGAGCTGAGCGAGGGCATCCGCAACGGCGAGCGTGACCAAGTGCTGCTGGGCGCGACAGGCACCGGCAAGACCTTTACCATGGCCAAGATGATCGAGGAAACACAGCGCCCCGCGATCATCCTTGCGCCGAACAAAACGCTGGCCGCGCAGCTTTATGGTGAGTTCAAAGGTTTCTTTCCCGACAATGCGGTCGAATATTTCGTCAGCTACTATGACTACTACCAGCCCGAGGCTTATGTCGCCCGCAGCGACACGTTTATCGAAAAAGAGAGCCAGATCAACGAGCAGATCGACCGGATGCGCCACTCGGCCACGCGGGCCTTGTTGGAGCGGGATGATGTGATCATCGTGGCCTCTGTCTCGTGCATCTACGGGATCGGCAGCGTCGAAACCTATGGCGCGATGACGCAGGATTTGAAGGTCGGCAACTCATACGACCAGCGGCAGGTGATCGCCGATTTGGTGGCGCAGGCCTACAAACGCAACGATGCCGCCTTCCAGCGCGGCTGTTTCCGCGTGCGCGGCGATAGCCTTGAAATCTTCCCCGCCCACTTGGATGACCGCGCATGGCGCTTGTCCTTCTTTGGCGAAGAGTTGGAGGCGATTACCGAGTTCGATCCACTGACAGGGGAGAAGACCGGCACGATGCAGCAAATCCGCGTTTACGCGAACTCCCACTATGTCACGCCCAAGCCGACGATGAACCAAGCGGTGATCGGCATCAAGAAAGAGCTGCGAATGCGGCTGGATCAACTGGTGGCAGACGGCAAACTGCTGGAGGCGCAGCGGCTGGAGCAGCGCACCAACTTTGATCTGGAGATGCTGGAAGCCACAGGCGTATGCAACGGGATCGAGAACTACTCACGCTATCTGACGGGCCGCGCCCCGGGTGAGCCCCCCCCCACCCTGTTCGAATTCATCCCCGACAACGCGATTGTCTTTGCCGACGAAAGCCACGTCTCCGTTCCGCAGATCGGCGGCATGTATAAGGGTGACTTCAGACGCAAGATGACGCTGGCCGAACACGGCTTTCGCCTGCCGTCCTGTATGGATAACCGCCCCCTCAAGTTCGAGGAATGGGACGCCATGCGCCCGCAGTCGGTCTTTGTCTCCGCCACCCCCGCCGATTGGGAGTTGGAGCAGACGGGCGGTGTGTTCACCGAACAGATCATCCGCCCCACCGGCCTGATTGATCCCGTGATCGAGATACGGCCCGTCGAGATGCAGGTCGACGATCTGCTGGACGAAGTGCGCAAAGTTGCCGCCGACGGGATGCGGACACTGTGTACCACGCTCACCAAACGCATGGCCGAGGACCTGACCGAGTACATGCACGAACAGGGCATTCGCGTGCGCTACATGCACAGCGATATTGATACGATCGAGCGGATCGAGATTTTGCGCGATCTGCGCCTTGGCGCCTTTGACGTGCTGATCGGGATCAACCTGCTGCGCGAAGGTTTGGACATTCCCGAATGTGGGTTGGTCGCTATTCTGGATGCGGATAAGGAAGGCTTCCTGCGCTCGGAAACCTCCCTGATCCAGACCATCGGCCGTGCGGCGCGTAATGCCGAAGGCCGCGTGATCATGTATGCCGACCGCATCACAGGCTCGATGGAGCGTGCGATGGGTGAGACAGAGCGCCGCCGCGCCAAGCAGTTGGCCTATAACGAGGAACACGGCATCACGCCGATGACGGTGAAAAAGAATGTCGAGGATATTCTGGCAGGGCTCTATAAAGGCGACACTGACCAATCCCGCGTCACTGCCAAAATCGACAACCCTCTGGCGGGGGGTAATCTGCAAACCGTGCTCGAAGGGCTGCGCACCGACATGCGCAAAGCTGCCGAGAACCTCGAGTTTGAAGAGGCCGCACGCCTGCGTGACGAGGTGAAACGGCTTGAGGCGGTGGACCTCACTATCGCGGATGATCCGATGGCGCGGCAATATGCTGTGGAGAAGGCCGTGGTCGACGCCAAGAAATCATCGGGCCGCAGCACGATGGGTCGCGGCGGAATGCGCGGCGGGGTGAAACGGCGCGGACGGTAATGCAGACTGGCCGCTAAATCGGTACGGCGCGAAGCTTTTTGGAGAACTGCACCCGCCCGCCTTTCACAATCCGCCCCGTGACCAGCGTGTCGGTGCGCAGCTGCGGATAGGTTTTGCGCCAGTCGTGGAAGCGGTCGTTGGTGACGATCTGGATAGACGTCCCAACCGCCGCCTCTAGCAACAGCGCATCTGCCTGCGTCCCTTTGGGTGCGATAACGATCCGCGTCTGAGCGGACAATTCATCCAACATATCCTGCGTCAAATGCCGATGAATGCTGTGGTCGAAATAGACCGTCGGCACAAAACGGCGGGCTCGCAAAGCGCGGGTGACAAGCGATGGCATCGCCGCATCCCGCTGCCCGCCGCGCCAGAACACGACATTCGATCCATCCACGGCAATCTCGCCTTCCATATTCAAAACCCTAGCTTTTGGGGAACTATAACGCATTCCGCGTGTTGTGTTGCCGAGACGCAAAAAACAAAAGGACCACACGACATGGAATATGGCATACTCGCAACGTTGATTTTGATCGCCGACATTTACGCAATCTACAATGTTCTGACCTCCCGCGCATCAGGCTTGAGCAAGATCTTGTGGACCGTCGGCATCGTAGTATTCCCCGTGGTCGGCTTCATCGTATGGCTCATCACTGGCCCGCGCGGTGGCGCTGTCCGCGCATAGGCGTACTGACCCAGACCAATTGCCAAAAGGCGCGGCTGTATGGCTGCGCCTTTTTTTGTATTTTCAGCTTGGTAACTCTTTGTTAACGGCTGTTAACCAAACTGACGGGTAGGAGACCTACCCCCGTGCAAATCAAACTTATCTTTGTGGTGCTTTTGATGGTGCTGTCGCTTCCTGCAAACGCTGGCCCTTGGCTGCGCGAGAAAGGCAGCGTTTTCACCTCTGTTTCTGTGGCTACCACCTATAATCTGGATATGGGCAACCGGACGTATCTGGAATACGGGGCAACGGAAAAAACGACGTTGATTGTGGATGTCGGCATTCTGCGCCCGCGCCTTAACCCCAACGCGGGATATGCCACTTTATCCTTCCGCCGTGCGCTCAGCGCGCCGGATGCCACGTCGAAATGGGCCTATGAATTGGGCTTTGGCGCGGGGTGGATCGGCTCTGAGACGGCACCATTGCTGCGGGCGGGCCTGACGTGGGGCCGCGGGATGCAATGGGGGGACAAGTCCGGTTGGGCTACCGTGGATGCCTCAATGATCTGGGAATTCGGCTATGACCGCCACGCGACGAAGGTCGACGCGACCGTTGGTGTGAACTTTACCGATGTCACCACAGGCATGCTGCAACTCTATACCGCACATGTGGATTCAGACACGATCGCCACGATCGCGCCGTCGCTTGTGTTCAACCCGAAGGCCTCAAAATTCCGCATTCAGGTCGGCACCGAAAGCCAGATCGGGCAGATCAAAAACACAGCCCTGAAAATAGGGCTGTGGCGTGAGTTTTGATACGGCCCCGACGCCCTGCCACGCCGGAGCCAGCGTGGCCTAGACCACGTCGTTGTCCATCCGTGCGGTCACGGCAATCTTGCCGCGCACGGGTTCGGACCAGATGACATGCACTTGATCGGCATTGCCGCCCTGCTGCGCACGCACAAAGGGGTTGTCATAGTTCAGCGCGTTGGCTGCGTTGCGCACGCCGCCGCGCACGACCACCGCATCCACGCTGAGTGAGCGGGCAGAGAACGGCAGCCCGTCCCCGGTCTCGACCACCCATGTCTGCGCATTTGTGTTGTTCTGGTATTCGATCAGATGCGGGTTCGCGACAGGCGTACTGATCCCGTGGAACGAGTTCCCGACAAAACTGATGTTGCGCATGCGGGTATAGTTGAGATCCGCAAAGCTGGTGTCCACACGTTCTGCCCGCTGCACAAAACCGTTGATGCTGCGGAAGCGGTTGCCCGACACGTTCAGCCCGTTCACAAAATGCCCAGCGCCGTAGGGCTTGATGATCAGGAAGCTGAACGCGGTCGACACATTGCCAGACAGGAAGATGTTGCTGGTAATATCGAGCGCGCTGAACGAAAAGCCGCCGCTGAATTCTGGCGTGGGGTCACGCTCGTTCGTCCACTCAAAGAACGCGTTGTCCACATAGTTGTTGGTGAACACGACCGAGGCATAAGCCTCGGCCATTACCACGCCCGCCGAACGGATGCCCCCCGACACGGTATCCCCTTGGAAAAAGTGGTTTCCGACAATCAGGTGGTTCTGCCCCGTCATCACCGCAAAGTGGCGGAAGCGCTCGGCGCGGCAATTGCGAATCTTTGCGTCATTGGCGTTCACATTGAGCGCGATGGTTTTGCGTTGCGATACAGGCAAATCATTCTCGGACGACAGGAACTGGCACCGCTCGACAAACATGCCCTGACAGCCGCCCCCCATCGAGGTAATCCCGCGATCTTTTGGCGTCGTGATAAAACAATCGCGCACGGTGAAAATCGTGCCTGCATTGGCCAGCATTATTCCGCTGCACAGCTCTTGGCACTGGAATTCGATATTGTGCATCACAAACTTCGAAATCACATCAAAGCCGCTGAAATCGAGCATGTACTTATACCGCTCAAAGGCAAAGTTTTGCGTGCCTGCGGCATCATACAGCGGGCCATTCAACGTCAATTCGTTCGCCGCGATGTTCTTGTCGCGCACGTAAATCTCACGCCCCACGCCTGCGCCACTCACCCGTGAGCCGATAGCGATGTTGGCAACATTCGACACATTGGTCAGGGTGCGCGGGTTGTTGGGGTTATAGGTCGCCTGCTCGATCAGCGTCGTGGTGTCCCAATCGCCGCCCGTCAACGCGATCAATTGCCCGTTGTGGATGGCGCGCCGCGTCTCATAGCGCGTGCGGTTGGGCACGGCGGCTTGCAGGTCCACAGGCTCTGTCAGGGCGACCTTGCGGCCGCACAAGTCCAGCGATTCGTGATCCGAATTGTTCAGAAGCGCCTGAAACGCCTTGCGAAAAGCCAGCTCTTCATTCTCGAAAGCCTCAATGTAATTGGCCAGATCAAAGTTGCGGCGCAGCAGCAGAATGGCCGCCGTTGGCATGGTCAGACGCCCAACAAACTTCACCGGCGTATCAAAGGTCAGATTGCCAGTGATGTTAAACACGCCCTCCGAGATCAGCACAGTGCGCCCGTTGGCCGCCGAATTCGCCGCCTCGAACGCAGCGGTGTCATCGGCCACCCCGTCGCCAATCGCGCCAAAGTCGCGCACATCCACGGTTGAGACGAGATCACCCAGAAACAGGCTCGATACATCCGTGATCTCAAGGTCGTCGACCCGCACAACGCCGCCGTTCTGGCCCAGCAGATCGATGCCGAAATGCCCGTAGTCGGCAAACCGCCCCCAGACCATATCAACCCCGTCGCGGTTACCGATACCGACAATCGCGCTCACCTCGACCACGTCGCCATAGGATGTAATCGGAACCGTCTCCCCCACAGTCGTCACACCAGCCAGCGCGTTGCCATTGGCTTGCGCCGCAAAGGCCGCGATCCGGACCGAGGGGAGATTCCCGCTCAGCGCTTTGATACGCGCCGTAATCTTGATGTAGCAGCCCGGCTCAATCGGGGTCTGCCCCTTGTACCGCAGCCGCTGGGTGCTGTCGGTTTTCAGGATCTCGATAGCACCACCAAAATCCTGATCGGCAGGAATGAATGCGGCATTGCCCGAAGTGGCATAGCTTGGCGACCCTTGGGTACCATCGCCGTTGGAATAGGCCGCCAAGCCCTCGGAATAGGGGGCGGGCGTAAGTGTTGTTGTGGTCATAGGTATCCCTTTCGCGCTTCTCCGGCGCAACTGCCGGACATAAGCGAGGGAAGTACCAATCTGGGATTAAAGCGCCTCTATAGCACCGTAACGGTGGCGTTGCAGATCAAACCGCTGCCCCTGGCGCATCAAGGACTTGCACACCGTTGATGCGCCAGCCGTCTGTTGTCTCCAACATACGGTATTCCAGATAGTGAAACGCGCCTTTTGCGTCTGCGATCTGGATGCGCTGGAAATAGGTGCCGCCTTCTTCGCGCAGCTCCAGATAATCAATCGCGGCAGGGCGCCAGACCATCGGATAGCCTTGGGTCACCATGCGGCCAAAATTCTGCGGCGACTGGAACAAGCGCTGCAAATTAGGGCTGGCAAAGGTAAAGGCGGTGGCGAAATCATCGGCCTTGAACGCCTCGAACTGCTGGTTGATCGTTGCGCGAATATCTGCGTCTTGCGCAAAGGCGCTGAACGCGCCTGCCGCCACAATTACCGCTGCCAAAAGAACCGTTTTCATATCGTGTCCTCCGTCTTGTGTGGGACATGACGTAATCCACACAAGCCGAAGGGCAAGAAATCAGCCCGCGACCAGCTTGCCCGCCAGGGCATCATCAATAAGCGCAATCGTTTCATCCACACCGTAAAGTGCGATAAACCCTCCAAAGCGTGGCCCCTGCGACGCGCCCAAAAGAACCTCGTAGAGGGCCGTGAACCAGTCGCGCAGCGGATCGAACCGTTCACGACCGCAGGCAAAGACCTCGGACTGCAGTGCCTCGGCGTCCAGCCCCCCCTTCCATGCGGCAAGGCGCGTGCGCAAGTCGCTCAGGGCTTCACGCTCCAAATCGCTGGGCGCGCGGAAGGTTTTTTCCGGTTTCACAAAGTCATTGTAATAGCGCACGGCATAGCCCGCCGCGGCGTCCATACCGGGGTTGCTTTCTGGTGTGGCCTCGGGCGCATAGCGCTGGATAAAGCCCCAAAGCTGGTCCTTGTCCTCGGCCGAGGAGACAGAGGCGAGGTTCAGCAACATCGAGAAAGGAACAACCATATCGGACTTTGGCACATCGCCGCTGTGGATATGCCAGACGGGGTTGTTCAGCTGCGCTTTGATGTCTTGACCCTCATAGGCGCGCAGCTGCTGGTGGTATTCATCGACGGCCTTGGGGATCACGTCGAAATACATGCGCTTGGCCGTCTTCGGCTTGAGATACATGAAATACGATAGCGATTCCGCGCTTGCATAGGTCAGCCATTCGTCGATGGTCAGCCCGTTGCCCGAGGTCTTGGAAATCTTGTGACCGTCCTGATCCAGAAACAGCTCATAGCTGAAATGCTCGGGCGCACGGGCGCCGAGGATGCGGCAGATTTTGTCGTAGATCGGCGTGTTGGTCGAGTGATCCTTGCCGTACATCTCGAAGTCCACACCAAGGGCCGCCCAGCGCGCGCCAAAGTCGGGCTTCCATTGCAGTTTCACATTGCCGCCCGTGACAGGCAGGGTCATTTCCTCACCGTCTTCGGTGTCAAAGGTGATCGTGCCGGCTTTGGCATCGACGGATTTCATCGGCACATACATGACCCGACCGCTTTCCGGGTGGATGGGCAGGAAGATGGAATAGGTCTGGCGACGTTCTTCGCGCAAAGAGGCCAGCATGACCTCCATAATCTCGTCGTATTTTTCGACGGCGCGCATCAGGATTTCGTCGAACTGGCCCGTGCCATAGAATTCGGTGGCCGAGATAAACTCGTACTCGAATCCGAAGGTATCCAGAAACGTGCGCAGCCGCGCATTGTTGTGGTGGCCAAAGCTGTCGTGCGTGCCGAACGGATCGGGCACGGACGTGAGCGGGCGCTGCAAATGCTCGGTCAGGCTTTCAGGGTTGGGCACATTGCTGGGCACTTTGCGCATACCGTCCAGATCGTCCGAGAAACACACAAGCCGCGTGGGAATGTCGCTGATCACCTCGAACGCGCGGCGGATCATGGTTGTGCGTGCGACCTCACCAAAAGTGCCGATATGGGGCAGGCCCGAGGGGCCATAGCCCGTCTCGAACAACACATGACCTTTTTCGGGTGTCTTCCCGCCAAAGCGTTTGAGCACGCGGCGCGCTTCTTCAAAGGGCCACGCTTTGCTTTGCATTGCTGCATCCCGCATCTCAGACATATCAGACTTCCCGAAAATCATCTGCGCATTATCGCGCACCTGCGGCTTCATCTATTGCGCAAGGGCCATGCCGTCAATATTCTGCGATACGACCCGTCAGGCGCAAAGGATTACCCCCGATGACAAACGACCCTTCTTTGGCGCTGAGCGCGCAGGACAGTCTGGTAGCTGTTATGGTGGCGGTGTCCGCATCGGATGGCGACATGGGAACAACCGAACTGATCAAGATACAGACAGCGGTGAACATCCTGCCGATCTTTGCCGGTTTTGACATGGACCGGATCAAGACGGTGAGCCAGATGGTGTTTGATCTGTTTGAGTTGGAGGACGGGCTGGACGCCTTGTTTGGCCTGATCAAAGAGGCGTTGCCGGACCGTTTGAACGAGACAGCCTATGCGCTGGCTTGTGATGTGGCGGCTGCGGACGGAACGCTGGAAGAGGCAGAATTGCGGCTGCTGGAAGAGATCCGCTATGAGCTGGAGATTGACCGCTTGCATGCCGCAGCGATCGAGCGTGGCGCACGGGCGCGGCATTTGACCTGAGTGTTTGATGCGGGCGGTGTTGGGGGGGGGGAGGCCAGCCCCCTTGGCCCGTTGGTCCAATTCCCCCGAAGGATTTAAGGCCAGAAAAAATAGTGGGACGGCACGTTAGGCTCCGTACAGGACGCCCCAGCGTTCGATGAGCTGTTGCTGCATGCGTTTGGCGCGGCGGTTCCAGCTGATACCGCCTGCGGGCGCTTCGCGTTCGGCCCGCGTGAGGGTGGCACGGATGGATGTGTCGGCGGCAAAGATCGCAAAGGCCATTTCCGTGCCGTCCGGTCCCGTGAGATACCCCGCGAGAGACGAGACAAAATTGAGGGTGCCCGTTTTTGCATCAACCTTGATCGGGTGGTCTTTTATCACGCGGCGCTTTTCGTCGCGCATGGCGATGGGTTTTAGGATCTCGCGCAGGCCCTTGCTGTGGACCTCGACCAATGCCTTTACCATGTCGTTTGCCGTAACGCGGCTGTCATCCCCGAGGCCAGAGTGATCAACCAGTGAAACGCTTTGCATACCGATATTGGCGCGGGCCCAATCGTTCATGTGCTCTGCCGAGGCTTTGAGGCTGTCTACTTTGTGCCCCAGTGCATCTGTTGCCGCGAGGCCCATCATTTCTGCCGTCAGGTTTGTGGACCATTTCAGCATGTCGCGCAGGATGCGGCGCAGCGTGGGGCTTTGATGTCGAACGAGGACTTCGCCTGTGGGCTTGGTTGCGATCATTTTGGGCGCCCCGAGGCGGATGCCCTGAGAACCTGCGAGGCTTTGGAAGACCTCACCTGCGTAGAGGCCCGGTTTGCGCACAGGAAGCCAGCGCGATCCGCTGCCGCCCAATGCACCGCGTGCGACGGTCCATGCATCGATGCCGCCGCGGTCTTCGTAAGTGTAGACTGGCGATGACCTGTCGCGGATTTGCATCGCGGCCATGCGCACGGCGGGGCGATATTTCTCTGTGCGGCCTTCCATCGTGATGTTGTATTTGCCGCTGGCGCGTTTCCATTCGAAATGCACGCGGTTGTAGTTCAGCGCGAGGCCCGACACGCCGGGGTTATACCCCACCTGATCGGGTTGTTTGGGGTCAATGCGTGGCAGGCTGGGGATTGCGCCTTCGTACACTTTGAATGCGCCGCGCACCCCGATGATGCCTGCGGCCTTCAGGTCTGACGCCATCGCGGCCAGCGCATCAGTATCAAGTGTCGAATCGTTACCGCCCATCAGGACCAGATCGCCCATGATCTCGCCCTCGACGACGCCACCT
This sequence comes from Sulfitobacter aquimarinus, assembly GCF_040149565.1. Lineage (NCBI taxonomy): Bacteria > Pseudomonadati > Pseudomonadota > Alphaproteobacteria > Rhodobacterales > Roseobacteraceae > Sulfitobacter > Sulfitobacter aquimarinus. Next base: position 14,469 of record NZ_JBEFLO010000011.1, read on the forward strand.
GTGGCCAATAGCCGGGTTTCAAATCTGTGATCGGGCCCTAGCGCGTCCAGTGCGTAAAGCGCGGTGATCGCCTTGGCGACGCTGGCAGGCGGGCGGGCGACGGCGGCGTCTTGGGCCTCCAGACCTTGGCCCGTTGTGGCATTGGACACCGCAAACGAGACTTTGCCCCGAAGCTTTGCCTCGCCCAGAATTGTATCGGCGCTGCGCACGGCACGTTTGAAGAAATCTTCACCGCGCAGAACGGGGCGCAAAGAGGACACGGGCGGCGCAGCCATTGCGGGCGCGGCGCCCGCAATGGTCAGTGCAGCAGCCGATCCAAGGAACTGGCGTCTTGAGAATTTCCGTTTCATGGCCAAGACGTACCGCATCTGGCCGCCTGCCTACAAGCGCCGTTAAAATACCGTTCACCTCTGTGTCGTCGCGTGATAGCGCAAAGGCATGCAACGCGCTGTCCTGATCATGTTTTTAGCGATGTCGATGATCCCTGCGGGAGACAGCGCGGGCAAGCTGTTGTCAGGGACATATGCCGTTGCGCCGCTTTTTGTGGCGTGGTCGCGATTTGCGATTGGTGCGCTGCTGATTGCCCCGTTTGCCCCGCGCAGCGCGTGGGGGTTGCTGCGTGACTGGCGCATCTGGCTGCGGGCTTGTGTGTTGGCCGCAGGCATCAGCTGCATCCAGACCGCGTTGCAGACCGAAGAAATCGCCACAGTTTTTGCCGCGTTCTTTATCGGGCCGTTGGTCAGTTATGTACTGGCCGTGATTTTCCTGCGTGAACCCGTGACAACGGCGCGAACGGCCTTGGTGGTTGCAGGCTTCATCGGCGTGCTGATCGTTGTGAGGCCAGGAATGGGGGCCAGTGCGGGCGTGCTTTGGGCTGTTGCGGCGGGGTGTTGTTATGGAGTGTTTCTGACAATGTCACGCTGGCTGGGTGCGCTTGGCACGCCGATCGCGATGACGTTCATCCAACTGTTGATTGCGGCATTGTTGCTTGCCCCGTTCGGAATGCTCCACCTGCCGCAGATGTCTGGCGCGATCTCGGCGCTTACGGCTACTTCTGCGCTGTTCTCGATGTTGGGGAATCTGTTGTTGCTCTATGCTTACGGGCTCGCACCTGCCACGCGGCTGGCGCCGCTTGTGTATTTCCAGCTGGTGGCGGCCGTTGCTTTGGGCTGGCTAATCTTTGGTGATCTGCCCGATATGTGGACGTGGCTCGGGCTGGCCGTCATCCTGGGCGCGGGCCTCGCTTCGGCGCGGCTACGCTGACCAATCGCCTGCGGCACGGATCGCAGAGGACGACACATCCATCATCGGGACATTCACAAAGCACCACGCAGGCGCGTGGGCACGCGCAAGTCGCCGACTGAAACGCCCCGGTATCCGGTAGGGTGAAAACAGGGACGCCGCCCGACTTGTCCGCGCCGAGATACGATCACCAGGGCGGGCCAAAACCCCCATCGGCACAGACATGATGATATCGCGCCAATCCTGCCATAAATGGAATTGCGCCAGATTGTCCGCGCCCATCAGCCAGACAAACCGCTGCGCCGGATATAGCTGCTGCAACGCCCGCAATGTCTGCGCGGTATAGCGTGTGCCTAGACGCTGCTCGATCCCTGTGACCTGTACGCGGGGATGTTGCAGCACGTGCCGCGCTTGGTTGATGCGCGTCTGCATCGGGGCGGGGCCATGCTCTTTCAACGGGTTGCCGGGGCTGACCAGCCACCAGACCTGATCCAGCCCGAACCGTTTCAAAGCCTCACGCGTGATATGGGCGTGGCCTGCGTGAGCGGGATCAAAAGATCCGCCCAAAAGGCCGATCACCTGCCCTTTTGCAGCATATGGAATGTCATACCGCACTTGGGCAGCCCTTTCACAGACGGCGCGCAGATATCGCGGTGCCTGCCGCCCTACCTAACGGCAATGCTTGCGCAGGGCAAATAGCGCCAAACGGCGCAGCATCGCCATGTGCCGTTGATCTTGTAGCCTGCGGCAGATATTGCAGCATCAACACAAGACAAACATCAGGAGCGCATCATGGCCGCCTATCAATACGTCTATCACATGCAAGGGGTCTCCAAGACCTATCCCGGCGGCAAGAAATGCTTTGAGAACATCCACCTCAACTTCCTCCCCGGTGTGAAAATCGGTGTGGTCGGCGTCAACGGCGCAGGCAAATCCACGCTGATGAAAATTATGGCCGGTCTGGACAAGGACTATACAGGTGAGGCCTGGGTCGCCGAGGGCGCCAAAGTCGGCTATCTCCCGCAGGAGCCGAAGTTGGACGAAACCCTGACCGTGCGTGAAAACGTGATGCTGGGTGTTGCAGGCAAAAAGGCGATCCTTGATCGTTATAACGAGCTGGCGATGAACTACTCGGACGAAACAGCGGACGAGATGGCCGCCCTGCAAGACCAGATCGACGCCGAGAACCTGTGGGACCTCGACAGCCAGATCGACGTCTCGATGGAGGCACTGCGCTGCCCGCCCGATGACGCCGATATTGCCAACCTGTCGGGCGGCGAAGCACGCCGCGTGGCGCTGTGCAAACTGCTGCTCGAAGCGCCTGAAATGCTGCTGCTCGATGAGCCGACCAACCACCTTGATGCGGAAACGATCGCGTGGCTGCAACAGCACCTGATCGCCTATAAAGGCACGATCCTGATCGTCACCCACGACCGGTATTTCCTCGATGACATCACCACATGGATTCTGGAACTGGACCGTGGCCGCGGTGTCCCGAACGAGGGGAACTATTCGGACTGGCTGGAAGCCAAGGCCAAGCGTCTGTCGCAAGAATCGCGTGAGGACAAATCACGTCAGAAAACGCTTGAGCGTGAACTTGAGTGGATGCGCCAGGGCGCCAAGGCCCGCCAGTCGAAATCCAAAGCGCGGATCAAATCCTATAACGAATTGGCCGACCAGTCAGAGCGCGAAAAGCTGACGCGGGCACAGATCGTCATCCCGAATGGCCAGCGTCTGGGCGGCAAGGTGATCGACGTCGAAGGGCTGACCAAAGCAATGGGCGACAAGCTTCTGGTCGAGAATCTCGAGTTCTCACTGCCGCCCGGTGGCATTGTCGGCGTGATCGGCCCCAACGGTGCGGGCAAATCGACACTGTTCAAGATGCTGACAGGGCAGGAACAGCCCGACTCAGGCACGGTCGAGATCGGCGATACCGTTCAACTGTCCTATGTCGACCAGTCCCGCGATGATCTGAACCCCGATGACAACGTCTGGCAGGCGATCACCGGCGGGGCCGAATTGATTCAGCTGGGCGACGCCGAAGTGAACTCCCGCGCCTATTGCTCGTCGTTCAACTTTAAAGGCGGCGACCAGCAGAAAAAGGTCGGCCTGCTGTCAGGTGGGGAGCGCAACCGCGTCCACATGGCACGTCTGCTGAAATCAGGCGGCAACGTGCTGCTGCTCGATGAACCGACGAACGATCTGGATGTAGAAACGCTGCGGGCACTCGAAGACGCCTTGGTTGATTTTGCGGGCTGCGCTGTGGTCATCTCGCACGATCGCTTCTTCCTTGACCGTATCTGCACCCACATCCTTGCCTTTGAGGGCGAGGCCCATGTGGAGTGGTTTGAGGGCAACTTCGAGGACTATGAAGAAGACAAAAAGCGCCGTCTGGGTGCCGATGCCCTTGAGCCAAAGCGCCTCAAGCATAAGAAGTTCATGCGCTAGGCTGCGCATATTTCGCATTACTCTACAGATAGTTAGGGCGGCCATCAGGTCGCCCTTTTCTACGTCAATGGCAAAGCGGGCGGGCATTTCCCCCGTGGCACGCCAGCGCACGGCCCCCATATTACACATATGAACAGACGATTTTTCCTAAGCGCGCTTTCTGCCGTGACTGTCGCCCCTGCCCTGCCCGCACTGGCCGCGCCTGTCGCACCGCACCACATGAAAGTCGCAAGTATCATTGCGCGGGCGCACAACCGCTGCACGCCCGAAATGTTAGTGCGCCACCTAAAGGTCACACCAGACGTTGCCAGCGGCATTCAGGCGCAGCTGCTGCGCCAAGGGATCATCACCGCACCCGTTTCAGGCGTATCGCTTGCGACGAACCCCACCAACAGCCACTGCATCCCGAACGAAGCGATGAAGCCCAACAATCTGCTGCAAAAAGCCGCCAAGCTGCGCGAGAAACTGGCCGAACTGGAGGCAGAGGTTGCCCCCGCTCAGCCAGAAGAAATCCGAACCGACAGCCGCTTGAACAACCCGTCTACCTCGTAAGGGTCGGCCTGCACAGCCAGATCGGGACGGCGCTGGAAGCTGCGCATCGCATCCGCGGCGGCCTTTCCCGACCAAAACGGCGGCCCCTCTATCCGCTGAAGTTTCAGGGTCAGCGGCGTCGGCTGCCCCATTGTAAAATTGTCCCAGCTCTTTGCCAGTCCCGCGTTCGCGGCGCGTTGGGTTGCGCCCATGTCGATCTGCCCATGTGCATGCCCCACACCAATAAACGCGCCCCGCCCCGCATAGGCAAATCGTGTCTCGTCCGTATCCAGAACGTCACTCAATACGGCGGCTGCGGCCTCTATTCCTGCACGAAATTGCGCGGGCCTGCTGCCGCGGAAAAATCCCAAAGCATTGTCGATCTGGACGCTGAACATCGTCACCTCGTACAGCGCATCTGCACGGCGCAGCAGCTCGTTCTCCATTGCCAAAAACCCTTTGACACCCGCGTTGGGTTTCAGGTCAAAACGTGCGTCAAATGACACTTCGGTCAATTGGCTCAGCTCTCCGACGGCATCGGCGTGCATTGCCTCGCGTTGGCGGCTGTCGCCCAACATGGCGGCCAGCCTGATCCGCGTGACCAATTCGAGCGTGTCGAAAGGCTTGCTTACAAAATCTGTGGCACCCGCCTCGAACGCACGGGCCATCATGTCGCCTGCGCGGCTGGCCGTTATCATAAGGACAGGCGTTGCGCGGTATCTGGGCCGTTGGCGCAGACTGCGGCACACTTCTATGCCGCTGGTGCCGGGCAACATCACATCAAGCAAGAAGATGTCATAGGGCCGGCTCGCGACCTCGATCAATTCCAATGCGTCCTCGGCACTGGTGGCAAAGGTAATATCGTCCAGCCCGCTGCTCTCTAGCGCCGTACCCAACATGTCCAACACAACCGGATCATCATCAACCGCCAAAATACGCATCTTTGCGCCCCCTTATCGTCCACCAAACGTCACTCATGGCGCGGTATGCCGCACAATCTGGGCAAGCCTGCGGCACGCGGGTGATCTGCAAAGGAAAAATCCAGCCGTTTTTAGTTGAAAAAGCGGTATTCCACGACCTGTCTATAGGGAGTGTCAGGCTCCAGAATTGCGCTGGGGAATGCAGCATTGTTCGGCGCATCGGGCCATCCCTGCGCCTCAAGTGCGACGCCCGAACGGGGGCCTGCACCTGCCGCAATGCTGCGCCCGTCATATATGTGAAGGGCGGGTTGCGTGGTCCAGATCTCCATCCGTGGCGCGCCTGCGCCCGCGCTTAACCGTCCGGCAAATGCGAGCGGCCCACAGGGCGCGTCATGCAAACACAGGCTGTTGTCAAAGGCCGCATCCCCCAAAAGGCGCGGCTTGGTAAAGTCGAACGCCGTTCCCGCAACCGGCGCGATTTCACCCGTGGGCAGGGCATCCGCATCCGAGGGCAGGTACGATTGCGCAGGCGATTCCAGCGCGTGTTGGTCAATGCGCCCCGTCCCGCGCAAATTAAAATACGGGTGATGACACAGGTTCACCAAAGTCTGCGCATCGCTGTGCGCTTCAAGGGTAAGTGTCAACGTCGACGGAGCGCGTACCTCGTACCGCGCCGTGACCTCCAGCGTTCCGGGGTACCCGCCCGCGCCCGCCGGACTGGTCAACGACAAGGTAACGGACTCTGCGCAAAGCGCCGTGATCCGCCAGTCCTGATGCGAAAACCCGTCAGGCCCGCCGTGCAGATGATGCGGTGCCGCGTTCACAGGCAACTGCAAAGGCGCGCCCTCGATTGCTGTGCGCCCATTGGCGATCCGCCCCGCCACACGCCCGACAACAGCCCCCGCGTACAGCGCGCGCGCGCTGCCGCGATACGCCGCATCGGGAAGGGACAGGACAAGAGGATTCGCAAAAGGATCAAGGCGCAGATCCTGAAGTGTCGCGCCAAAGCGCAAAATTCGGGCGCGCAACAAACCTGCGCCAATCCACACCGCATCCTCTTCTGAGGGGGTCATATTATCATTTTTACGCAACATCTTAACCTCGCCTGGCCCGCCCCCACCCTGCACGACTACAACTGGCAGTTCTACGCCAATTGCCCTGTTGACGCTTGAAAAAACCGAAGGACCATGCCATATGAAGGGTCAGCTACGTTATCTTTATCCAGACCACTGTCTCCGCACCTGCGTTCAGTCTCTCGATTACAGACCGACCAAGCCGGGCCATCGCACTACCGCGGATGGCATACTACTTAGGAGACTACGGAATGGCTACTGGCACCGTAAAATGGTTTAACACAACAAAAGGCTTCGGCTTTATCGCACCCGATGGCGGCAGCAAAGACGTGTTCGTACACATCTCAGCTGTTGAGCGCGCTGGCCTCACAGGTCTGGCCGACAACCAGAAAGTGACTTTCGACATCGAAGCAGGCCGTGACGGCCGCGAGTCCGCGACAAACATCGCGCTTGCATAAATCCTTGGGCGGCTTTTTGCCGCTCACGTAGATTTCACAAAATTTTGACCGGCCATTCTGCAACGAGTGGCCGGTTTTTGCTTGCTTGGGCTTGATTAAACACGCCCGTTTACGCCATTAGTGGTAGAAACGCTGTAGAAGGACCCTACATATGCACCGTCGCACCTTTATCGCCAGCACTGCCGCTGCCACCGCACTGCCCCAGCTTGTGTCCGCCCAGGCGGCCGCTTTTGACCCGACGCCCCAAGAGGTTCGAATCAAGAAATCCTATAAAGTTGGCGAATTGCTGATCCTGCCGCGCAGCTACTACCTGTATTTCGTGACCGACAAAGGCATCGCCCGCCGCTACGGCGTTGGCGTCGGCAAAGCGGGTCTGGAATTCACAGGCTCCGCCACCATCGCGGTCAAGAAAGAGTGGCCCACATGGCGCCCCACCAACGAGATGATTGAACGGAACCCAGCCGCGTACAAACGCTTTATCGGCAACACCGAAGCGCAACCAGGCGGGCCAGACAACCCGTTGGGTGCCCGCGCACTGTACCTGTTCCAAGGCGGCAAAGACACTTATTTCCGCATCCACGGGACAACAGCACCAAAATCCATTGGCCGCTCAGTCTCCAACGGCTGTATCCGCATGCTGAACGCGCACGTCAAAGACCTGTACCAGCGTGTGCCAATCGGCACGACTGTTACCGTTCTTTAAGGGTACAATACTTCAGAAGATCAAAGGCCGGTGTTCTCACCGGCCTTTTTTTATTGCGATGAGATCAAGTCGAAGACACACCACCGCCCAACCACTCACACTCGGACGCTCCACGCAATTGCACCCATGGAATGGCGCCCAGCGAAAAACCCAAGCGACCAGAAACAAAAAAAGGGCCGGCACAACCGCACCGGCCCCTCTGTCATCAATCCGCAGCGTTTACTTCAGCGCAGCATCCGTGATCGCAGAGGTCCACGCGCCTTCAGGCTGCTTGGAGATCACCGGATCAGAACCACCCGCCAGCAGCGTATCGACTGTCCGCTGGAAGTCAGCCTCAACCAATGCGCCGTCCGACCCTGCAGTCAGTTTGGCGATCTCTTTCATCATCCGCACTTGGGCTTCTTCCGATTGCGCACCGGATTCGTCGTTCTCGATCACAATTGCGCCCGCTTCTTCTGGATTGTCTTCAGCGTACTTCCAGCCCTTCATCGAAGCCCGCACAAAGCGCACCATTTTGTCGACAAAAACCGGATCCTCAAGGTTCTCTTCCAGCACATAAATGCCATCCTCAAGCGTGGCGACACCTTGGTCTTCGTACTTGAACGTCACCAGCTCATCCGGGTTCACGCCCGCATCCAGAACCTGACCATATTCGTTATAGGTCATGGTCGAGATACAGTCCGCCTCACGCTGCAACAGCGGGTCGACGTTGAACCCTTGCTTGAGAACGGTAACGCCGTCCTCACCACCATCGGTGCTGATCCCTTCCTGAGACATCCACGACAGGAACGGGTATTCGTTACCAAAGAACCAGACGCCGATCGTCTTGCCTTTAAAGTCCTGCACACCCGTAATGCCGGTATCTTTCCAGCAGGTCAGCATCAGACCGGATGTCTTGAACGGCTGCGCGATGTTCACCACTGGCAGACCCTTTTCGCGCGCAGCAAGCGCACTTGGCATCCAGTTCAGCATCGCATCCGCACCTCCCCCTGCCAAAACCTGCGGCGGAGCAATATCAGGCCCGCCGGACAAAATCGTCACGTCCAGACCTTCCTCTTCATAGAATCCTTTGTCTGCAGCAACGTAATAGCCCGCAAACTGCGATTGCGTGACCCACTGCAATTGCAGCGTCACAGTGTTTGCGTGACCATCAGCAAAAGCAGGCGTGCCGCCCATCGTTGCGGCACATGCCGCTGCCATCATAAATTTCTTCATCGTTCGACCTCCAAGTCGGTTGGTTAATACTGTGCCCCGCTTAGGCGGGATCGTGGTTATCGTTGCGAAGGGTGCCAAAAAGTCACCCGCTTTTCTATCCAAGTCATAACGCCATAGAACGCACTACCCGCCAACGCCGCCACAACAATCTCGGCCCAGACCAGATCAAGCGCAAGCTGCCCAAAGCTGGTCGAGATGCGAAACCCCATCCCAACAGTAGGTGAGCCGAAAAATTCAGCAACAATCGCGCCGATCAGCGCAAGCGTGGTCCCGATCTTGAGCCCGTTAAAAATGAACGGCATCGCTGCAGGCAGGCGCAGCTTGAACAGTGTCGCCCAATACCCCGCCGCATAAGTCCGCATCAGATCGCGCTGCATAACGCTGGTATCTTTCAGCCCCGCAACCGTGTTCACAAGGATAGGAAAGAAAACCATAACCGCGACCACGGCCGCCTTGGATTCCCACCCACTCCCGAGCCATTTGACCAAAATCGGGGCCGTCCCCACAATCGGCAGCGCCGCCATAAAACTGCCCACAGGCAAAATTCCACGGGTCAGAAACGCCGACCGATCCGCAAGCACGGCCACACCAAACGCCGCCAAAGTGCCCGCGATATACCCGCTCAACGCACCCTTCAAAACAGTCTGCTGGAAATCCGCCCACAACATCGGACCTTCCGACATCAACCGTGCAACCACAGCCGAAGGCGCGGGCAGGATCACAGGGTTTACCTCAAACCCACGCACCAAAAGTTCCCAGACGATTACAATGGTCAGACCAAAAATCGCAGGCACCACGACCCGTACCCAAACGCGATCGGACGCAGGACCATTGGACAGCACAACATTCAGCCACCACCCAGCAGCCCAGATTACAATGGCCATAACAATCCACATCATGCTGCTGCCATCCCCATGCGCCGAAGGGTCAGCCGCTCAACCGCGCTGAAAATCCCGACCAAAGCCGCAGCCGTCAGCGCCGCTGCAAACAAAGCAGCCCAACTCACAAGCGGTTGGCCATATTGGTCCCCCACCAACATCCGCGCGCCAAACCCCGCTCGCGCACCCGTCGGCAGCTCCGCCACAATCGTCCCCACCAACGAGGCCGATATGCCAATTTTCAACGAGGCAAAAAGATAGGGCGCAGAAGCGGGCAACCGCAGCGCCCAAAACCCCTGCGACCCCGACGCATTGTAAGTCCGCAACAGATCAAGCTGCATCGCAGACGGGCTGCGCAACCCCTTCACCATGCCGACAACAACGGGAAAGAATGATAAATACGCCGCGATCAACGACTTCGGCAAAAGCCCCTGAACCCCCATCGAGCCCAAGACAACAATCACCATCGGTGCCAGCGCCAGAATAGGAATCGTCTGGCTTACAATCGCCCATGGCATGACCGAACGGTCCATCACCCGACTGTAAACAATGCCTACAGCCAGCAAAATCCCCATCCCAGTTCCAATCGCAAACCCCAACAATGTCGGCGCCAGCGTCACCCAGCCATGATAGACAAGCGACCTCTTCGACGTGATTTTCTTTTCAAAAATAGTCGCATACATCTCGCCCGCCACCTGATGCGGACTGGGCAACCTTGGTCGCTTGAACGTATAAGTCTGTGGAATGATCCCCACATTGCGCAGCGCAAGTGCCACACCACTTAGTTCCTGCCGCTCCTTGGGCGTTTCAGGTTGCACAACAACCCCGCTACGTTGCGCCTGATCCGCAACCAGATGCATGTTCATCGGCACAACAGCCAGCAACCAGATGCCCAAAATCGCACCAATAACACACAGAACCGGACCAACAGATCTCACACCGCCCCCCGCTTCATTTTGCCGGCTAAACTCAATCCCACAGACACCCCACACACACCATCAAAGTTCATCCCCAAGTGGGATGGCGGGCGGGGTGCCGCGGAACGCGCACGTCGCATGACATCACTCATCCAGATGCCCCGCACGCAGCCCCTCACGCACACGGTGCGCAATCTGCAAAAACTCGGGGCTGTCCCGAATGTCCAAGGGGCGCTCACGCGGCAAGGTACTCTCGATCACATCCGTAATCCGCCCGGGCCGCGGGCTCATCACCACAATCTTCGTGCTCAGATACACCGCCTCGGGGATCGAGTGCGTGACAAAGGCAATCGTCTTGCCCGTCCGGTCCCACAGTTTAAGCAATTGCTCATTCAAATGATCCCGCACAATCTCGTCCAGCGCACCAAACGGCTCATCCATCAACAAGATATCGGCGTTAAACGCCAGCGCCCGCGCAATGCTCGCCCGCTGCTGCATCCCGCCACTCAACTGCCACGGAAACTTCTTCTCGAACCCGCTCAGCTCCACCAGCTCCAGCACCTTCGCAACCCGCTCCGCATGCTCGGCCTTCGGCACGCCCATAATCTCCAGCGGCAACCGGATATTCCCGCCAATCGTGCGCCACGGGTACAGCCCCGCCGCCTGAAACACATAGCCATAGGCCCGCGCCTCACGCGCTTGCGCGGGGGTGACACCATTCACTGTAATCTCCCCCCCCGTAGGCTGCTCCAAATCCGCCATCACCCGCAGGAAAGTCGTCTTCCCACAGCCCGAAGGCCCAATAAAGCTGACAAAATCCCCCTGCTTGATGTCCAGATCAACACCCTTGAGCGCATGGACAGGGCCGTCATTCGTCTCGAAAGTCAGGTCGAGGTTTTTAGCTGAGATCACCTTTGTTGGATCGCTCATATTAGGACTCCTCCACAACGTCAAAACGTGTCGTTGGGAAAAACTTAGTTATCATATAAATCAGTAAACCACCCAAAGCAGCGCTAAACATGACTAACCTTTGAGTTTTCAAAGTCCGTTGCCAGTCTCCAAAACCCTCTGGCACACCACCCGTAAGTATTTCAAAAGAATATAAAAACCCACCATCGTTAAACACACCGACAACTATTGCGAGGGAGAAGCTAACAATAAGTGATGCAAGAATGATTTCTGGGTTAGGAAGACTCTTTCGCCTGCGCAAACAGGAATATCCAAACCAAATTCCAACCGCTCCGATGAAAAAGTCCCATATATCGAACACACCATCGGTGTAGATCGGCAGCAGCAGTAACGCTAGGACAGTTACGAGAACTCCCCTCAACCCCAACTCTTGGTAAAACAAATTCAAGGTATCAAATCCCCGCCGGAATATTCAACGGATCACGCTTGATCATCTTGGGCGAATTCAACTCTTTCCACTTACTCAGCGCCACATTTGCACTCGGGAATGCAGGCCGCGGTACAAACCGCCCGCGCCCGGGATTAGGCTGCGAGTTCTGCCCCCACGCCCAGATCACTTCCCCACGCGACAGCGTAAACCGCGACTGCGCCCGCACCTCGAACCCTTCAAACACGTTGTAATCCAGAACCGAATGGTGGTTCGCAGGCGAGATCGTCTTGGTGATCTTCGGATCCCAAACAACAATATCCGCATCCGCCCCTTCCACCAGCGCCCCTTTGCGCGGGTAGATGTTCAAAATCTTCGCAACATTGGTCGAGGTGGCAGCCACAAATTCGTTCATCGTCAACCGCCCCGTCTCGACCCCTTCGGTCCACAGCACGGCCAGGCGTTCCTCTAACCCGTTCGAGCCGTTCGGAATGATCCGGAAATCATCGCGCCCCGCCCGCTTCTGCTCGGTCGAGAACGCCGCGTGGTCCGTCGCCACCACCTGCAAGCTCCCCGCCTGCAAGCCAGCCCACAGACTGTCCTGATGGTCCTTGCTGCGGAACGGCGGTGACATCACCCGCCGCGCCGCATGGTCCCAATCCTTGTTGAAATACTCGCTCTCATCGAGCGTCAGGAACTGGATCAACGGCTCGCCGTAAACACGCATCCCCTTTTGCCGCGCACGGCGAATGGCCTCGTGCGTCTGCTCACAGGACACATGCACGATGTACAAAGGCACCCCCGCCGTATCCGCAATCGTGATCGCACGGTTGGCAGCCTCGCCCTCCAACTCGGGCGGGCGGGAATAGGCATGCCCCTCCGGCCCCGTAATCCCCTGATCGAAATACTTCTGCTGCAACTCGGCGACCAGATCACCGTTCTCCGCATGCACCATCGGCAGCGCACCCAGCTCCGCACAACGCTTGAAGGAGGCGAACATCTCGTCGTCTTCAATCATCAACGCGCCTTTATAGGCCATGAAATGCTTGAAGGAGTTCACCCCCATGTCTACCGCGTCTTTCATCTCGTTAAAGACGTTCTCGTCCCAACCCGTGATCGCCATGTGATAGCCCACGTCCGAGCAAATCTGCGGCGCGCTTTTCCGGTGCCACTCATTGATCGCATTCTTGATCGAGCCATCGGCGCCGGGCAGGCAGAAATCCACAACCATCGTGGTCCCGCCACAGGCCGCAGCCCAGGTCCCGCTCTCGAATGTCTCGGCGGCGGTGGTCCCCATGAACGGCATTTCCAGATGCGTATGCGGATCAATCCCGCCGGGGATCACATAGGCCCCCTCCGCGTCGATATACTCGTCGCCCTTCAGGTCCTCGCCAATGCGAACGATCTTCTCGCCCTCGATCAAAATATCCGCTTTCCACGTGCGGTCTGCCGTCACAACGGTACCGCCCTTGATAACCTTACTCATCTGAATCTCCCCAAAACCTAGCGATCAATTCGCCTATTTTTTCTGGCCATAAATCCTCCGGGGTCTGGGGCTGGCCCCAGTCCTCCCGCAGCCTCAAACGCTACCCAACAATCTCCGCCGTCTCGACAACCGCATGCATCAGCACATCTGCCCCCGCCATCGCCCATTCCTTGGTGATCTCTTCCGCCTCGTTATGGCTCAACCCGTCCACACACGGACACATCACCATCGCCGTCGGGGCCACACGGTTGATCCAGCACGCGTCATGCCCCGCGCCTGAAATCAGGTTCATGTGGGAATAACCCAGCCGTTCCGCTGCGTTGCGCACCGCCGTGACACACCCCTCGTCAAAGGCCACGGGATCAAACCCGCCGACCTTTTCAAACTCAATCTCCAGCCCCATCTCGTCGGCAACCCTCTGCCCCTCGACACGCAGCCGCGCCTCCATATCCTCGATCACGCTCAGATCGGGCGAGCGGAAATCAACCGTAAACACGACCTTGCCGGGGATCACATTGCGCGAGTTGGGGAAGACGTCGATATGGCCCGCAGCCCCGACGGCGTGGGGTGCATGGCTCCATGCGATCTCGTCCACCTTGTCCAATATCCGCGCCATACCCAGCCCAGCGTTCTTGCGCATCGGCATCGGGGTCGAGCCTGTATGCGCGTCCTTGCCCGTGACCGTCACTTGCGTCCACGATAGACCCTGCCCATGCGTGACCACACCGATGTCACGGCCCTCGGCCTCCAGTATCGGACCTTGTTCGATGTGCAGCTCAAAAAAGGCATGCATCTTGCGCGCGCCCACTTCTTCTTCGCCACGCCAGCCGATGCGCGTCAGCTCATCGCCAAAGGATTTGCCCTCGGCGTCCTTGCGGGCATAGGCCCAATCTTGCGTGTGGATGCCCGCAAACACACCCGACGACAGCATCGCAGGGGCATAGCGCGTGCCTTCTTCATTGGTGAAATTTGTCACCACAATCGGGTGCCTCGTCTGGATGCCCAGATCATTCATCGTGCGCAGAATTTCCAATCCGCCCAGAACACCCAGCACCCCGTCGTACTTCCCGCCCGTCGGCTGGGTATCAAGGTGGCTGCCAACATAAACGGGCAGCGCCTCAGGGTCCGTGCCTTCCCGACGGGCAAACATATTCCCCATCTGGTCAAGGCCCATGGTACAACCCGCGTCCTCACACCACTTCTGGAACAACGCACGCCCTTCGGCGTCCGCATCCGTCAGCGTCTGGCGGTTATTGCCCCCCGCCACACCGGGGCCAATCTGCGCCATCTCCATCAAGCTGTCCCAAAGACGGTCAGGGTTAACTTTAAGGTTCTGTCCCGGCGCTGGCATTGGTTGGCTCCTGTCTATGATCAGATCGCAATGCTGTTGCGACCGTAAATTTTACCAATTGGTAAAGAGACGATCACTCCTCCCTTCATGTCTGTCAAGAACTGCTTTAGAAACAGGCACAGAGGCTTTTGCGTTTTGCCTAATTTTACAGCATCTGGTGGAGCATACCGTGACGACCCCCCCAACCAAAAAGCCAAGCCGCATCCAAATGCGCAACCGCCGCCTGATTCTGGACGCCGCCCTTGTTGTGTTTTCGCGTGACGGTTACGGCGGTGCGACCCTCGACAGCATCGCCACAGGCGCTGGCCTTAGCAAACCCAACCTTCTTTATTACTTCGACAGCAAAACCGCGATCTATGTCACCCTACTGAGCCAACTACTAGAGACATGGCTGGACCCGTTGATCGAGCTTGATCCAGACGGTGATCCGGTTGAGGAACTGCTGGGATACGTTCGGCACAAACTGGACATGTCGCTGGAGCTTCCCGATGAAAGCAAACTCTTTGCAGGCGAAATGCTGCAAGGCGCGCCGCGTATCATGAACCACCTGCAAGATGAGCTGAAACCGCTCTTTGACCGCAAATGTGCGATCATCCAGAACTGGATCGACGCGGGCAAACTTGCCCCTGTTGACCCCCCGCATCTGATCTTTTCAATCTGGGCAGCAACGCAACACTACGCCGACTTCGGCGCGCAGGTCAGCGTCCTGCTGGGCGGCGAGAACCCCAGCGTCCGCGCCGCAGCCCATCTAGAGCAAATGTTCCGCAAGGTGCTCCAGCCGCAGACGCCCTAGGCGTTAACCACTCCGCATGATCTGACATGCCCGTTAATGGTTTGTTGAGAGATTCGGCACCAGTTTAGCCTTGGGTGGCGGGCTTTCTTTGCAGAGAAGGAAGCGAAAATGGCTTTGAATATTCCAATAAACTTGATGAGCGCAGGCACCCCGCCCGCGTCATCCCAGACCGCTGAGCCCCAGACAGGTCCGGAACAAAGCGCATCGGTGCAGCCCTCGGCGCAATCATCGGCAAGCGGCGATGCCGCCGGCAACAACAACAACAACAGCAGTGGCCAAGCCAGCAGCGAACAGCAGGCCGCCACGCGCAGGGCCTCACGGGCAGTGCCGGATTCGGTCGTGACCGCACAGGCAAAAGAAGGCGCAGCCGATGTTGTCGACGAAAGGCGGCAAGGGGCAGTACGGGCACAGGACGCGGCCCGCACCAAGGCGCTTATTGATGCGATTGCCGTGACCCCTGCCGACAAAGGCGGCCTGTTGGACCGCCCGAAAGAGGTCGACCGCTACGCACCGCCCGACCCTCTCCCAACCGCGCCAATCCTTGCAAAAGCACCGCCAACGGCGATTAAACCACCAGCGGAGTGAGCGCCGCGTCCCTTACTCCGCCGCAGTGGCCGAGGGATTGTTGGGATGCGTTGTCCAGTTGGCATAGACATCTTCAACAACCTTGCCTGTGCGCGGATCGGTTGTTCCGGGCTCCATCTCGACCATGGTGATGCAGTTTTCGACGGGGCAGACTTCGACACACAGGTTGCACGCAACGCATTCTTCGTCGATCACACTGAACGTGCGGTCCTCGGACATGGCAATCGCTTGGTGCGAGGTATCTTCGCAGGCGGCAAAGCAGCGCCCGCAGCTGATGCAGTCGTCCTGATTGATCGACGCCTTGCTCACGTAGTTGAGGTTCAGATACTGCCAGTCGGTCGTGTTGGGTACAGCAGCGCCCATAAAGTCCTGTATCGAGGTGTGGCCCTTTTCGTCCATCCATTCGGACAGACCGCTGATCATCTCTTGGACCACCTTGAAACCATAGGTCATCGCCGCCGTGCAGACCTGCACGTTGCCGCAGCCCATGGTGATAAATTCTGCCGCATCGCGCCATGTGGTGACACCGCCGATCCCGCTGATCGGCAGACCCGCCGTGGCGGGCGCGCGCGCGATTTCCGAAACCATGCTCAGCGCGATGGGTTTGACCGCAGGGCCGCAATAGCCGCCGTGCGATCCCTTGCCATCAATGCTTGGTTCGGGTGACATGCTGTCCAGATCGACCGAGATGATAGAGTTGATCGTGTTGATCAGGCTCACCGCATCCGCCCCGCCGCGCTTGGCGGCGGCGGCAGGTTGGCGGACGTCCGTGATGTTCGGCGTCAGCTTTACGATCACGGGTTTTGAGTAATACTGCTTGCACCACCGCGTGACCATTTCGATGTATTCGGGCACTTGGCCCACGGCCGCGCCCATGCCCCGCTCGCTCATGCCATGCGGGCAGCCAAAGTTCAGCTCGATCCCGTCGGCGCCTGTCGCTTCGACCTTTGGCAGGATGTCTTTCCACGCCTGCTCCTCGCACGGCACCATGATGCTCACGATCAGGGCGCGGTCGGGGTAGTCGGCTTTGACGCGGGTGATCTCGTCCAGATTGGTTTGCAGATCACGGTCGGTGATCAGCTCGATGTTGTTGAGGCCCAGCACGCGGCGGTCCGCCCCGTGGATCACGCCGTAGCGCGGGCCGTTTACATTGACGACAGGCGGGCCTTCCATGCCCAGCGTCTTCCAGACGACCCCGCCCCAGCCTGCCTCGAATGCACGCCGCACGTTGTATTCTTTATCCGTCGGCGGAGCCGAGGCCAGCCAGAACGGGTTGGGAGACTTAATACCCAGAAAGTCAGTTGTCAGATCAGCCATCCTATGCGCTCCCGCTCAAAACCATGTGAATATCCATCGCCGCATCGCGCCCTTCGGCCACGGCTGTCACCGTCAGGTCATCCCCGCCCGAGGCGCAATCGCCCCCTGCCCAGACACCCTGCACGCTGGTGCGGCCCGTGCCGTCCACCGCGATCTTACGCCCCTGCAAATCGGGCAACCCGTCCCCCTCCAGCGTCTGGCCGATGGCCTTGAACACCTGATCCGCCGCAAGGCGCAGGGTTTCTCCGGTGGGCTGCATGTCATCGCCGACATAGTCGAATTCGATCTCGCGCACAGAACCGTTGCCGTGCACGGCCTTCGGCGTCGCGTGGGTCACGATCCGCACGCCTTTGGAGGCAGCGAGGTCTTGTTCGAACACGCTCGCGTTCATTCGGTCGCGGCCACGGCGGTAGACCAGCGTGACGTTCAGCGCCCCCAGAAGTTTGGATTGCACAGCGGCATCAACGGCGGTCATCCCGCCGCCAATCACCACCACGTCACGGCCCACAGGCACGCTTGCCACATCGCTTGCCTGCCGCAGGTCAGCGATAAAATCGACCGCATCCAACACGCCTTCCTTATCCTCACCTGCTGCACCCAGCGCATTAACGCCCGTCAGCCCCATACCAAGGAAGACCGCGTCGAAATCACTGCGCAAGGCATCGAGGCTCAGGTCAGCGCCCAGCGCCTTGCCCGTCTCAATCGTGATACCGCCGATTTTCAGCAGCCAGTCGACCTCGCCCTGCGCAAAGTTGTCGGGGGTTTTGTAGGTCGCAATGCCGTATTCGTTCAAACCGCCCGCCTTGGCGCGTGCGTCATAGACCACAACATCGTGGCCCAGCATCGCGAGACGGTGCGCAGCGCTCAGACCCGCAGGGCCAGCGCCGACAACGGCAACGCGCTTGCCTGTTGGCTCGGCACGGGTGAAAGGGTGGATGCCCTGTTCTTGCAGATGGTCAGTGGCGAAACGTTGCAGCTGGCCGATCAGCACCGGCTTGCCCTCTGCCGCTTCGCGCACACAGGCCTCTTCACACAGCTGTTCTGTCGGGCAAACACGTGCGCACATGCCGCCCATGATGTTCTGGCTCAGGATCGTTTTGGCCGCCGCATCGGGCGTGCCTGTCGCGATCTGGCGGATGAACATCGGGATGTCGATATCCGTCGGGCAGGCCGTGATGCAGGGTGCATCGTGGCAAAAGTAACAGCGGTCGGCGGCAACAACGGCTTCATGCCCGCCCAGCGGCGGATGCAGGTCCGAAAAATGGGCCTCATAGGTTTCGGGGGGCAAGCGCCCTGCCTGCACACCCGCGTCAAATACCTTGTTTGCCATGCGCAATTCCTTTGCGAAAACCGTTCTTTCGCATCACGCTGGCATAGGTCTATTTTTTTATCAACTGGTAAAATTTATTCACAGGCATTTCCGCAGAAGGCCTGCCTAAAATTCAGGCACTGCGCTAGGGCGACACTTTGTCGATCAGTTTCAGGGCCTGTGGCCCGATGCCCTCGACGATCCGCAAGACCCCTTCGGGGTTGGGGTGGATGCCGTCATCCTGAAACCATTCGCGGGCCTGCGCAGGGCTGGGGATGGTGCCATCCTCGCTCAGACCGATAAAAAAGCTTTCCAGGAAAAGCGCGCCATAGGTCTGCGCCAGCTCGGGATACAAAGCGTCGAAATCCGCTTTGTACTCGGGGCCAAAGTTCCCCGGAGCCTGCATCCCGATCAACAACACCTCAACCTGCGCGGCCTGTGCGGCCTGAAGAATGCCCTCGATATTACTGCGGGCCTGCGCGGGGTCGAGCCCGCGCAACAAATCATTCCCGCCCAGTGTAACGATCAGCGCATCCACCTGCGGCTCCAACGTCCAACCGATCCGCGACAAGCCCCCCGCCGTGGTATCGCCAGACACGCCAGCATTGATCAACGTCACATCCACCGCGCCGTTTTCGTGCAGCCAGTTTTCTAGCTGCGGCACGAACCCGTCCTTTTGTTGCAGGCCGTAGCCTTGGGTCAGGCTGTCCCCAAGGGCGGCGATGACCACGCCGTCCGCCTGCGCAGCACCGCCGAAAAGCGCAGCCCAAATAAGAAGAATGCCTGTCAAAGCCTTGCGCATTCGCATATTCCCTCCATATCCCATTGAGACGCCACCAAAGGGCCCTCTCATGAGCTATCCAATATTCTCTCTTAAAGATGCAGCCCTACGCCTGAATGGCAATGCCGGACCCGTAGATATTCTGCACGGCATCTCGATGGAGGTCGCTGCGGGCGAAAGCATCGGGCTGATCGGGCCTTCAGGGTCGGGCAAATCATCGCTGTTGATGGTAATGGGCGGACTGGAGCAGGCAACAGGCGGCAGCGTCCAAGCGATGGGCGAGGATTTGACGGCGATGAACGAGGACGCGCTGGCGCGGTTTCGCCGTGACCGGATGGGCATTGTGTTCCAGTCCTTTCACCTGATCCCGACGATGACCGCATTGGAGAATGTCGCCACCCCGCTGGAACTGGCCGGTCACGAAGACGCCTTTTCCCGAGCTGAGGCCGCGTTGCAGACCGTGGGCCTTGGGGCGCGGATGGGGCACTACCCCGCGCAGATGTCGGGCGGCGAGCAGCAGCGCGTGGCCCTTGCCCGCGCCACCGCCCCGCGCCCTGCGATATTGCTGGCGGATGAACCGACAGGGAACCTCGACAGTGCCAATGGCGAGGCGATCATGGATCTGCTGTTTGATCTGCGCGACCGGCACGGCGCGACTTTGGTGTTGGTCACCCACTCGGACGCGCTGGCGGACCGCTGCGACCGTGTCATCACCCTGCGCGACGGGCGCATCGCAACATGAGCCTGCGTCTGGCCGCGACATTTGCCCGCCGTGAATTGCGCGGCGGGTTGCAAGGGTTCCGTTTGTTTCTGGCCTGTCTTGCGCTTGGGGTGGCCGCAATTGCGGCGGTCGGCTCTGTCCGTGCTGGGATCGAGGCGGGGCTGGCCCGCGAGGGTGCCGCCCTGTTGGGCGGCGATGCAGAGCTTGAGCTGACCTACCGTTTCGCAAATGACGACGAACTGGAGTGGATGAGCGCGCAAGCCACTGCTGTCTCCGAGGTTGCCGACTTCCGCTCAATGGCGGCGGCGGGCGACGACCGGGCACTGACGCAGGTGAAAGCGGTTGATGACCTATATCCGCTGGTCGGATCGGTCGCGCTTGATCCTGATATGCCGCTGGCTGATGCTTTGGCCGTGCAAGACGGCGTGCCGGGTGCTGTGATGGAACGGGCGCTCATCGACCGCCTCGGCCTTCGGCTCGGGGACGCCTTCGCTTTGGGCACGCAAGCCTTCACGCTGCGCGCTGAAATCACGCGTGAGCCTGACAGCGCGGGCGCGGGCTTTGCGCTGGGGCCGCGGACCTTGGTGCTGCGCGACAGCCTTGAGGCCTCGGGCCTGCTGGCCCCCGGTACGTTGTTCAACAGCAAATACCGCCTGACTCTGCCTGAAGGCACGGCCATCCCCGAACTGGAAGACGCCGCCGCCGAGACCTTTGCCAACAGCGGTATGCGCTGGCGCGATGCCCGCAATGGCGCGCCCGGTGTGGCGCAATTTGTTGATCGGCTGAGCGCGTTTTTGATCCTTGTAGGGCTGTCGGGTCTGGCTGTGGGTGGCGTTGGCGTATCAGCTGCGGTGCGCAGCTATCTAAGCCGCAAGACCGAAGTTATCGCGACCCTGCGTGCCCTCGGGGCCAACCGCTCGACCATCTTTCAGACCTATTTCATCCAGATCGGTATCCTGTCCCTACTGGGCGTCACCATCGGCCTGATCCTTGGCGCGGCGGCCCCCATTGCCCTTGCCCCCGTGCTTGAGGCGCGTCTGCCGATCCCTGCCGCCTTTGCCATCTATCCCGCCCCGCTGACCGAGGCGGCGCTTTATGGCCTGCTCACCGCGTTTATCTTCACCCTTTGGCCGCTGGCCCGCACCGACCGTGTGCGTGCTGCCACCCTGTTTCGCGATTCGTGGGACGGGGCAAGCCGCCTGCCCGCGCTGCCCTTTATCGCAGCCACGGTGAGTGCGGTGGTCGTCCTTGTCGCATTGGCAGGTTGGTTCAACGGCAACTGGTTCCTGACGCTGTGGACCTTGGGCGGGATTGCGGGCGCATTGGCGCTGCTGACGCTTGCCGCATTTCTGATCCGCATCGCGGCGCGCCGCCTCAGCCACCGTTTGCGCGGGCGGCCCCGCTGGCGGTGGGCGATGGCCGCGATTGGCGGCACAGGAGAGGGCGCGGGCGCTGTTGTGTTGTCTCTGGGTCTGGGTCTGTCAGTACTAGCCGCCGTGGGCCAGATCGACGGCAACCTGCGGCAGGCGATTGCGGGCAACCTGCCCGATGTCGCCCCCAGCTATTTCTTTGTTGATATCCAGAAAAACCAGATGGCAGGCTATACCGAACGGCTAGAGTCCGACCCCGCCGTCAGCCGCATCGACAGCGCACCGATGCTGCGCGGTGTTGTGACCATGATCAATGGCCGCCCCGCTGTGGAAACAGGCGGCGACCACTGGGCGCTGACGGGTGACCGTGGGCTGACATATGCGGCCCAACCCGGCGACAAGGCCGTGATCACCGACGGCGCGTGGTGGCCCGCCGACTACGCTGGCCCCCCGCAGATCAGTGTGGCGCGTGAAGAGGCCGAGGAGATCGGCCTGACTCTTGGCGACACCGTGACATTCAACATCCTTGGCCGCGACATCCAAGGCACGATCACCAGCTTTCAGGAGGTCGACTTTTCCACAGCTGGCCTTGGCTTTGTCTTTACCCTGAACCCTGCTGCGTTGCAGGGCGCGCCGCATACCTTCATCTCGACCGTTTATGCCGAGCCAGAGGCCGAGGCGCAGATTCTGCGGGATTTGGCGCAGGAGTTCCCCAACATCACAGCGGTCCGCGTGAAGGATGCGATCGCGCGGGTGGCCGATGTGCTGGCAGGGCTGGCAGCAGCCACATCTTATGGCGCTGCGGCTACGCTACTGACGGGCTTTCTGGTGCTGATCGGCGCTGCGGCGGCAGGGGCCGATGCGCGCACCTATGAGGCCGCGATGCTCAAGACAATGGGGGCCACGCGGCGGATGATCGCGGCCAGCTTTATCTTGCGGGCAGCCTTGTTAGGCTTTGCGGCGGGGGCGGTTGCCTTGCTGGCGGGTGGATTGGGCGGCTGGGCCGTCAGCACCTTTGTGATGAAAACCAGCTATTCGGTGATCTGGCCCTCAGCGCTCAGCATCATCGCGGGCGGTATCATTGCCACCGTGCTTGCGGGGCTGGGCTTTGCCCGCCGTGCGCTGCAAGCCCGCCCTGCCCAAGTCCTGCGCGGGCGGGAGTAACCGCCCCCAGTTCCCCCTTTGCCTCAATTGCACAGCGGCGTACCATAGATTGAAACAAGGAGTGCCCCCATGTCCGATACCGACACAACACCCGAACCATCTGTCCCTGCAACGCTGCCGCCTGCTCTGACGCCTGCACAGCGCCGCCAAGTCATCAATATCGTGCGCCGCGCCGCCCGCGCCGAGATCATGCCCCGCTTCCGCCGCCTCTCCGACGGCGAGATTCGCACTAAGTCGGGCGCCGATGATCTGGTCACCGATGCCGACACCCGTGCCGAGGCGATGATCACCCGTGCGCTGCAAATTGCATTCCCCTCTGCGCTGGTCATCGGCGAAGAGGCTGTCGCATCCAAACCCGCCGCGCTTGAGGGTATCGCCGAGGCGCAGCTGGCCTTTGTGATTGATCCCGTGGACGGTACATGGAATTTCGCCCGCGGCCTGCCAATGTTCGGGGTGATTATTGCCGCCACGCGTTTTGGCAAACCTGTATTCGGGCTGATCTATGATCCCGTCGGCGATGACTGGGCCATTGCGGACGAACAGATCACGCCGCAACTTCAACGCCCCATCGGCCCCGCAAAAGAGCTGAGGGTTGCGGACGCCAAACCGATGGAAGAACTGTCAGGGATCATCCCACTGCATCTGTTCCCCGCACAACACCGCGCCCAACTGGCCGCGACCTTCCCGGGGTTCGGGCGGGTCAACACATTGCGCTGTTCGGCGCATGAATACCGTATGCTGGCGCAGGGCCACATCGATTTCAGCCTGACCGCGCTGCTGCACCCGTGGGACCATGCGGCGGGCGCGTTGATTGCACAGCGGGCCGGCGCGCATGTGGAAATGCTCGACGGTGGTGACTATTCCGCCAGCCGCCACGAAGGCCATCTGCTGATCGCGCCAGACAAGGTGACATGGAGCAAGCTGAAAAAGCAGTTCAGCTTTTTGATCGCAGAGCCAGAGGCCGAATAGGCCCTAGCGGATGAACTTCTGATAGGCCGCTTCGGACATAAACTCGTCCAGAGCGGCCGTGTCCTCCACACTCATCTTGAACAACCAACCGTCGCCTTGGGCATCCTCGGACAAGGTTTCGGGCGCGTCGATCAGCGGGGTGTTCACCTCGGCGATCTCACCGTCCAGCGGGGCCAGCACGTCGATCGCGTCGTCGTCGCCCTCGATCACCACAACCGGATCATCGACCGAGACCACATCGCCCTCTTCAGGCAATTCGATATATTTGGGATCGCCCAACTGCTCAATCGCGTAAGAGCTGAGGCCCACGGTAATCTCGTCTTCGCCGTCCTCGACCCGCAGCCACAAATGTTCTTCGGTAAATTTCATCGCTATTGCCCTTCCGCGTTTGCCCCGTTTTGTCAAAGCTGCGCCGGTTTTTCAATCCGCTGCTTGTGCGCTTGCGCGGACGGTGCCGCGGTGATTAGGTAGATCGGAATTGATCAATGCAAAGGCCCCCAATGCATCCTTGTTTCTTCGGCTACGGCAGCCTCGTGAACCGCGACACCCACAGCTATACCGCCGCCTCGCGGGCGCGGCTGGCGGGATGGCGGCGTAGATGGGTCTATACCGAAAGCCGCGGCTTGGCGTTTCTGAGCGTGGTTCCCGATGCACACACCAGCATTGACGGGCTGATCGCCGAGGTGCCGAATGCCGACTGGGCCGCATTGGACGCCCGCGAATACGGGTATGAACGGATTGCTTCGGGCGACAGCGTGACCCACCCCCGCGATGCGGCAACGCAGGTTTCGCATTATTCCGTGCCGCAACATACCTGGGTCGCGGGCGCGGATCAGCACATCCTGCTCAGCTATCTTGATGTGGTGGTTCAGGGGTATCTGCGCGAATTCGGCGCAGGCGGTGTGGCCGAATTTTTCGCCACCACAGACGGGTGGGATACGACAGTCCTGAATGATCGCGCCGCGCCGAGGTATCCCCGCGCCCAAAGCCTGAGCACGCAGGAAACCGCATTGGTGGATCAGCATATGGCCCTGCGCAATGTCACCATCACGCAAGGCTAAGGCGGTTTAACCGCGGGCTTTGACGACCTGCAACAGCGGCATCACGGCGGACATATCCGGCCCGTGTGCCTGACCCGTCAGCGCCTTGCGCAGGGGCATAAACAGGCCTTTGCCCTTGCGGCCTGTCGCCTCTTTCACCGCCGACGTCCAAGCGCCCCATGTGTCGCCGTCAAAGGGTGCATCGGGCAGCAAGGTCATGGCTTGGGCCACAAAGTCGCGGTCCTCATCGTCGATGACGGGCTCCGCACCATTGGCGAACATGGTCCACCATGGGCCAAGGTCGTGCAGGGTTGTGATGTTGTCGCGGGTCACGTTCCAGAACTGCGTCGCCAGATCGTCAGGCACACCCAGCGCAGCAACCGCATCCGCCACATCCGCCACGTCCAGCGTTTGCAGATATTTCGCCGTCAGCGGCTTGAGGTCCTCTGCGTCGAACTTGGTCGGGGCCGAGCCAAATCGCGAGATGTCGAACCCTTCGATCAACGCATCCATTTCGGTGCGCAACTCAACAGGATCAGAGGAGCCAAGACGCGACATCAGGCTCAGCAATGCCTGCGGGGCAATCCCCGCCTCGCGCAGGTCCTTGAGCGCAAGCGTGCCAAGACGCTTTGACAACGCCTCACCCTGCGGGCCGGTCAGCAACGAGTGGTGCGCAAAAGACGGCACAGTGCCGCCCAGCGCCTGCATGATCTGGATTTGCGTGCCTGTATTGGTCACGTGGTCAGAGCCGCGCACGACGTGGGTCACGCCCATCTCTGTGTCGTCGACCACGCTGGCCAGCGTATAAAGGATTTGCCCGTCACCACGGATCAGCACAGGGTCAGACACAGACGCGCCGTCGATGCTCACATCACCAAGGATACCATCGTTCCAGACGATCCGCTCATGCTTCAGCTTGAAGCGCCAGACGCCATCGCCACGCTCGGCGCGCAGGGCGGCCTTTTCGTCGTCCGACAGCGCCAGTGCGGCACGGTCGTACACGGGCGGCTTGCCCATGTTGAGCTGTTTCTTGCGCTTGAGGTCAAGCTCGGTCGGGGTCTCGAAAGCTTCATAGAAGCGGTCCATATCGCGCAGCTCTTGGGCGGCAGCGTGGTATTTCTCCAACCGCAGGGATTGCCGCTCGACTCGGTCCCAATGGATGCCCAGCCACTCAAGATCGCGTTTGATTCCGTCGACATATTCTTCTTTCGAGCGGTTGGGATCGGTGTCATCGATCCGCAAAATGAACTCGCCCCCTGCTTTGCGGGCAATCAGGTAGTTCATCAGCGCGGTGCGCAGGTTGCCAACGTGAATCCAGCCAGTGGGGGACGGGGCGAAGCGGGTAATGGTTTTATCGGACATATATGCCTCCTGTTGCCGCGCTTGCTGTCACAGGCTTGCGGGTTTGTCCAGTTGGAGGTGGTTAACGCCCGCGACCCGCCTTCAGGCGATCAAGCGCATAGGACAGATGTTCGGTGCGAAAGGAATGACCGCCCTCGAACAGGCAAAGCTCTAATGCGGCGCCCGTGTCGTTGGTGCTGCGGGTACATTCAAGCGGGCCTTCTGTTGCCTCGCTCAGCGGGCCGAAGTTTCCGTGGTCGGAATAATGTGCCAGCGCTTGCGGCACCTCGCCCTGCTTTGTCGGGCCAATCTGACGCCCCAGCAACGGCACGGTTCCGTCACGATCTCCGTGAATGTGGATGATGCTGGCCACGGGAAAGGCGCAGCTGTAGGGCGGCTCAAGCCAGTAGGTGCCCGAAAACGGGACAAAGCCAGTGAATAACTCAGGCCGCGCGCAGGCAAGGCTCCAGACAAGCATCCCCCCCGCACTAAAACCCGAGGCGACCAGTTGCGCAGGATCAATCCCGAACCGCGTTTGGGTGTCTTTGATCACCTGCTCGATGTAGGCGAATTCGGCCGCCCCCGTGCTGTCAGGCGTGCGCGGACCATTGGGCAGGTCCCATGAACCGTTGACCCCCTGCAAAGCGATCAATGCAAGCCCCTGTTCATGCACCATACGGCGCAAACTGCCGTTGCGCATCACGCCCGCCGCAGTGCCACGGTAGCCATGCGCCCAGACCACTGCCCCCATAGGCGGGCCGCTCCCTTCGGGCAGTGAAATGCGGTAGACCCGCTCGCCCACAGTGCAGTCGCTGTCTGCCCCGCAGGCCTGCGCCATGGGCGCAAGGACCATCGCAAAAAGAATAAACAAAGACCGCATCTCTATCTCCAACACTATACCAAATGTGCACCGCGCAATGGGCTTCGCAAATCACAGCCGCGTGTGGCACACCTTAGGAACAGGCGCTCTACCTCTCCAAGTGTGCAGAGTTTTCAAAAACTCTGCACCCAAATTTTTCAAAAAATTTGGCGCACGTCCTCAGTTCGGGTCGCGCCAGCGGTTGGCAATGGGATAGCGACGGTCGAGCCAGAACGCCCCCTTCGTCAGGCGCGGGCCGGGTGCTGACTGAAAGCGTTTATACTCGGAAATATAGATCAGATGCTCGACCTTCTTGGCCACATCGCGGTCAAAGCCTGCGGCCACGCAATCGGCAATCGCGCCGTCATTATCCACCAATATCTCCAGCATCGCGTCCAGCTCTGGATAATCGGGCAGGCTGTCGCTGTCTTTCTGGTCCTCGCGCAGCTCGGCCGAGGGCGCTTTGGTGATGATGTTCTCGGGGATGACACGGCCCTCAGGCCCCCTCATCCAGTCGGCGTGGTTTGCATTGCGCCAGCGGCACGTCTCGAACACGCGCATTTTATACAGGTCCTTGATCGGATTATAGCCGCCCGCCATGTCGCCATAGATCGTGGCATAGCCCACCGCGACCTCGGATTTATTGCCCGTGGTCAGCAGCATTTCACCGAACTTGTTGCTCAGCGCCATTAACAACAGACCGCGCAGGCGGCTTTGGATGTTTTCCTCGGTCAGGTCGGGCTGGGTGCCCTCAAACAGCGGGGCGAGTGTTGCGGTAATCGCGTCACGCCCCTGTTTGATCGGAACATAGTCGTAACGTGCGCCCAATGCTTTGGCGCATTGCTCTGCATCATCCAATGACGCTTGCGACGTATATTCGGACGGGAGCATCACACAGCGCACGTTCTCCGCGCCCAGCGCGTCCACGGCGATTGTTGCAACCAGCGCCGAATCAATGCCGCCAGACATGCCCAGAAGCACCTTTTTGAATCCCGTCTTGCGCATATAATCGCGCAAGCCTTGCACCATCACGCGGTAATCTTGCGCGTAGGGGCCAGCGTGGGTGACCTTCTCACCCTCCACGATCCGCCAGCCCTCTGACCCACGCTCCAGATCGACATGTTGGGTCACGGCATCAAACGCTGGCATCTGGAACGCCAGCTTGCCACCGGGGTTCAGGCCAAAGCTGGCCCCGTCAAATATCTGGTCATCCTGACCGCCCACCATATTGAGGTAAATCAGCGGCAGGTCGGTCTCGACCACGCGGCTGACCATGTGGCTAAGGCGTGTATCGAATTTGCCGCGGTAGTAGGGCGATCCGTTTGGCACCAGCAAAAACTCGGCCCCTGTTTCGGCCAATGTCTCGGCCACGTCTTCGTGCCAGGCATCCTCGCAGATCGGGCTGCCGATGCGGGTGTTGCCCACGGAATAAGGACCGCCCAGCGGCCCGCTGTCGAAAATGCGCACCTCGTCAAAGACTGTCTCGTTGGGGAGGTGATGTTTCAGGACGCGTGACGCGACCTTGCCACCTTTGAGAATCAGATATGCGTTATAAAGCGCGTCGCCCTCGGCCACGGGTGCCCCGATAGCCAGCGCCGGACCGTCCGCACAATCGTGGGCCAGTGCCTCGATATGGGCATCGACATCACGCTGGAACGCGGGTTTCATCACCAGATCCTGCGCATTGTAGCCGGCGATAAACATCTCGGGCAGAGCTACCAGATCGGCACCCGCTGCACGCCCCTCTTCCCATGCAGCACGCGCTTGGGCGGCGTTGCCTGCGACATCGCCAACGGTCGGGTTAAGCTGCGCCAGGGTGATGCGAAACCGCTCTGCCATGATAGGTCCTCTCGAAATACACGTACCGATGTAGCAGATCACCGCCTAAGGGAAAGCCCGCAAGGCACAATCGCGGCAATTGGACATTGCCCCTTCGGGCCTGCCCGCCTACTCTGCGCTGGAACCTTGCGGGCGGTCCGTGCCCGCGCCAGATGACAGGACGCCCATGACCCGACCCACCCTGATCCTTGCCGCCGCCTTAGTGCCACTGATGTTGAGCCCTGCGTTTGCGCAGAACACCCAAGTATTGAGCAAGCAATATGATGATGGCGGCGTCTATGAAGGGACGTTCAAAGACGGCCTGCAACACGGCCAAGGCACCTATACCCTGCCCAACGGCTACGAATACACGGGCCAGTGGGTAGAGGGAGAGATCAAAGGCACAGGCACAGCACGCTTTCCCAATGGCTCGGTCTACGAGGGGGAGTTCTCGAAGGGCAAACCCGAAGGCATCGGCAAGATCATCATGGCCGATGGCGGCACCTATGAAGGCGAATGGCAGGCGGGCACTATCGTCGGCCAAGGCGTGGCCATCCACGCCAGCGGCGAACGCTATGAAGGCGGGTTCCGCAATGGCAAGCGCCACGGCAAGGGCGTGCTGGCGATGCCTTCCGGCTATGAATACAAAGGCGACTGGGTCGACGGCCAAGCCACTGGACAGGCCGTCATCAAGGACGCCGAAGGCGCGGTCTATGAAGGCACTGTCGTCAACGGCGCACGCGCCGGCGAAGGCAAGCTGACCCACCCCGAAGGCTTCACGCTGGAGGGGACATGGGCCGATGGCCAGCTCAACGGCAAAGGCAAGATCGTTCAGGCCAACGGCGACACCTACGAGGGCGATCTGGTTGCGGGCAAGCGCGAAGGCAACGGCACCTCGACCACCGCCGCGGGCGACACCTATACGGGCGCATTCCTGAACGACCGCCGCCACGGCACGGGCACGTTCAACAGCGCGGATGGCGACAAATACGAGGGCGCATGGGCCAACGGCTTTTACGACGGCCAGGGCGTGATTACCTACCCCGACGGATC
The DNA here is from genome assembly GCF_040149565.1 of Sulfitobacter aquimarinus. NCBI lineage: Bacteria > Pseudomonadati > Pseudomonadota > Alphaproteobacteria > Rhodobacterales > Roseobacteraceae > Sulfitobacter > Sulfitobacter aquimarinus. The sequence continues at coordinate 44,147 of NZ_JBEFLO010000011.1, forward strand.
GGTCCACACGGGCATGTTCAAAGAGGGGCTCGCCGAAGGGCCGGGCAAGGTGACATATCCCGACGGGTCAACCTATGAAGGGGATTGGGTCGCAGGCGTGATTGAGGGGCAAGGCATCGCAACCTACCCGGACGGCATCGTCTATGAAGGCGGGTTCGCGAATGCCCGCCCCGATGGCAAAGGCACGCTGACCTACAGTGACGGCCGCACCTATGTTGGCGACTGGAAGGCCGGCCTGCGCGATGGCACCGGCACCACAACCTACCCCGATGGCACCGTTTATGAGGGCCAGTTCAAGAATGGCCGCCGCGAAGGCACAGGCAAGATCGTAATGGCCAGCGGCTTTATCTACGACGGCGAATGGAACGGCGGCGAAATCGAGGGCGCAGGCACAGCCACCTACGCCAACGGCGATGTCTATGTCGGTCAATTCAAGGATGGCACACGTCAGGGTGCTGGCACGATGACATATGCCACGGGCGAAAAAGCCTCGGGTGAGTGGGAAAACGGCGCATTGGCAAACGCCGCGCAAACTCCAGCAGCGGAAACCGCCACCGATTAAGCGGGTGTTGCAAACCGCGCATCAAAGGCAGCACGCCCTTTCGGGGTGAACGTCACTGCGCGGCTTTTGCCGCTCCGCTTGGCCCAGCCCAGCGCCTCCATCCGCGCCAACATCGCACGGCCCAAGCTGCCTGACAAATGCGTGCGCCGTGCGCTCCAGTCCAGGCAGCTGCGGCACAGCACCGTGCGCGTTTTTTGCAGGCTGACCAGATCAATGCCAAACTCCGTCACGAAAGCGGCACCTGCCTCTGTCAATGACACCTTGTCCTCTGCTTCACGCAGATACCCGTTGCCCAGCATCGCATCATACATCGCAATGCCGCGTGCGCCCGCAAGATGGTTGTAACACACCCGCGCTTCGCGCAGCGCGTCGTCGCGTGGTCCGGTCCGCGTGCGCAGATGCCCCTGCCCAGCGGCAAGTCCCATCAGCGCCTCCAGCACGCCTGCCACCTCTGGCCCGCTGAGCGAAATGTATTTGTGCCGCCCCGATTTGCGCGCATGGGTCAGCCCGCCCGCTTCCAGCTTCGCCAGATGCGCACTGGCGGTTTGCACGGTTACGCCTGCCTCTGCCGCAAGCTCGGTTGCGGTAAGGGCCTTACCACTCATCAACGCGCCAAGGATGTTGGCGCGGGCGGGATCGCCGATCAGCGCGGCGATGCGGGCAATGTCCGGACCTTCTTTCATACTTCGACCGTAGGCGAAGCATCGGCGCACGGCAAGCTGCTAGGACACGGCAGCACATATGGAAGGACACGTCATGCTTACCTGCATTATCCGCTATCACATCGACCCCACCAAAAAGGCCCAGTTCGGAAAATACGCCCGCAATTGGGGCACCGCCATCCCGCGCTGCGGCGCCGACCTAGTGGGCTATTACGCCCCGCACGAAGGGTCCTCGACACTGGCCTACGGCATCTACAACATCCCGTCACTGGCGGAATACGAGACCTACCGCGCCCGCCTTGCCGCTGACCCGCTGGGCCGCGAGAACTATAATTTTGCCCAACGCGAGAAATTCCTCTTGCGCGAGGACCGCACCTTCCTCACCCTCGCCTCTGGCCCACACGGAGAGAAACGATGATCGCAGTGATATTCGAAGTCATGCCAGACCCCGACCGCAAGGCCGACTATCTGGACATGGCCGCCCAAATGCGCCCGCTGGTGGACGAGATCGACGGCTTTATTTCGGTCGAACGCTTCCAAAGCCTGACAAACCCCGACAAGCTGCTATCGCTGTCCTTCTTCCGCGATGAAGAAGCCATTGACCAGTGGCGCCGCCTGACCAAACACCGCGCGGCACAATCCGCAGGCCGCGCAGGCATGTTCACCGATTACCACCTGCGCATCGCCCATGTGATCCGCGACTACGGTCTGTTTGACCGCAGCGAGGCGCCCAGCGACAGCAAGGCCGAGCATGGATAAGGGGCCTAGACCACCTCACCCGAATCCAGCTTTGCCAGCACTGCATCCGCATCGGCCAGCACGGTCTTGCGCCGCTCCTCGTCCATACGGTCCCACGTGCGGTACATGTTCCCCATCCGCGCATTGTTTGAAAACCGCTCGCGGTGACGATCAAGGAAATGCCAGTAAAGCGTGTTGAACGGGCACGCCCCCTCGCCCGTTTTCTGGCTGACCTTGTATGCGCAGCCTTTGCAGTAATCCGACATGCGGTTGATATAAGCCCCGCTAGAGACATAGGGCTTGGACGCAATCACACCGCCATCGGCAAACTGGCTCATCCCGACGACATTGGGCGCTTCGACCCACTCGAACGCATCGGCATAGACCTCCAGATACCAATCCGAGACCTGACCCGGATCAATCCCCGCCAGCAGCGCAAAGTTGCCGGTCACCATCAGGCGCTGGATATGGTGGGCGTAGGCCTCGCGCGCGGTTTGACCTACGGCGGCCTCCATACAGGCCATCTTTGTCTCGCCGCCCCAATAGACGGCGGGCAGGTCGCGGGTCTGTCTCAAGCGGTTGCGCTTGGCATAATCGGGACCTTCCAGAAAATATATGCCGCGCACGTATTCACGCCAGCCGATGATCTGGCGGATGAACCCCTCTACCGCATTGATCGGGGCGTCCCCCGCGACATAGGCCGCCTCCGCCGCCTGACAGACCTCCAAAGGCTCCAACAATCCGATGTTCAGATAGGGCGAAATGATCGCGTGATACAGGAAGTCCTCGCCCCGCAGCATGGCATCCTGATAGTCGCCAAAGGTCGGCAGCGCATGTTTGATGAAATGCGCCAATGCCTCCAACGCCTGCGCCCGCGTCGTGGCAAACCAGAAGGGACGCAGATCGCCAAAGTGGCCGTCAAACTGCGCCTCGACCAGCCCCAGCACATCGCCCGTTACATTGTCCGGCTCAAACCTCAGCGGGCCCTTGGGGGCAATATCACCCGGCGCAGGCTTACGGTTGTCGTGGTCGAAATTCCACTGCCCGCCTGCGGGCTTGTCGCCCTCCATCAGCAAGCCCGTCTTGCGCCGCATCTCGCGATAAAAATACTCCATCCGCAGCGCCTTGCGGCCGTCGGCCCACGCCTCGAACTCGCCATGAGACGCCAGAAAGCGGTCATCGCCCAAAATGCGCGTTTTAATCGGCGCGTGGGTCAGCTTGTTGATCAAGCGCCATTCGCCCGGCTCGGTGCAAATCACCTCCTCTGCGCCCGTCTGCTCGGCCCGCCGCAAGAGTTCACCAACGATCGAACCTGCGTTGGCGGTGTCGTCCAACTGCGCATAGGCCACGGTCCAGCCCGCATCCTCAAGCGCCGCCGCAAACTTGCGCATCGCGGTAAAGACAAGCGCGATCTTCTTGGGATGGTGGCGCACATATGTTGCCTCCTCCATCACCTCGGCCATCACAACCGTATCGGTTTCCTTATCACCTTCAGCCAGCGCACTCAGATTTTGGGACAGCTGATCCCCCAATACCAAAATCAACCTACTCACCACACTACCTCCGCCCCGCTCCAATCGAAAAACCCACCTGTTTGTGCGGGACCTAAGCGCGCCATCACAGCCATCAAATTCTCCGCCGCCTCCGTTGCTGGCACAGCTGGATGCCGCCCCAGATATTTGGCCGTGAACGGCGTCTCAACCGTGCCGGGATGTAGGGCCACACAAGCCAACTCAGGGTGTGTGCGCGCCAGTTCAATCGCGGTGGTGTGCACGATCTGGTTCGCCGCGGCCTTGGCCGCACGGTAGCTGGTCCACCCGCCGATCCTGTTATCCCCGATCGAGCCGACACGCGCCGTCAACACAGCGCACACACTGCGCCCCTTGCGCGGCAGCAAACGCGCCGCGTGGCGCAGCACCAAGGCAGGCCCGATTGCATTTACCGCAAACTGGTCGGCCATCGCCTGCGCCGTTACCGCCCGCACCGTTTTCTCAGGGGCCGCACCATCAATTTCCAATGCACCTGTCGCCACAACGATCCCGCCAAACGGCCCCTCAAGCACGCCCAAATGCGCCTCAACCGACCCCTCGTCGGTGATGTCCATTCCGTCGCCCGACCGCGACAACCCGATAACATCCACCCCTTGCGCACGGTAGGCATCACACAGCGCACACCCGATACCGCCAGAGGCTCCAATAATCAAAACTCTATCCATATCCGCTCAAGTAAAGCGAACCGCGACAGTTTCAACGCCGTCCCCCATCTTCATTTTGCCCTTAAACTCACCGCAATTGCCCCTTGGCAGTTGCCAACAAAGGAATCTATTCACCCCCTTCCCATCTGAAAAACCGCCGCTATAACTGTGGCTATGAAAACGAATGCACATAGCGCCATTTGCCCGCAGACCACTGCGCCACAGCTACGTGCCCTCCTCCTGCTGCTAGCCCGCCTCTGAGCGTGCCTTCCGGCGCGCCCGCTCAGAGGGATGTGCCGCGCGCCAAAATCAGCAGACAAAAGAGAGCCAGACCATGACCAAACAAGATACCAATTCGCCCGCATCCGGCGCGTCCCAAGACCGCGTGTTGATCTTTGACACGACCCTGCGCGACGGCGAACAATCGCCCGGCGCGACAATGACCCACGCAGAAAAGCTCGAGATCGCGAACCTGCTCGACGAGATGGGCGTTGATGTGATCGAGGCAGGGTTTCCCATCGCCTCGGAAGGTGACTTTGCCGCCGTGTCCGAGATCGCGAAGCAAGCCAAGACCGCGCAAATCTGCGGGTTGGCCCGTGCGCAATTCGGCGACATCGACCGCTGTTGGGAGGCGATCAAACACGCCAAGAACCCGCGCATCCACACGTTCATCGGCACTTCGCCGCTGCACCGCGCCATTCCCAACCTCGACATGGACCAGATGGCCGAACGTATCCACGAGACAGTCTCCCATGCGCGCAACCTGTGCGAAAACGTGCAGTGGTCACCGATGGACGCCACCCGCACCGAGGCTGACTACCTGTGCCGCACCGTCGAGATCGCGATCAAGGCAGGCGCCACCACGATCAACATCCCCGACACCGTTGGCTACACCGCGCCCCGCGAAAGCGCCGAGCTGATCCGTATGCTGCTCGAACGCGTCCCCGGCGCGGACGAGATCATCTTTGCCACTCACTGTCACAACGATCTGGGCATGGCGACGGCGAACTCCTTGGCCGCGGTCGAGGCCGGAGCGCGCCAGATCGAATGCACCATCAACGGCTTGGGCGAACGGGCGGGCAATACCGCCCTTGAAGAAGTCGTCATGGCGTTGAAAGTGCGCAACGACATCATGCCCTACCGCACCCAAGTGGACAGCACCAAGCTGATGAACATCTCGCGCCGTGTCGCCACTGTTTCCGGCTTTGCCGTGCAGTTCAACAAAGCCATCGTCGGCAAAAACGCTTTTGCGCACGAGAGCGGGATTCACCAAGACGGCATGCTGAAAAACGCCGAGACGTTCGAGATCATGCGCCCCGAAGACGTGGGCCTGACCGAGACGAATATCGTTATGGGCAAACACTCGGGCCGTGCCGCGCTGCGGTCCAAGCTTGAAAACCTCGGGTATGAATTGGGCGACAACCAGCTCAAGGATGTGTTCGTGCGGTTCAAGGAACTGGCCGACCGCAAAAAGGAAATCTATGACGAGGATCTGATCGCGCTGATGCGTGTGGCCTCGGACCCAGAGAGCGACCGCATCAAGCTGAAGTCGATGCACGTCGTCTGTGGCACCGATGGCCCGAACGAGGCCAAGATGACCCTCACCGTTGACGGCGCCGAACACAGCACCGAGCAGTCGGGCGATGGCCCTGTGGATGCGTCGTTCAAGTGCATTAAAGCGCTGGTCGAGCATTCCGCACGCCTGCAACTCTACCAAGTGGCCGCCGTGACGGAGGGTACAGACGCCCAAGCAACTGTATCTGTGCGGCTTGAGGAAGAGGGGCGCATCGTCACGGGCCAATCGGCAGACACCGACACCGTCGTAGCCTCCGCCCGCGCCTATATCCACGCACTCAACCGCCTGCTGGTGCGCCGCGAAAAGGGCGGCAGCGACAAGCCCGAGGTAAGCTACAAAGACGCGGGTTAAGTGATCGGGAGGCAGGGCGCGCGTCCTGTCTCCTGCATTTATGTTTCGCTGTTGTAAGTATACACCGAATGACCGCTCTGCGGACTTTTCTGCTATATGGTGCAGGACCTTCGATGTCAGCCTTACGAATTCAGGGTTTCGATTGCTTTAATCACCACCGTCTCAACCACCGTCGCTATCCCAGTCGCCGTTCGGTTCGGAGGGGTCTTGAAATGAGCTTCGCGCACCTCCGTGCCACTCACTCCAAACCTACATACCATCATCTCGTTTGCGGAGTGATTTGCGACGAACGCGATTTCGATAGAAAGTGAAGGCTATGACAGCTGCAACCAAGATTGCGCCAAAAGCACTGAACTGCCATCCATCTTCAGAATTCCAACTAAGCAACTTACGATCCTGTCTGCATATCTCGCTTTAGTTCTTAGCAGACATGGGTTCAACGTGCAGCATTGATCAACATGGGCTCAAAGCGGTTATTCGCTGCATAAGGTCGACTATGCGCTATCGGCCGTCTCCCGATTCGCCACCACCCGCTCAGCTATCGCGGTACGGATTCTTCGCCCCGCGATCCGCGCTCAACGATCCCTGCGACCGCTCGACAATCATCACCGCCGCATCCGCGAGATGCTCGCGCCCGATCGCCTTGTCGCCGCGTGCCACGCGCAGCTTGTGCGCTTCCAGCATCACCTCGGCGTGGCTGGACCCGCGTGGCGGGATGAAAGTGTAGCACGCCAGCTCGATCAGCAATCCCAGCGGGTCCTTGAAATAGATCGAGTGCATAAAACCGCGGTCTTTGACGCCTGAATTACCGATGCCCCGCGCCTTGAGCCGCTCCAGCACTTGGTCGAACATGGCGCGGTCCACCTCGAACGCCACATGGTGCACGCATCCCGCATCCGTCGGCGTGCGGGAGTGGACAGGCCTGCGCGTTTCGTTTGTGAAAATAGTCACCAGCCGCCCGTCGCCGGGGTCGAAATACAAATGCCCTTCGTCTGCGTCATCCAGATTGGGCTGGTCGAACAGGAACGGCATGCCCAGCACACCCTCCCAAAAATCAATGCTGGTCTGGCGGTCCGCGCCCATCATGGTGATGTGATGCACGCCAAGCGTTTGTATTTTCTTCATTCGGGTTTGCTCCTTCACTGCGCCATAAGATGCAGCGCAAACCCGTTAGGTCAAGCGGCGCAAAGATGCCGAAGAACCGTGAAGACCCCCTTTAATCCGCCGCACCGCTTGCCTATAAGGGCGCAGCTTGTCTCCTGCGGTGCGGGGGTCTCAGGCATGCACGAATTTTGTAAGGACCTGCTCTTCATGTCGATCTTTGGTAACCTGCGCGGCCTGTTTTCGTCTGATATGGCGATTGATCTGGGGACCGCCAACACGTTGGTCTATGTGAAGGGTAAGGGGATTGTTCTGTCGGAACCGTCGGTTGTGGCCTATCACGTCAAGGACGGCGTGAAAAAGGTGCTGGCCGTGGGCGAAGATGCCAAGCTGATGCTGGGCCGCACCCCCGGCAGCATCGAGGCGATCCGCCCGATGCGTGAAGGTGTGATTGCGGACTTTGACACCGCCGAAGAGATGATCAAACACTTCATCCGCAAGGTTCACAAACGCTCGACCTTTTCCAAACCCAAGATCATCGTCTGTGTGCCCCACGGTGCGACCCCTGTTGAAAAACGCGCGATCCGCCAATCGGTGCTGAGCGCGGGTGCCCGCCGTGCGGGCCTGATCGCAGAGCCTATTGCGGCCGCAATCGGTGCTGGCATGCCCATCACCGACCCCACAGGCAACATGGTTGTCGACATCGGCGGCGGCACCACCGAAGTCGCGGTATTGAGCCTTGGCGATATCGTCTATGCCCGCTCGGTCCGCGTGGGCGGTGACCGCATGGACGAAGCGATTATCAGCTACCTGCGCCGTCAACAAAACCTGCTGGTGGGTGAAACAACGGCAGAGCGGATCAAGACCTCGATCGGCACGGCACGTATGCCCGACGACGGGCGCGGCACCTCGATGCAGGTGCGCGGACGCGACCTGCTGAACGGTGTGCCGAAAGAGATCGAAGTGACCCAAGCGCAAGTTGCCGAAGCCCTGGCCGAGCCTGTGCAACAGATCTGCGAAGCCGTGATGACCGCGCTTGAGACAACGCCGCCCGATCTGGCGGCAGACATCGTTGACCGTGGCGTAATGCTGACCGGTGGTGGTGCGTTGCTGGGGGATCTCGACCTTGCGCTGCGCGAACAGACGGGGCTTGCCGTCTCGATTGCGGATGAATCCCTGAACTGTGTGGCCCTTGGCACAGGCAAAGCGCTTGAGTACGAGAAGCAGTTGCGTCACGCTATCGACTACGACAGCTGACGCAAGGCCACGCTAAGGAGGGCGTTTCGCCACCATGGCAAAAGACAGATCACAGTCTGGTGACTACACTGGCCCGCTGCGGCGGTTGCTGACGGCTGTGCTGGTGGTGGTGCTGGCGGCGGTGTTCATCCTATGGCGCATCGACAGCCCGCGGGTCGAGCGTTTTCGCGCTCAGGTAACCGACAGGCTGGTCCCCAATTTCGATTGGGCCATGGCCCCTGTAACAGGCACCATCAACCTGCTGCGCGACTTCCAAAGCTACCAACGCCTGTCCGAACAAAATCAGGAATTGCGGTCCGAACTGCGCCGCATGCAAACCTGGAAAGAGGCGGCCTTGCAGCTTGAACAAGAGAACGCCCGCTTGCTGGACCTGAACAAAGTGCGCCTTGATCCGCGCCTGACTTACGTCACCGGCGTGGTGCTGGCCGACAGCGGGTCGCCGTTTCGGCAATCGGTCTTGCTCAACGTCGGGGCACGGGACGGCGTGATTGAAGGCTGGGCCACGATGGACGGGATCGGGCTTGTGGGGCGTATCTCTGGCGTGGGGGAAAACACCGCGCGGGTGATCCTGCTCACCGATGCATCGAGCCGTATTCCATCAGTCATCCAGCCCTCGGGCCAGCGGGCGATTGTGGCGGGCGACAACTCGGCTGCGCCACCGATTGATTTCCTGGAGAACCCCGGGCTGGTGCGCCCCGGTGATCGCGTCATCAGCTCGGGCGATGGGGGGATTTTTCCTGCGGGTCTGTTGATCGGACAGGTCGCCGCCGATCCGGGTGGCCGATTGCGCGTGCGCCTTGCCGCCGATTTCGAGCGGTTGGAGTTCTTGCGCGTGCTGCGCCATCACGGCACCGAACAGGTCGTCAATACGCCCGCCATGATCACCGACGCCGAAGCAGCGCCCCCACCCCAAGGCCCACCGGCCCCCGAGGCCGAATAACCCATGGACGAGCTGTCCCCCGCCCGCCTGTGGATCATGCGGATTGCATTTATCTTGCTGGGCCTTGTGATCGTCTTCTTTCATCTGTTGCCCATCGACACGCAGCCGGTCACCCTTTTTGCGCCTGAACTGTCGCCCCCATTGGCCACGATCGACCCCGCCGAAGCGCGGCTGCGCGCCTTGCTGGATCAGGGCAGTGACCGCATATGGGTGGGGCCGGATTTGCTGATTGCGTTTGCTTTGGCGTGGTCGCTGCGCAGGCCCGAATATGTGCCGCCTTTGCTGTTGGCTGGTCTGTTTTTGCTCAGCGATTTGTTGCTGCAACGCCCGCCGGGTCTGTGGGCATTGTTGGCGCTGCTGGCCTGCGAGAACCTGAAATCGCGCAGCCGCAACCTGCGCGATGCTACCTTCGGCGCGGAATGGATCGCGGTGGCCGTTCTGCTGATCGGCATTTTGATCCTGAACCAGGTTGTGCTATCTATGCTGCTGGTGCAGCCGCCCCAACTGCGGCTTAGCCTGCTGGAGCTTGGCACGACGATATTGATCTACCCCGCTGCGGTTTTCGCGACCCGAACGCTGATGGGGGTGCGCCGTGCAGCGCCGGGCGAATACGACACTTTCGGCGGACGCATTTAACTGAACGAGGCATCCTGAATGAGACGGTCCAGAGCAGAAACAGACACCAGCCACACCAAGCTGAGCCGCCGCGCCGCCTTGCTGGGCGGGGCGCAACTGTTGTTTATGGGCGGGCTTGCTGCACGGATGCGCCATCTGCAGGTGGATCAGGCCGACCAGTTCCGCCTGCTGGCCGAAGAAAACCGCATCAACATCCGTCTCATCCCGCCAAAACGCGGCGAGATTTTCGACCGTAACGGCATGCAGCTGGCACAGAACGTCCCCAGCTACCGCATCGTGATGGTGCGTGAAGACGCGGGCGACCCCGAAGATGTGATGATGCGCCTTGCCCATCTGATCAACCTCACCCCCGAGCAGACCGAGGCCGCGCTGAGCGAAATCAAACGCTCGGCCCCGTTTCTGCCTGTGACCATCGCCGAAGACGTCAGCTGGGACGCGGTGAGCGCGGTATCCGTGAACGCTCCCGCCCTGCCCGGCGTCTCACCCGAGGTGGGCAGCACGCGGGTCTATCCGCGCGGGTCGGACTTTGCCCATGTTGTGGGCCGTGTGGGCCGCGTTAGCCAAAAAGACCTTGATGCGCTGGAAGACCCTGACGCGCTGCTGCGCATCCCGCGCTTCCAGATCGGCAAGATCAACGTAGAGGCCCGCGAGGAAACGCTGCTGCGCGGCGTGGCGGGCACCAAACAGGTCGAGGTAAACGCAACAGGCCGCGTCATGCGCGAGCTGGACCGCCGCGAGGGCCAGTCAGGCGCCGCGATCCAGCTGACGATTGATGCAAAGTTACAAAACTATGTGCAGGCCCGCCTGACGGGTGAAAGCGCCGCTGTGGTCATCATCGACTGCGAAAAGGGCGACATCCTCGCCAACTCCTCAGCGCCGTCATATGATCCGAACCTGTTCATCGGCGGGATTTCCTCCAAGGACTACGACCCGCTGCTCAATGACAAATACCGCCCGCTGGTCAACAAGACCGTGCAAGGTGCCTACCCCCCCGGATCGACCTTCAAGATGATGACCGCCATGGCCGCGATCGAGGCGGGGATTATCGGACCCGACGACACGGTGCATTGCCCCGGCCACCTTGAGATCGGCGGGCGCAAGTTCCATTGCTGGAAACGCTCGGGCCACGGGTGGGTCGATCTTGAGAACTCGCTGAAACGCTCTTGTGACGTGTACTATTACGATCTGGCGCTGAAGGTCGGGATCGAAAAGATTTCGGCCATGTCCAGACGCTTTGGCCTGGGAATACGGCATGATCTTGCGCTTAGCTCGGTCAATTCGGGGCTGACCCCGACAAAGGACTGGAAGCTGCAGAATCGTGGCGAGGATTGGGTAATTGGCGATACAGTCAACGCATCAATCGGTCAGGGTTTCATGCTGGCCTCGCCGATGCAGTTGGCGGTGATGACCGCGCGGCTGGCCACGGGGCGCGATGTCACGCCGCGGCTGATTAAAACGGTCAACGGGGTCGAACAACCCGTCAAAGGCAACACGCCGCTGGACATGAAAGAGGGCAACCTGCGCAAGATGCGCAAATCCATGTATGCGGTGGTCAACGACAGGCGGGGCACGGCCTATCGCAGCCGCATTATCGCCGAAGGCATGCGCATGGCGGGCAAAACAGGCACCTCGCAGGTCCGCTCGGCCGTGGTGAACAACAACGAAGTCCCGTGGGAGCAGCGCGACCATGCGCTGTTTGTGGGCTTTGCCCCCTATGACAACCCGCGCTATGCCTGCGCGGTCCTGGTCGAACATGGCGGCGGCGGCTCAACAGCGGCCGCGCCCATCGCCCGCGATGTCATGCTGCAAGCCCTTTATGAGGGCGAGCCCCCGTTGGAGGCCTATCCTTCGGGTGATCGCGGCAGCAAACGCGCCCTGCAGAAACGCCTGCGCAATGTGCAGCCCCAGGCGCGGATTAAAACCGCCAAGGATCAGGCATGAGCTATCTTGAATATACGGTCAAATCGGTTCCCACCGGTCTGCGCAAGATATTGTTCCTGAACTGGCCCCTGATCTTGCTGATCACGGCTGTCGCGGGCTGCGGGTTTATCATGCTTTATTCCGTTGCGGGCGGCGGCTACAGCCCTTGGGCAGAGCCGCAGATGAAACGGTTCGGCCTTGGGCTGGCCCTGATGATCGCCGTCGGGTTGGTGCCGATCTGGCTGTGGCGCAACCTTGCTGGTCTGGCCTATGGCGTCTCGGTCATCTTGTTGATCGGGGTAGAGCTGTTCGGCTCTGTCGGGATGGGCGCCCAACGCTGGATCGAGCTGGGCGTGATACGGCTGCAACCCTCCGAGATGACCAAGATCACATTGGTGATGTTTCTGGCCGCCTACTACGACTGGCTTCCCGCCAAAAAGATTTCACGCCCGCTCTGGGTTTTGCTGCCTGTGCTGATCATCGTGGTGCCAACCGCGCTGGTGCTGCGCCAGCCCGACCTTGGGACCTCGATCCTGTTGCTGACGGCAGGGGGCGGGTTGATGTTTCTGGCTGGTGTACATTGGGCCTATTTCGCGACCGTGATCGCCGCAGGCGTCGGGCTGGTCACGGCTGTGTTCCAGTCCCGTGGCACGCCGTGGCAGATGATCAAAGATTACCAGTTCCGCCGAATCGACACTTTCCTTGACCCCAGTACCGACCCGCTGGGCGCGGGCTATCACATCACGCAATCCAAGATCGCGCTGGGATCAGGCGGCTGGACGGGGCGCGGTTTCATGCAGGGCACGCAGTCGCGGCTGAACTTTCTGCCCGAGAAACACACCGACTTTATCTTCACCACACTGGCCGAGGAATTCGGTTTTGTCGGCGGCATCTCTTTGCTGCTGCTTTATGCGATGATCATCGTCTTCTGCGTCGTCTCGGCGATTATGAACAAGGACCGCTTTGCCTCGCTTCTGACACTTGGCATCGCGCTGAACTTCTTTTTGTTCTTCGCGGTCAACATGTCGATGGTCATGGGGCTGGCGCCTGTTGTCGGTGTGCCGCTGCCGTTGGTGAGCTATGGTGGCTCAGCGATGTTGGTGCTGATGCTGGCCTTTGGTCTGGTGCAATCGGCGCATGTGCACAGGCCGCGCTAGGCTCTTTGCAGGGCGGGCGCGCTGGGGTATCTGTGGGCGGTAATCCAGCCAAAGGTGCCGCCTATGTCGATTTTCCACTTTGCCTTCAACATCACCGACCTTGATGAAACCCGCGCATTCTATGGCGGGCTGCTGGGTTGTAGCGAAGGGCGCAGCACCGACACGTGGGTGGATTTCGATTTCTTCGGGCACCAGCTGTCGTGCCATTTGGGCACGCCGATGGCGGTGGCCGCGACAGGGCTGGTGGGGGATCACAAGGTTCCCATGCCGCATTTCGGTGTCGTGCTGGACTACACCGACTGGCGGGCGCTGGCCGATCATCTGACAGCGCAAGGCGTTGACTTTGTGCTTGAGCCCCAGACGCGGTTCAAGGGTGAGGCGGGCGAGCAATCGACCATGTTCTTTATGGATCCTTCGGGCAACCCCATCGAGATCAAAGGCCTTGCCGACATGGACGGAGCATTCGCCACATGATTAACGTTCTTTTCGCCGCCCGCACCGAGCGCTGGGAAACTTACGAAGCCCCCCTGCGCACCGCCTTGGCACGGGCAGGCATCGACGCGCATCTGGCCCAAGACATTACCCCCGCAGAGGTCGACTATATCGTCTATGCGCCCAACAGTGATCTACAGGATTTCACCCCCTATACCCGCGCCAAAGCGGTGCTGAACCTTTGGGCAGGAGTTGAACAGGTTACGGGAAACAAGACGCTGCGCATTCCGCTGGCGCGGATGGTGGACCATGGCCTGACCACTGGCATGGCCGAATGGGTGACAGGGCATGTGATGCGCTATCACCTTGGGATGGACGCGCATATCGTGAACCCTTCGCACGCGTGGGCGCCCGAAACCCCGCCGCTCGCCGCGCAGCGCGAGGTAGCGATCCTTGGGCTTGGCGCTTTGGGGACGGCCTGTGCGCAAATGCTGCTGGGTCTGGGTTTTCGTGTGACGGGCTGGTCGCGCAGCCCCAAGGACGTGGCGGGTGTGACCTGTTTGCATGGTGATGACGGTTTGGCTCAAGCGCTGAAACGGGCAGAGATTGCCGTGACCTTGCTGCCCGATACGGCGGCCACGACCAACCTGCTGAACGCTGATACTTTGGCGCAGATGCCCAAGGGGGCATACCTCATCAACCCCGGCCGTGGTCCGCTGATCGACGATGACGCACTACTGGCAGCACTAGACGCAGGCCAGATCGCCCACGCCACACTGGATGTTTTCAGGACCGAGCCGCTGCCGCAGGGCCACCCCTATTGGGCGCATCCCCGCGTCACCGTCACGCCCCATATCGCGGCGGAGACGCGGGCAAGTACCGCCAGCGAAACCATCGTGGAAAACATCCGCCGTGGTGAGGCGGGCGTGCCTTTCATCAACCTTGTGGACCGCGAGTTGGGGTACTAAGCCGCCAACCCGCGCCCTTTCAGCAGCGCCTCGACCCCGGGCAAACGGCCGCGGAAGGCGATATATAGATCGGCGGGATCGACACTGCCGCCGGTGGACAGAATGTTATCCTCAAGCGATTTCGCGCGCTCGGGGTCAAATGCCCCGCCCGCTTCCTCAAAGGCCTCGAAAGCATCGGCGTCCATCACCTCGGACCACATATAGCTGTAGTAGCCGCTGGAGTATCCATCGCCCGAAAAGACATGCGCGAACTGCGGCGTGGCGTGGCGCATGGTGATGGCAGCGGGCATACCAATGCCGTCCAAAACCTGCGCCTGCATCTGCATCACATCCGCTGGCGGCGTGCCTTCGTGAAACGCCAGATCCACCAGCGCAGAGGCGACGTATTCAACCGTGGCAAACCCCATATCAAAGGTCGCAGCGCCCAGCACCTTGTCCAGCATCTCTTTTGGCATCGCCTCGCCCGTGGTGGCGTGGGTCGCGAATTCTTGCAGCACTTCGGGCACTTCGAGCCAGTGTTCATACAGCTGGCTTGGCAGCTCGACAAAGTCGCGGGCGACCGAGGTGCCCGAGATGCTTTCATAGGTCACATTAGACAGCATCTGGTGCAGCGCATGGCCAAATTCGTGAAACAGCGTGCGTGCATCGTCGTATGACAGCAGCGCAGGATCGCCCTTGGCGAAGTTGCACACGTTGATCACAATCGGGGTCTGCACAGTCGGGAACTTGGCCTGCGCCCGCATGGCCGAGCACCACGCGCCCGAGCGTTTTGACCCGCGTGCGAAATAATCTCCGATGAAAACCGCCACATGCTTACCGTCCCGCGTGACCTCCCACGCACGGCAGTCGGCATGATAAAGCGGCACGTCGAGCGGTTTGAACGCCAACCCGAACAAACGGGTGGCACAGGCAAAAGATGCCTCGATCATGCGGTCCAGCTGGAAGTAGGGTTTCAGCGCGGCCTCATCCAGATCATGCTCGATTGCGCGGCGTTTTTCCGCGTAATAGCGCCAGTCCCACGGGGCCAGATCGCCGTTCACACCGTCCTCGTGCATCATGCGGGTGAGGATTTCGGCATCCGCGTTGGCTTGGGCTTTCGCAGGTTCCCAGACTTGCATCAGCAGGTCGCGCACGGCGGCAGGTGTCTTGGCCATTTCTGTCTCAAGCTTGTAGTCGGCAAAGCTGTCATAGCCCAGCAGGGCGGCGCGTTCTTTGCGCAGGGCAAGCGTCTCTGTCGCGATGTCGCGGTTGTCCGTCTCGCCCCCGTTGGCGCCGCGTGCTTCCCATGCTTTGAACGCCGTCTCGCGCAGGTCGCGGCGCGGGCTGAACTGCAAGAACGGCGTGATGAGCGAGCGTGACAGCGTGACAACAGGGCCGCCTGCACCCTTCTCTTCTCCCGCTGCACGGGCCGCATCGACCACGAAATCGGGCAGACCTTCAAGATCGGCCTCCTCCAGCTTCATGAACCAGCTCCGCTCATCCGCAAGCAGGTTTTGCGTGAATTCCGTGCCCAGCACGGCAAGGCGGCCTTTGATCTCTTTCATCCGCTCTTCGGCCTTGCCGGTCAGGGCAGAGCCTGCGCGGACAAACCCACGGTGGGTCAGCATCAACACGCGCAACTGCTCGGGCGTGAGGTCGGCGGCCTCGCGGCCTTCCCATACGGCGTTGACGCGGGCGAACAGGTCCTTGTTCGCCGAGATTTCCGAGAAATGCGCCGAGAGCATTGGCGAGAAATCGCGCTGCAACGCCTCACGGGCGGGGTTGCTATCGGCGCCTGCGACGGTGAAAAACACGCCCAGCACGTTATCAAGCGTTTGGCCCACGGCCTCCAGTGCCTCGATTGTATTGGCGAAGGTTGCGGGGTCGGGATTGGCGGTGATCGCCGCGATCTCGGCGTTGTGATCCTTTAGCGCCTGTTCCAGCGCGGGCGCAAAATCATCATCGGAAATCGTGTCAAACGGGGCGAGGCCAAACGGCGTGGACCAGTCTTGCAGCAGCGGGTTCATAGAAGTCTCCTTTGGACCTCAACCTAAGCCGCATGGGCGCGGATGCAACGGCTAGCCGCGTGCGGCGGCACAAATCGGGCAATCGGCGCGGGGGCTGATGCGGATGCTGCGGCTTTCGGCGTAAAGCGCGTCATAAATCACCATTTGCCCGCGCAATGGCGTGCCCGCCCCCGTGATCAGTTTGACCGCCTCCATCGCCATCATCGCCCCGACCACACCGGGCAGCGGGCCGATCACGCCTGCCTCGGCACAGCTGGGGGCCAGATGCGGGGCGGGGGCTGCGGGAAAGATACATTGATAACACGGCGCGCCATGGGCGGGGTCAAACACGCTTAGCTGCCCTTCCCATTGACTGAGCGCACCCGAGATCAGCGGCACGCCAGCGGCGACACAGGTGGCGTTTACCAGATAGCGGGTGTCGAAGTTATCGGTGCCGTCCAGCACCAGATCGTATTCGGCAATCAGCTCGGGCGCGATTTTGTCGTCGAGTTTGCGGTTATAGGGGCGCACCTCGACAAAGGGGTTCTGCGCTTCCATTTCGGCTTGTGCCGAGAAAACTTTGGGCATGCCGATGCTGGCGTCTTTGTGGATGACCTGTCGGTGCAGGTTCGTGTTCTCGACGGTGTCGGCGTCGATCACGCCGATCCTCCCCACACCCGCCGCAGCGAGATACAGCAGCGCAGGCGCGCCCAAGCCACCTGCCCCCACCATCAGAACGCGTGCATTTCTGAGCGCCTTTTGTCCAGCGCCGCCCACTTCGCGCAGGGCGATGTGGCGGGCATAGCGGTGTAGCTCGGTCTCGGAAAACTTGTCGGATTTGGCTTGTGTAGTGGGTACGGCCGCGTCGACGCCCGTGCGGTCGCGCAAACGGCCAATAACTCGGGAATAGGCCCAGATCACTCCCGCGATACCGACCAATATCATCCACGGTGCCGCACTGTTGCCCGTTGCTGCACGCAGGCTGTGGCCGTCGGGGAAGATTAGCTGAATGCCGATCACCGCGATCAGCAACAAGCCGATCATGCTCCACCTTGCGGGGCGCGGCGTACGCATCATCGCGCCGATCCCCCAGATCACCGCTGCAAGAATAATAACAAGCACGTATCGCCCCCGCTTTTCGAAAACTGCCCGCTGCCAGACAAGGCAAACGGTGTAGCAGACATAGCCCGACTAACGGCCAAGACCACGCGGCACAAGCTTTGCCACGTTCAACCGCAACTTCCAATATGGCGTGTTAATTCGTGCCCGACGCCTGCGCTCCGGCCAAGGGGAGCGTCACCGCAAATGTCGCCCCCGCACCAAGCACGCTGAATGCCTCGATCTGGCCACCCAGCAACTGCGTCAGGTCACGGCAAATCGCAAGCCCCAAACCAGTGCCCCCTTCGGCGCGGGTAAAGGAGTCGTCAACCTGACGGAACCTATCGAACACGGAAACAAGATCGGCTTGCGCAAGACCCACGCCCGTGTCGGCAACTGACAAGACATACATCCCTTCGGCACCGCAAGACGCCGAAATTGTAATGCGCCCTTCGCCGGTGAAGCGGACAGCGTTATCGACAAGATTATTGATGATTTGGGACAGGCGGATGTCATCAACCACAACGGTATCAGGCAGGTCTTCGGACACGATCACCTCAATCGCAAGCGGCTTGCTATGCGTTTCGATGATACCTTTCGCCATGGTGTGCCATTGCTCCATCAACGGCTTTATCTCGACCGTCCGCTCCCACAAGGTGACCGCATTCGCCTCGAGTTTGGTCAGCTCAAGCACATTGGTCAGCAGCTTCAACAGCCGCTCCGAGGCGGCTTTGCCCGCTTGGATCAAGTGGTCTTGTGCGGCGGGCAGTTTGGCGCGGTCAAGCAGCATCAAGATGCCGCTGATCGCCGTGAGCGGTGTTCGGACTTCGTGACTCATTGTGGACAGGAACGCCGACTTCATTGCGCCCACCGTTTCCGCCTGCTTGCGCGCCGCTTCCAGATCGACGTTCATCTGCTTGAGAACGACCGCGTCGCGGCGCAACGCCTGCGTTGCCATATCGGCAAAGCGCAAGCCGCGCCTGTTCGCCCGCGCAAGCAACAAGAACATCGTCAGCACCGCAATATCAATCGCAATCGCCCCCGCCAGAATGTAGGTTGGGTTTTTCGGGAAGTTGAGCGCCCGAAACTCCAGCCCTGAGCGAATATCAATGTCCCACGTGCGCCCGTAGACATCCATCGAAACGCGCTTGGCCCCTAAGGGATCAGCGTCGAAATCCGCGCTGTCGGAGTTAAGCTCGTCGTAAATCACCTCGGTATCATCGGAAATGCGGATCAAGGTTCGGCGCCGTTCTTGGCCCAAGGTGCCTTCGATCAATTTGGACACGATGAAAGGCGCATAAACCGCCCCCGTAAAGCGGGCCTGTCGTTCGGATTGTGACACGGGTTCCGGCTGTTGGTAGGTCGGGGCGAAAAACAAAAAACCGGGCGTGCGGGCGGCGTCCTGAACCAGAACAATCGGGCCCGTGATTTGGGGTGTGCCTGTGTCCCCTGCCTTGTTCAGACTTAGGTGGCGGTTTTTTTCATGCACCATATCAAGGCCGACGGCTTGGGCGTTGGCCTCAACCGGATAGATATAGGTAATCGGCTCGAACATGTTCTTCCCGTGTTCTGGGTGAACCCTGAAATAAGGCCGGTCGATACGCTGCTTCGCAAGGTAGCTCTCTAGGTCCTCGGGGGGGACTATGTGGATCCGGCCAATGCCGTTGATGCCAGGATACAGATGTTCAATGTCCAGACTGCTGGCAAACACGCGCCATTCATCCCAGCTGAACGCGCCGCCGTTCGCCCTGAGCGCGGACACCCCCGCCAGCAAGGCCAGCTCGTACTTTTGCAACCGCTCGCGCATCAGTTCGGGGATGTGATCGGCGGCGACTTCAAACCGGCTTTGCGTGCGTAAATCGATCAGATGTTTGGAGAATTGCCACGCTGCGATTGTCAGGAAGATCGACAGCGCGATGGCCACCCAATGCGCATAAGTCAGCCGGCTTCCCCGGGTGAGGGCATCGCGTTCTTTTTCAACACATCCAGGGAACGCTTCATGCGCTTGGGGCGTCGTAATCGCTCGAATTCGGTCAGCCACTTTGGGCCCCAATCTATAAAAGCATCGCTAGAAAATAGAGTTGGCGTGCCCGTAATCTATGGTTGAATAGTGTTTCAAGCAAGCGATGCTTTTGTGATGAGGCTTAGCGCGGCACCTCGCATCAGCCGTCTGGATTGCCCTTGATGCGAAACTGCACGTCATAAGGGACGCATCCAACCCGCGCAGGTTGAGCGTTGCTTTGGCGAAAGATAAGCACTACTGTCGGTAGAAATAGTTAAGCGGTAAGGGTAGTGAATGCGTAAAAAAATCCTGATTGTCGAAGACGACAGCTTTACCCGTTTCATGATGAAACAGATCATCGGCACGCTTGATCTTGGGCCTGATGTGGACGTCGCCGAAAACGGAACATCGGGCTGCGATTTGTTGGAACAGACACCGGATCAATACGCGCTGGTTTTAATGGATATTCACATGCCAAAGCTGTCGGGGCTGGACGCGACGAAGCGGATCAGAAACAGCGAAAGTGACCCCCCTAAAAACATCCCGATCTATGCAGTGACGGCGGATTCCAACTTCCACCACCCGCTCGCGGTTGAACAATATGGCATGGACGGCTTCATCTCCAAACCCATCTCGCCCGGTGACTTGATCGGTCTGGTAGAGAAATACTGCGCTCCCGCAGGCGATCTGGACAGGCAGTCAACCAGTGCCGGTTGATCCAAACCCGCCCGCGGCACGGGTGGTTTGATCAAGCGCGTCGACCTCTGTGATCTGCGGTCGCAGGATCGGCGCAATCACGGCTTGGGCGATGCGATCACCATGGGCAATCACAAAGGCTGTGTTGCCTGCGTTCCACAATGCGACCTTTACCTCGCCGCGATAATCCTCGTCGACCGTGCCGGGGCTGTTTGGCACCATGATCCGCGATTTGGTCGCCAATCCCGATCGGGGCCGGATCTGCATTTCAGTCGCGGGTTCCAGTGCCACGGCAAAGCCTGTGGGCACCAGCACCACCGCATCGGGGGCCAGCGTTATTGGCCCGTCAGGCAAACACGCCCGCAGGTCCATGCCCGCCGCACCAACTGTTGCATAGGCGGGTAAGGGCAGGTCGTTCAAAGGCAGGCGCAGGAATTTGACAGGCATTGAACCCTCGCGGCAATGTGCGTTTCAGGAGGTGATAGTATCCGCAATCCGTTGCGCAAGCTGCGCGGCGACGGCATCTTTGCCCATGCGCGGCCACTCTTCTGCGCCAGTGTCGTCAATCAGCGTGACAGCGTTTTCATCGCCCCCCATGATCCCCGTTTCAGGCGAGACATCATTGGCCACGATCCAGTCACACCCCTTACGCAGGCGCTTGGCTGTGGCGTTGGCGATCACATCGTTTGTCTCGGCCGCGAAGCCTACAACCAGCGGCGGGCGACCTGTTTTTAGGTGACTCACCCCATGCAGGATGTCGGGATTTTCAGCAAAGGAAAGCTCCGGCAGGCCGTCCTTGGTTTTCTTCAACTTGCGGTCCGAGGCAGAGGTAACGCGCCAATCGGCAACCGCTGCCGCGAAGACCGCCGCATCAACGGGCAAGGCCGCCTCGACCGCGTCTTTCATCTGTTGAGCGGTTTGCACGGCCACCACTTCAACGCCTTCGGGCGGGGAGACATCAGCAGGACCTGTCACAAACACAACATGCGCGCCAAGGGCCGCCAAGGCCCGCGCAACCGCCGTGCCCTGCGCCCCGCTGGAGCGGTTGGCAATATAGCGAACGGGGTCGATCGGCTCATGCGTGGGACCGGAGGTGACCAGCACACGCCGCCCTTTCAGCGGCCCATCGGTCAGGGCGCTCTGCACGGCCTCCACAACCTCCATCGGTTCGGACATGCGGCCAGGGCCGTGTTCGCCGCAGGCCATGTCGCCCTTGTTCGGGCCGACAACGGCGATCCCGTCAGCGCGCAGGGTGGCAAGGTTGCGCTGGGTTGCGGCGTGCTCCCACATGCGCACATTCATCGCAGGCACGATCATCACGGGCGTGTCTGTGGCCAGCAGCAAGGTCGAGGCCAGATCATTCGCGAGCCCGCCCGCCATCTTGGCCATCAGGTCCGCCGTTGCAGGGGCCACAACCACCAGATCGGCAACTCGGCTGAGTTGGATGTGACCCATCTCGGCCTCGTCATCCAGATCGAACAGATCACGATGCACCTTGTTGCCCGCCAAAGCCGAGACCGACAGCGGGGTCACGAATTCTTCGCCAGCGCGGGTCAGGACAGGGGTCACAACAGCGCCGCGTTCGCGCAGGCGGCGGATCAGGTCCAGCGATTTGAACGCCGCAATGCCGCCGCCGATAATAAGCAAGATATGTTTGCCAGCCAGCATGATACGCCCCTTGATTGGCCAATGTCGCTGCTCAACATAGGCGCGGGCCGCGCCCAGCGCCAGTGGTTACTGGGTGAAGGCCGCGCAAGGATCGCCGCGCTCCGGCGCGGGCGCATCGAGGGTCAGGCTGAAAGCGCCTTGCACATCCGCGCCGTCTTCGCCTTGGGCCAATGTGAACACTGCGACATCAGGGGCGGCGGTTGCGATTAATGCGGGCACGCCCCAAGCCGCGCGAGCATGGCCGTTGCCCGTGATCACCACAACAGGCCCACCAGTTGCCCGCAGGGCGCGAAGCGAAACATCAGCCAAGGTCATGTCCCGCAACCGTTGGGCATCAACCATGACAGGCAACATCTCTTCGGGTAATGCACCGCAATGCGCTGCGGCTTGCACCGCTTCGCGGGCGGTTTGAAGGGACCCGTCGGGGGCTGTGTCCGAACCAAAACGCTGGGCGAGCGGATGATCCGCCAGCGGAGCTTCAAGAGCGCGGCGCAATTCGCTGCGTGGCACACCCGCACCATAGATCACGGCGTCAGGCGATGCCGCAAATATCGGATAATACATATCAAACGAAGGCCACGCCGTGCCCGACCAACCTATCAACGCATCAAGCTGCGCCTGACTGGCCCACGGCGCTGCGGCCTGTGCGCCTTGTTGAGGGGTCAACATCTCAAAGACCAGCGCGGCGGGGTCCAGGGCCGCAACCCACACCGCCTGACGGGCGTGGTGGTCGGGATTGTCATGCTGCTCGCCCAAGATCACAATCTGTGCATCCCGCGCCATTTGCGGAACTTCCGCAGCCCCGCCAGAAGCAAAAAGCGCAGCCCAAAGGGCCACGCTTGCACTCGCACATTTGGAGGGCACTGGTATCATGTGAGGAAATGAAACACTTCCTGAGACTGCATTTCAAGAGATTTGCGCATTTTCTGGAAGGCTGCGGCCTCCAGCTGCCGCACGCGCTCTTTGCTCAGGCTCAACTCCTGTCCAAGGCTTTCCAGCGTACGGGGCGCATCGCGCAGCTTGCGTTCGCGTACGATAAATTGCTCGCGGTCATTGAGGGCTGTCATCGCCGACAGCAACCACGCCCGAAGTTGTGCCGTGTCATGGGTATGCTCGACATTCTCGGCGGCTTGCGCGCTATCGTCTTCCAGCGCGTCAATCCATTCGCGGCCCTCGTCCTCGGCTGATTGTGTCGCGTTCAGCGAATAATCAGAGCCGGACAAGCGCCCTTCCATCATCTCAACGTCATGCAACGGCACGCCAATCTCGGTCGAGATCATCTGCCGCAGCTGGTGACGATCCAGTTCTTCACCCGCCGAGGCGGCCTCCCGCTCCAGCCGTGCTTGCACGCGCCGCATGTTAAAAAACAGGGATTTTTGCGACGACGTCGATCCCGTGCGCACCATCGACCAGTTGCGCATCACATGGTCCTGAATAGACGCTTTGATCCACCAGACGGCGTAGGTCGAAAACCGCACACCGCGGTCAGGGTCGAACTTGTCCGCCGCTTTCATCAGGCCAAGGCCCGCTTCCTGAATAAGGTCATTCATCGGCGCACCGTAGCGTTTGAACTTGGAAGCCATCGAAATGGCCAGCCGCATGTAGGCCGTAATCAGACGGTGCAGCGAAGCCTCGCACCGTTCGTCACGCCACGCATAAGCCAGCTTGAGTTCCGTTTCAGCGTCCAACAGCTCCGCCTTCATCGCGGTGCGGGTGAGTGTGAAGTCTTGCGCAGTTCCAATCGCCATCTATCTCGTCTCCCAAGGATCAAATGGTCACCTTGTGGCGACGCTTTGTATTTACTACGCATGGAAGTGCACATTGGTTCACGAGGGGGTGCGAAAAATGTTGCCAAAGGGCAGTTTTATTCTGGGTGGCGCCGCGTCAGGAAAGTCCGCGTGGGCGGAAAACCACATCCTTTCCAGTGGGTTGAACCCCATCTACCTTGCAACGGGGCGCGTTGAAGATGACGAAATAAAAAATCGGGTCAAAGTGCATAAAGACCGTCGTGACGCCCGTTGGCACACGATTGAAGAGCCGCTCGACCTTGGTCCTGTCCTCGAAAAACTCACACCCCAAACCCCCGTTCTGATTGATTGCGCGACCATGTGGCTGAGCAACCAGATGATGGAGGAGGCGGATTTGGCAGCGGCGACAACACGGCTTTTGACAGCGCTGGAGAGTTGCGCTGCCCCTTGGGTCATCGTCTCGAACGAGGTGGGGCACGGGATCGTGCCGGAGAACAGATTGGCCCGCCAGTTTCGTGAGGCGCAGGGGCGGCTGAACATCGCGCTTGCAGCGCAGGCCGATCTGGCGGTGATGGTGGTGGCGGGGCTGCCGCAAGTTTTGAAAGGACCACTGGAATGACGACATGGCATTGGGTGCGGCATGGCCCCACGCACGAGAAATCCTTTGTCGGGTGGCGCGATGTGCCTGCCGATCTGTCCGACACAGCTTTGATTGCCCGTGTGCGCGATCATCTGCCTGACGATGCGTTGGTTGTAAGCTCGGATCTGGTGCGCTCAACCGCGACGGCGGATGTGTTGCAGCAAGATGGCCACATCCGCCTGCCCCATGAACCCGACCTGCGCGAGATCGACTTTGGCGTCTGGGACGGGATGCGGTTTGATGCGGTGGCTGCGCGTGATCCCGAACTAAGCCGCGCGTTCTGGGACCAACCCGGCGACATCCGCGCCCCCGAGGGCGAAAGCTGGAACCAGACGATGGCGCGGGTCAGCAAGGTTGTGGACCGCCTGAGCGCCGCGCATCAGGGCCGCCACATCATTGCCGTTGCGCATTTCGGCGTCATCCTGACCCAAGTGCAGCGGGCGATGCGGGTGTCGGCCTATGAAGCGATGGCGCATAAGATCGACAACATCTCGGTCACCACCCTAACCCACCGCGGGAACGAAAACTGGGACATCGGCGCGATCAATCACCTTCCGTGATACGGGCGGCCACACATATGAATTTGTGCGGCCTGCATGGCAGCTCTAAGATTTTGCCATGACTTATGATTTATATATCGGCAACCGCACATTTTCGAGCTGGTCTTTGCGGGGCTGGCTGATGCTGCAGAATTTCAACCTGCCCTTCCGCGAGCATGAGGTGGATCTGTTCGGGGGCACAATGGCTGGCGACATGGCGCCACTGGCCCCTGCGCGTCTGGTCCCTGCCCTGCGCACGCCCGAAGGGGATGTGATTGGTGAAAGTCTTGCCATCGCCGAAACCCTTGCCGAACGGCACCCCGAGGCGCAGATGTGGCCCGCAGACCCAACCGCCCGCAGCCGTGCCCGCTGGCTATGTGCCGAGATGGCCTCCGGCTTTGGCGCGCTGCGCGGGGAGTGCGCGATGCAACTGGCCCATGTGGACGCCGACTTTGCGCCCTCTGACAAGGTAAAGGCCGATCTGGCACGGATCGAAACACTGTGGGCTTTTGCACGGGAGAAGGCAGGCGATGGGCCGTGGCTCTTTGGGAAATATTCGCTGACGGATGCGTTTTATGCGCCTGTTTGTGCGCGAATTGTCGGGTATAATTTGCCCGTATCAGACGCCGCACGCGCTTATTGCAGAACAACGCTCAACGATACGGCCTTCCGCAAATGGCGCCGCGAAGGGCTCAAGCACAGTTATGATCCCTTCCCCCATCCGCCTGTCGGACGCCGCGACGACTGGCCTGTGCCTGAGTGACGGGACGCGTTAACTATTCTTAAACCATCCGGCCTGTACCGTTAACCTCTGGGTAAGGGTCGGAGGAATAACATGGTCGCACGCGCATACAGCGTTGCATTTCAAGGCGTTGAGGCACGGATCGTCGAAGTGCAATGCGCCGTTACACCCGGCTTGCCTGCGTTTTCCATCGTCGGCTTGCCCGACAAAGCCGTGTCCGAGGCCCGCGACCGCGTGCGCACGGCGCTGACATCAATGGCGATTGCCCTGCCGTCCAAACGGATCACAATCAACCTCAGCCCTGCGGACCTGCCCAAAGAGGGCAGCCACTTTGACCTGCCCATTGCGATGGCGCTGCTTGCCGCGCTTGAAATCATACCCAAGGACGTGGTGGAAACGGTGGTATCCTTGGGCGAGCTATCGCTGGACGGATCGCTGGTGCCCGTGGTCGGCGCGTTGCCCGCGGCGATGGCCGCAGCGGATGAGGACCGCAGCCTGCTGTGTCCCGCAGGATCAGGGGCAGAGGCCGCATGGGTGAATGCCTGCCAAGTCATCGCCGCCCCGTCACTTGGCGATGTGGTGCGCCATTACTCGGGCCAATCCCCGCTACGCCCAGCCGAGCCGGGCGAGGTTGCGCCGATGGTTCACACGCATGATTTGCGCGAGGTAAAGGGGCAAGAGCGTGCAAAACGCGCACTTGAGGTCGCCGCCGCAGGACGGCACCATCTAATCATGGTCGGCACGCCTGGGTCTGGTAAATCCATGCTGGCAGCGCGATTGCCCAGCATCTTGCCTCCGCTCACCGCGGCAGAAGCGTTGGAAACGTCGATGATCCACTCGCTTGCCGGATTGCTGGACGAAGGCGGCATTTCGCGGCAGCGGCCCTATCGCCCGCCGCACCATACCGCCTCGATGGCGGCGATTATCGGGGGCGGGCGCAATGCCAAACCCGGTGAGGTCAGCCTTGCCCATAATGGCGTTCTGTTCATGGACGAGTTTCCCGAGTTCGCCCGCAATGTGCTGGAAACCCTGCGCCAACCCATCGAGACAGGCGAGGTGATGATCAGCCGCGCCAATGCGCATGTGAAGTATCCCTGCCGCTTTATGCTGGTCGCGGCGGCGAACCCGTGCAAATGTGGTTATCTGCCTGATCCTGCCCGCGCCTGCGCCCGCGTACCGCAGTGTGGAGAGGACTACCTTGGCCGCATCTCCGGCCCCTTGATGGACCGGTTTGATCTGCGGGTGGACGTGCCGCCCGTGGCCTACACAGATCTGGATTTACCGCCCTCTGGCGACAGCTCTGCAACCGTCGCGGCCCGCGTGGCGGCGGCCCGTGCGGTGCAAGAGGTGCGATTTGCCGACCACCCCGACATCATTTGCAATGCCGATGCGCAGGGCGAGGTACTCGAGCAGATGACCGCCCCCGACGCGGAAGGCCGCGACCTGTTGTTGCGCGCCGCCGAACGGTTCAGCCTGTCGGCCCGCGGCTATCACCGCGTGTTGCGCGTGGCCCGCACAATTGCCGATCTGGACGGGTCAGCGCAGGTGCGCAAACCGCATATTGCCGAGGCCGTCAGTTTTCGGATGCCCAGCCCTGCCGTTGCCTGATCCAACCTGCCAACAGGTCCAGCGTGCGCCGCCCTTCAGGCAGCATGTTGTGGAAAATCGGCCAAACATGCGGCAAATCACGTTCCACCACCAACGTGGCATCGACACCTTGTGCACGCATTCGGTCAACCAGCCTGCGCCCGTCATCCAGCAGAATTTCGGTATCACCCACGGTGACCCATGCAGGTGGCGCACCGTCGAAGCCACCGAACAAGGGGCTGACGCTTGGCTCTTTTGGCGAGGCATCGCGCAAAAACATCTCGCTCAATGTATCTGCTGTTTCTGCGGGCAGGACCGCGTCGGCCCGCGCATTAGCGCGAAAACTGTCACCGCTGTACGTCAGATCGGTGAGCGGCGAAAAGCCAAAGACAGCCCCCGGCAAAGGGGCGCCCTGTGCGCAAAGGGACGCGACCAGACCAAAGGCCAGCGCACCGCCGGCACTGTCGCCACCGATGACAACATTTCGCGGCTCTACACCGCTGGCGATCAGCCCATCCCATGCGGCGCGCACATCATCTGGCGCGGCAGGAAAAGGCGCTTCGGGTGCCAGCCGATATTGCGGTAAGACCGCACGCGCCCCGATGCGGTGCGCAAGCTTGGCCGCCATTGCGCGATGCGTCGTGGGGCTACCAAAGACAAAACCGCCCCCGTGGATGTAGAAAAGCACACGATCTGTCGCTGCGCCCTTGGGCGCAAGCGACAGGCACGGCACATTGTTCAGGCTGACTTTTTCACTGGCCGTACCACGTGGCGCGTAGAAAAACATGCGGGATTGCATGTCCAAAGCGCGGCGCAATTGCTGCGGCGTGCCGTTGCGCATCCGCCGTTTTTCGATTGTGCGCAGCCACGGGTTCAGCAGCCTCCGCACGGCGCTCATGCGCGTTTGGCCTCAATCACTTCCCAGATTTTCGCTGCAATGTTGACGCAGTCAAACCGCTCAAGCTCTTGGATACCGGTGGGCGAAGTCACGTTGATTTCGGTCAGGTAGTCGCCAATGACGTCGATGCCGACAAACACCTGGCCCTTTTCCTTGAGCACCCCGCCAATTCGCGCACAAATCTCCAGATCACGCTCCGTCAGGCCGACCTTTTCAGGCCGCCCGCCGACATGCATGTTCGAACGCGTCTCACCTGCGGCAGGCACGCGGTTGATCGCACCAACAGGCGCGCCATCCACCAAAATCACACGTTTGTCGCCCTTGGAGACATCCGGCAGGAACTTTTGCACGATCAAGGGCTCACGCGAGAAACCGGTGAACAATTCATGCAAAGAACTGAGGTTGCGATCATCGCGGGTAAGCTTGAACACCCCCGCGCCGCCGTTGCCATAAAGCGGTTTGAGGATGACATCGCCGTGTTTTTCCTTGAAAGCTTTGATCGTTTCAAGGTCGCGTGCAATCGTTGTTGGCGGCGTCAGATCGGGGAAGTCGAGAACCAGCAATTTTTCAGGATAATTGCGCACCCAAAACGGATCATTGACCACAAGTGTCGTGTCCGAAATCCGATCCAGAAGATGGGTTAAAGTGATGTAATGCATGTCAAATGGCGGATCCTGCCGTAACCAGACCACATCGAACTCTGCCAGATCGACCTCCCGCATCTCTCCCAAAACAGCCGGATCGCCCGGCACCCGCTGCACAGTCATATCCTGCCCGCGGGCTGTGATACGCCCTTCTTGATAGGCGATATTATCAGGTGTGTAGAAAAACAGCGTGTGGCCCCGTTTCTGGGCCTCTTCAGCCAAACGAAAGCTGCTGTCTGCGTCGATATTAACGTCCCCGATCGGGTCCATTTGGAAGGCGATTTTCATAGGTACATCCTTGCTGTTGCCATCTTGATGGCAAAGCAAGCCGCCCTACGCAATGCCCTCAGAGGTGGGCAAAGGCATTTTCAATTATTTGTGTTTCCCCATGACCGTTAACAAGCGCCACATCAAACCGGATATCTGTCAGCCCGCCGCGTGGCTGCGTGCCCAGATATTCTTCGGCACAATTGTAGATTCGTTGAATTTGTTTGCGGCTTATCCGCTGGGCCGCCCGGTCAAAGCTGCGGCTTTGCTTCACCTCGACAAAGATAAGGCCATCGCCATCCCGCACGATCAAATCAATTTCACCGCCCTTTCCACGCCAACGTTGATTGGCCAAGGGGAACCCGCGACGTTCGTAATCTTGGGCGATGCGGCCTTCTGCGGCCACACCTGCATGATACGACATTGCCCCTGCATGGCTGCGCTGCGCGGTTTGTGTCATCTTTTACCCACCTTCATCCGTGTTGAGTGCAAGCGCCGCTTGATAGACCTGTCTGCGTGGTAACGCATGCGCCTTTGCCACAAGGTCGACCGCATCCCGCATAGACAGCTTTTCCAAAGCAGCCTTAAGCGACGTTTCTAGATCATCAGAGTTAACAGTTTCTAAATCGCCCCGATCAATCAAAACAACAATTTCGCCTTTGGGTGTATTTTCGGCGTAATAATTCGCGAGTTCATCCAGCGTACCGCGCCTGACCTCTTCGAATTTTTTGGTGAGCTCGCGGCATACGGCGGCGGGGCGCGTCGAACCCAATGCTGTCTTTGCATCGCGCAGCATTGCGCCAATCCGTTTAGGCGATTCGTAAAATACCAGCGTCGCACGGACATCGCGTAACGCCTCTAGCGCGCTTAGCCTTGCCGCTTTGGCGTTCGGCAAGAACCCGGCAAAGTGGAACGCGTCTGTCGGCAATCCGCCCAGCGCCAAAGCCGTCAAAACCGCAGATGGGCCCGGTGCGCAGGTGACATTAACTCCTGCCTGAGCCGCTGCACGCGACAGCTCGAACCCTGGATCAGCGATCAAGGGCATACCCGCTTCGGAGGCGTAAGCAACGGATTTGCCTTCTTTTGCAGCCGTGACCAGCCGTGCGACAGCTGCATCCCCTGAATGATCGTGCAGCGCCGTAATCTTGCGCCCCTCCAGAGGAATCCCGTGGATGTCCATCAGCCTGAGCAAGCTGCGTGTGTCTTCGGCCGCCAGCATGTCGGCACTCGCCAGAACGTCCAACGCCCGTAGTGTAATGTCGCGGGCTGTGCCTATTGGGACACCCACAAAGGTAATTCCGGCCGCTAAGCTCTGCTTATGAATATTCAACGCTGGACCCCTTCCCACTAGACGATATGATTGCGCCAACGACAGTGCCGGCAGCTGCCCGCACCATAGATAGGGGAGTACCGTTACCATGTTTGCCATTCCAAGCACCATCCGAAAGCCCTTCCGGCTGCTGATTCTACCACTTTTTGCGATGATGCTCTCTGCGTGTGATCCAGCCGCCTTTGCGGGTCTTGGCGGGGGAAGCGGGCCGAAGATTGATCCGAACGCGCCCGTTCCTGTGGCTTTGCTTATCCCGCGTGGCGGGTCGGCCTCGGATAATCTGCTGGCCAAGAACCTGGAGAACGCCGCACGGCTGGCGATCAGCGATCTGGACGGTGTGAAGATTGACCTGCGCGTCTACGGCACGGCAGGCAAGGCGGGCACGGCGGCAACAGCCGCTTCCCAAGCGGTCGCCGACGGTGCGAAAATCATCCTCGGGCCTGTCTACGGCGAAGCGGCGAATGCGGCGGGCGTTGCGGTGGCCGAAGCTGGGGTGAACGTTCTTTCCTTCTCGAACAACACCACAATCGCGGGCGGCAACGTCTTTGTGCTTGGGCCAACATTCGACAATACGGCGAACCGTCTGGTGTCCTACGCCAAGCGCAACGGCAAAGATAAAATCGTTGTCCTGCATGCCAACAACATCGGCGGCCAATTGGGCCGTAACGCGATCCAGCAAGCAATCGCAGCCAATGGCGCCACGCTGTCCGGCTCGGTCGACTATGCGCTGAGCCAGCAAGCCGTGACTGCCGCCATCCCAAAAGTAAAAGCGATGATGTCCAACACAGGTGCGAATGCCCTGTTCTTGACAGCCAACTCCTCCACCGCTTTGCCGCTTTTGTCGCAAATGCTGCCCAGCGCGGGCGTCACCAATGCGAAGTCGCAGTACATCGGTCTGACCCGTTGGGACGTTCCCGCACAGACCTTGGGGCTGGACGGCATTCAGGGTGGCTGGTTCGCCCTGCCCGATCCAGGTGCGACGGCTGCGTTCTCTGCGCGGTATAATGCCGCCTACGGCAGCAAGCCGCTTGATATTGCAGGGCTCGCGTTTGACGGGGTCGCTGCGGTTGCATCACTGGTGAAAAGCCGCAAGGGTAATGCGTTGACAACAACGGCGTTGACGCAGGGTGCGGGCTTCCGTGGCGCGGGCGGCATCTTCCGTCTGCTGCCGGACGGGACCAACCAGCGCGGCCTCGCCGTGGCGACGATCCGCAGCAAACAGGTTGTCTTGCTTGAGGCCGCCCCGCAGGCCTTTGGCGGCGCAGGTTTCTGAGCCGATTGATGACCGACACCCAAACAACCGGCACAGGCGGCGCTCCGACGCCCCGCCTGTGCGCTCTTGCTGACGAAATCTATGATGCGGCGGCCATCGACGCCGAACTAGCCGCGGCGGCCCGATCTAAGGATGCCCGCAACACCTGCGTGAAAATCCTGAACTCGGCCCAGGCCCGAGGCCGCGCAACAATCGCCCAAGCCTTTACCGCAGCCCCTTTTGACGCAAAGGCGATGACCGCCTCCTACAGCTACCTTACGGACGGGTTGGTGCGGTCGGTCTATACGCTCACGACCAACCACCTGCACCCGAACAAAGACGCCCCCACCGCGCTGAGCGTGATTGGCGTGGGCGGCTACGGGCGCGGTGAGATGGCGCCGTTTTCAGACGTGGACCTACTGTTTCTGGTTCCCTCGCAGATCACCCCGTGGGCCAGCACCGCGATCGAGACGATGCTGTATATCCTATGGGACCTGAAGCTGAAGGTCGGCCACTCCAGCCGCACTGTTCGCGATTGCGTAGAGCTTGCAACAGAAGATTTCACAATACAAACCGCGTTGCTGGAACACCGCTTTATCTGCGGCGATGTGGATTTGGGACAAACCCTCGGAGAAACGCTGCGCAGCGATCTCTTCTCCGGCTCGGGCCGTGCGTTCATCGAGGCAAAGCTGGAAGAGCGCGACGCACGCCATGTCAAACAGGGCCAGCGCTATGTGGTTGAGCCGAACGTCAAAGAGGGCAAGGGCGGCCTGCGCGATCTGCAATCGCTTTATTGGATTGCCAAACTCATCCACAATGTCAGCCGCGCTGCCGAGCTGGTCGAAAAAGGCGTGTTCCGCGCCGAAGAATATGAGACCTTCGCCGCCGCCGAGAATTTTCTGTGGGCCGCACGCGGGCATCTGCACCTGCTGACCAATCGGGCCAGCGAACAACTGACCTTTGATATGCAGGTCAGTGTGGCCGAGGCGATGGGATACCGTGACCGTGACGGACGCCGCGCTGTCGAGGTGTTCATGCAGGACTACTTTCTGCATGCCACTGCGGTTGGCGACCTGACCCGCATCTTCCTGACCAAACTGGAAGACATGCACGTCAAATCCGAACCCTTGCTGGAGCGCCTGTTCCGCCGCAAGCCCCGCGTCAGGGCGGGCTATACCGTCACCCACAACCGCATCGCACTGGAAGATGACGCGGCTTTCTTAAGTGATCCGATCAATATCCTGCGCCTGTTCGAGGAAGCCTTGCGCACGGGCATGTTGATCCACCCCGATGCGATGCGCACAGTCAAAGCGAACTTGCATCTGATCGACGACACCCTGCGCACCACGCCAGAGGCCCGGCGCATCTTCCTTGATCTGCTGCTGAAACACGGCAACCCCGAACGCGCCTTGCGCCGCATGAACGAATTGGGCGTGCTTGCCGCCTTCATCCCCGAATTCGAGCCGATCGTGGCGATGATGCAGTTCAACATGTACCACAGCTATACCGTGGACGAACATACGATCCAGACCATCGCCCATCTTGCCATGATCGAGAAAAGCGAGCTGGAAGAAGAGCTGCCCGTTGCCTCGTCGATCCTGCAAAAAGGCGTGAACCGCAAAGTGTTGTATGTGGCCTTGCTGTTGCATGACATCGGCAAAGGCAGACAGGAAGACCATTCGATACTTGGAGCCTCTATTGTGCGCAAGGTTGCCCCGCGTCTGGGGCTAAAGCAGGACGAGGTGGATACGGTTGAATGGCTGGTGCGCTATCACCTGCTGATGTCCGATATGGCGCAGAAACGCGACATTGCCGACCCGCGCACCGTGCGCGATTTTGCCAAAGCCGTGCAAACGGTCAAGCGGCTGGACCTGCTGTGCGTGCTGACCGTCTGCGACATTCGCGGCGTGGGGCCGGACACATGGAACAACTGGAAAGCCTCGCTGATCCGCGCCCTTTACCGCCAGACCGAGAGGGCGCTGGAGACGGGGCTGGAAGACCTCAACCGCCAGAACCGCGGGGCCGAGGCCAAAAAGACATTGCGTGCCGCCCTGCCCGACTGGCCGAAAAAGGCGCTCCAGCGTGAAACCGCGCGCCATTACGACCCCTATTGGCAGGGTCTGCACGTGACTGCGCATATCGCCTTTGCCAACCTCTTCCGCGATCTGGACGAAAACAAGATCAACATCGACCTGCACCCGGACGAGGACCGCGATGCCACGCGTGCGTGCTTTGTCATGCCCGACCACCACGGCATATTCAGCCGCCTGACCGGCGCGCTGGCGCTGGTGGGGGCCAATGTCGTGGATGCCCGCAGCTACACCACCAAAGACGGCTATGTGACCGATGCGTTCTGGATTCAAGACAGCGAAGGCAACGCCTATGAGGCGTCGAAACTGCCTCGCCTGCGCCAGATGATCGAAAAGACCCTGCGCGGAGAGGTCATCGCACGTGATGCGCTCAAATCCCGCGACAAGGTCAAAAAGCGCGAGAAAGCGTTCCGCGTGCCGACTTCGATCACCTTCGACAATGAAGGCTCCGAGATTTACACCATCATCGAGGTCGACACCCGCGACCGCCCCGGGTTGCTGCATGATCTGGCCCGCACACTGGCAGAGCTGAACGTCTATATCGCCAATGCGGTGATCGCGACTTACGGCGCGCAGGTGGTCGATACCTTCTATGTCAAAGACATGTTCGGGCTGAAATACCATTCCGAAGCAAAACGGCGCACGTTGGAAAAACGCCTGCGTCAGGCCATCGTAGAAGGGGTGGCGCGCGCGGATAACTGAACCAGCAAAGGCGACATTGTTTGAGCCACCACCGCACCATCGCGCTGATCCCGTGGTTTCAGTTTTTCAACAGCCTGCTGTTCTGGCAGGCGGTGTGGTTTTTGTATTTTCAGGCCAAACTGTCGGGCGCCGAGGCGATCGTTCTGTATTCCGTCTATGACATCTCGACCACCGTGCTGGAGGTGCCTTCGGGGTATTTCTCCGACAGGATCGGGCGGCGGGCGACGCTGCTGTTGTCGGCGGCGTGTTATTTGCTGGGCTGTCTGGCGCTGGCCGTCGGCGCCAGCTTTGGGATGTTTGCCTTGGGGCAGTCGTTGATCGGCGCGGGTTCTGCGTTCAAATCGGGCACCGACAGTTCGCTGTTGTTTGAATCGCTACAAGCGACAGGCCGCGCAGACGAGGTTGAGGCGCAAGAGCTGCGGGCATGGCGGTTCTCGCTT
The DNA here is from genome assembly GCF_040149565.1 of Sulfitobacter aquimarinus. Classification (NCBI taxonomy): domain Bacteria; kingdom Pseudomonadati; phylum Pseudomonadota; class Alphaproteobacteria; order Rhodobacterales; family Roseobacteraceae; genus Sulfitobacter; species Sulfitobacter aquimarinus. The sequence goes on from NZ_JBEFLO010000011.1 coordinate 78,969, forward strand.
GCGGGGTTCGCGATGTCCGCGCTGATCGGCGGCGCGATGAGTCTGCATTCCGTCACCCTGCCTTTCTACGCTACCGCCGCCTCCTTTGCCGTGGCTTTCGTGCTGGTGCTGTTGATGGCGGAACCTGCCCGACAAGAAGCCCGCGCCCAAAGCCTGCGTAGCCAGATCGCGGCGCTGAAATCGGCGCTGCTGCATCCTGTGTTGGCGTGGTTCTTTGTTCTCACGGTGCTGATGTATGCCTTTAGCCACCTGCCCTTTGTCTTTGGCCAACCCTTCATCCTGACCGCGCTGGACGGGTTGGGGATCGCCGCGCAGGCGCCTTTGGTCAGCGGTGCGGTGACCTGCGTGATGATGCTGTTGTCGGGTGTGGCGTCCTTGTTTGCCGTACGGATGCGCCATGCGTTGGGGTTGCCTGTTCTCGTGCTGCTGGCTTTTGGCTTGCAGATCACGCTGGTGGGGGCGCTGGCGCTCAGCACATCCGTGCTGGTGATTGGCGTGTTGCTGTTGCGGATTGTGCCGGACTCGCTGGCCTATCCTTTCATCCTTGCCCGCATCCAGCCTCTGCTGGAAAGCGGAACGAGGGCCACATATCTGTCGCTCAAAAGCCTTGGCGGCAAGGTCTTCTTTGCCGCGACACTGTTTTTGGCGGCGACCTCGGCGCAGCAAGCGGGCGTGCTGCCTGCGGCAGATCTTCAGCGTATTCTTGGATGGTATGCAGTGGCAGGATTGGCGTGCCTTGGACTGCTTGCGCTTGCAGCGACGAGGGTCCAGATCACCCCGCCTCAAAAAACCGAGTGATCGACAAGGGGCGCGTGGCCGTCTTCAGCGATGAGCGTTTCGCAGAAAGCGAAGAGCGTTTGCGTGCCCGTCTCGGGCGTGGCATTCGCGTCATAGCTGAGACGCTCCGCGTCCCACACCAGCACTGATACAGTCGCTGCGCAAGCGCTGCAAAAGAGAATTGCGCATCGCCCCACAGACCGCTAGGCCAAGGCAACACGTAAAAGAGGCGCACCCCATGAAACCTATCCGTCTGATGACCGGCTTTTTCACCGTGGGTGTGTGGACGCTGCTCAGCCGTGTGCTGGGGTTCCTGCGCGAGGTGATGATCCTGTCGCTGATCGGACCTGGGCCGCTGATGGACGCGTTTGTGGCCGCCTTTCGCCTGCCAAACATGTTCCGCCGCTTCTTTGCCGAAGGGGCGTTTAATGCGGCGTTTGTGCCGATGTTCTCAAAACGGTTGGAAGGTGCGGACGGCGCGCCGGAGTTTGCGCAGAATGCCTTTGCGGGATTGTTCTTTGTCGTTACCCTTCTTACGGCGCTGGGGATGGTGTTTATGCCCGCTCTGGTTTGGCTCACCGCCGAAGGTTTTGCGGGTGACGGGCGGTTTGATCTGACCGTAGGCTACGGGCGCATTGTCTTTCCATATATCCTGTTCATGTCCCTGTCGGCGCTGTTTTCGGGCATCCTGAACGCGACGGGGCGGTTTGCCGTGGCAGCAGCGGCGCCTGTCTTGCTCAATATCTTTGTGATTGGGGCGCTTGGTATTGCCGCGCTGACAGGGGCAGAGGCGATCAGCTGGCTGATCTGGGCCATTCCAATAGCAGGCGTTGCGCAGTTGGCGCTGACGTGGCGGGCGGCGGCGCAAGCGGGGTTCAAACTTCGTCCTGCGCGCCCGCGCTGGAACGCGGATATGCGTGATCTGGTGGTGATTGCATTGCCTGCCGCACTTGCCTCGGGGGTGATGCAGATCAACCTTGTGGTGGGGCAGCTTGTCGCCTCGCAATATGAAAACGCGGTGAGCTGGCTGTTTGCGGCGGATCGTTTGTACCAACTGCCCCTTGGAGTGGTCGGCATTGCCGTGGGCATCGTGCTGTTGCCCGATTTGTCGCGCCGCCTGCGGGCGGGCGATGATGCAGGCGCAAAGACAGCGCTCAGCCGTGCGGCAGAGATTTCGCTGGCCCTGACCATCCCGTCGGCGATCGCCCTGATCGTGATCCCCATCACGCTGGTGTCCGTGTTGTTCGAGCGCGGTGCGTCAGACACGGACGACAGTGCGGCGATTGCGACTGCGGTGATGATCTATGGCCTTGGCCTGCCCGCATTCGTTTTGCAAAAGATCGTGCAACCGCTGTATTTTGCCCGCGAAGATACCAAGCGTCCGTTCTATTTCGCGCTGGTGGCGATGGTTGTGAACGCGGGTCTGGCCGTGGGGCTGGCGGGGTATGTCGGCTGGCTTGCCCCCGCGATTGCCGCAACTGTGGCGGGCTGGGTGATGTATGCGCTGCTGGCCATTGGCGCACGCCGCTTTGGCGATGCAGCACAGGTCGATGCGCGGTTCCGCAAACGGATCTGGCGGATCATCGCAGCCTCGGTGATTATGGGCGCGGCCTTGTGGTTCTTTAACCTGCAACTCAGCAGCCTGCTGTCCCTACCGTGGTGGCGCGGCATCGGCTTGATCATTCTGATCGGTGTGGGTGCGGTCAGCTACTTTGGCGCGGGCCAGATGTTGGGCGCGTTCAAACTGTCCGAGTTCAAGGCCGCGGTGCGGCGCGGCGGCTAACGCTGGCGCAGCTTACCCAGAATACGCGCCCACTCCCCCGGCGCGAACAGAAAGCTGAGCACAAAGCCGCAGACAAAACCCGACAGCTCCGCCACCCAGCCGTAGCCGACCGATGAAAACAGGCTCCAGACCAGTTGCAGGCCCATGAGCATGGCAATGAGGGTGAATGCCTCCATCTGCTTGCCGCCACTGGCGGCCAGCTTGCGCCACATCAGGAAACTATAGCCGCCGATCAGGCCATAGACAGGCGGATAGGCCCCGACCAGCCAGACAGGATCATCCAGCACCAGTGCATAGATCAACGCGCCCCCAATGCCCGAGCAGACAAACAGCGCCAGCATGGCAAACTGGCCCATCACCTCGGCGCAGAGCTTGCCCAGCGCCAGCATCAGAACGATAGCGATCAGCGCGTGGGTAAAGCTGAGGTGGATGAACGGATAGGTGATAAACCGCGCCAGATGTTCGGGCGGGAAGTAACGCTGTGCCAGCATCGCGTCGAACAGATCACCCGAAAAACCCCAGTCGCGCACCAGACCCAGACGCCAGCCAATGGCCGACGGGCCACCGACCAGCCCCGCCTCACCCGCGCTTAGTGCGAGTTCGATCCCGCCCGCAATCAGGAACAGGATCACCACGATAAACGGCAGCTTGTTAAACGGTGGCTCAAAATCGGGATCATGTTGGTCGGACATCGGGTAACTCTCGGGCTTGGTTGACGGGAACCTGCGCCATGGGTAAGCCCATTGCCACAGCATATCCAGCCCCAAGCGGAGCATTCCATGACCGATACCACATTCACCCCCCGCGTTTTCTCTGGCATCCAGCCTTCGGGGGGCCTGACACTGGGCAACTATCTGGGCGCGATCAAGCGGTTCGTGGATATGCAGGATCAGGGCGACTTTGAAACCGTCTATTGCATGGTAGACCTGCACGCGATCACGGCCAAGCTGCTGGACCCTGCCACCCTGCGCCACAACACGCGTGAATTGGCGGCGGGCTTTATCGCCTCGGGGATCTCTCCTGAAAAATCCATTCTGATTAACCAGTCCCAAGTGCCCGAGCACGCGCAGCTGGGCTGGATCTTTAACTGTGTCGCCCGCATGGGTTGGATGAGCCGTATGACCCAGTTCAAAGACAAGGCCGGCAAAAACGCCGAGGCCGTGTCGCTGGGGCTGTTCGCCTACCCTGCACTGATGGCCGCCGACATTCTGGTGTACCACGCAACCCACGTGCCCGTGGGCGAGGACCAGAAACAGCACCTCGAGCTGACCCGCGACATCGCAAATAAATTCAACCACGACTACGGCGTAAACTTCTTCCCCGAGGTCGAGCCCGTGATCGAGGGCGCCGCCACACGCGTGATGAGCCTGCGCGACGGCTCTAAAAAGATGTCCAAGTCCGACCCATCGGATGCCAGCCGCATCAACATGACCGATGACGCCGACACGATTGCCAAGAAAATCCGCAAGGCCAAGACCGACCCCGACGCCCTCCCCTCCGAGATCGAAGGGCTGGCCGACCGCCCCGAGGCGCGCAATCTGGTGAACATCTATGCCGGACTGAGCGAACAAACCGTCGAGCAGGTTTTGGCAGATGTCGGCGGTCAGCAATTCGGGACGTTCAAACCCGCTTTGGCAGAGCTCGCCGTCTCCAAGCTCGCCCCGATCTCGGGCGAGATGGCGCGGCTGATGGCGGACCCTGCCGAGATTGACCGCCTGTTGGCAAAGGGTGCAGGCCAAGCGCGGGAGATTACCGCGCCGATCCTGAAAAAGACCTATGAGATTGTCGGGATGGTTGGCTGAGGGCACGCCTGCCCACTTGCGTCTTTCGGGCCTAAACTTGCGTCAGGAAATTTGCTTTCGTGACACGTGAAGGCATGGCATTATGGTGCCCACTCTCTGAGGAAAGGCACAGCTTGCTATGATCACGCCCGTTACCTTTGACTTCGACCTGTCCGACCTCGACACCGATGACACATCGCTTGACCGCACGACAATCACCGCGCTGAATGATGGCGGGGTTATGGTAACGTCTACGGTGTTTTCGGGGTCTAGCTATGCAGTCGTGGCGGGCATTATGAACGCCGACGGATCGACCCGCGTTCCCTTCTTTGAGGTAAGCCCCGATAACGGCGGGCGCCAGATCGACAGCGATGCCACATTGCTCAGCAATGGCAACGTGGTGGTGGCATGGCACGCAAGCTATGACGGGCGTTTGCCCAACCGATACGATGCGAATGGCGCCGTGACAGCGGTCATTAGTCCGCAGGGTGATATTCTGTCAGAAACCTTCCACGGCTATGGCCGTGAGCCAAGCGTGACGGCGCTGGCGAATGGCAGCTATGCAGTGGCATGGTGGGCGTCAGAACGTTGGGCGCCTTATGGGGACGGCGATGGCAACGGCATCTTTGGCCAGCGCATCAATGCCGATGGCACCCATGCGACCGCACGCACACAGATCAACGTCACAACCGACGACCAACAGGATTTCCCGACCCTCACCACCCTGTCCAATGGCAACATCGTTGCCAGCTGGTTTGACGAGGACTATGACGACTTTGAAACGATGTACGTCAGGGGCATCATCCTCAACTCGAACATGGTCGCCCTCACCCCCGAGCGTGAGCTGTTCACCCTGTTCCCCGGCGGCAGTGGCAATATCGACCTGGAGCCTTTGCCCAACGGCCGCTTTGTCGCGGCATCAACCGAAGGCGTGCGGATATTCAACGCAGACGGCACACTCAGCAGCACGTTGGACCTGTTCCCGTCGCCGCCCCTGTCAGACCCGCGTATTGATGTCTTTGACAACGGTGATTTCGTCGTCGTATGGGCCAGCCCGCTGATATCCGACCCCATAGGCGATAGCGACGCAGGTCAAATTCTGCTCCAGCGTTTCCATGCAGACGGCACACCCGCCAGCACGATTCTGCGCGTGGACTTCAACCCAGATGACGCGCAAGAACGACCCGATGTGGCGGCCCTGCCCGACGGGCGCATTGCCGTAACGTGGTATGACACCGCAGCCGACGATCAGACATCGGGCACCCCGCCGTCTCAGGGGCGTATCCTGACCGGGAATGATCAACTGACAGGCCCGCAGGACGATATTCTGTTCGGGACGAACACGGCGGATTACATGCGCGGCTGGGCGGGGAATGACATTCTCAACGGGAATGCAGGCAATGACACGATTGATGCGGGTGCGGGCGCGGACCGCGTTGTCGGCAATCTGGGTGATGACCTGCTGATCCTGCGCGGCTTTGGCGCATTTGAGGAGGATCTGGTTGCCTTCAACGTTTCGAGTGCGACACAGATTGGCACGCAGGCCCAAGTCAGCCTTGATCCCTATCTGCGGGTCGAGGACGTGACGCTGGGCGGTGGCGGTTTTGATACGATCCGGCTGGAGGACGAAGACGGGGTCGCTTTTTTCCTGCACGACGCGTTCTCGGAGTTTTATCAGGGGACGGTCCTGCGATTGGACAGCTTCGGGCGGGGCAGCACCACACGTTTTGACGGAATTGAGCGGATTGTATCCGCGTCTTTCGGGGATGACTTGATTGATCTGACCAGCCCCGACTATTCGCTGGCGGATCAACAGATCGAGATTGACGCAGGTGAAGGGTTCGACATCATCTGGGGCTCTGACGCGGATGAGACGATATTGGGTGGGCGCGGCAATGACACGCTGTTCGGCGGGACGGGTACCGATGTCCTGACGGGCGGCTTTGGCGCGGATGTGTTTGAGTTCACGCGCACATCGACGGACGTGACAATTACAGATTTCGACGCCAGCCTGTCGGATAGCTTGCTGTTCTACAATGCGGGTGGGGCAACATTTGATGCAAGCTCTGCCGTGTTGTCGGGTAATCAGCTGAGCATCACCTACGCGGATGCGGACACAGGCGCCGACAACACCTTGTCGATCACCATTCTGGGTGCGACTGCCGATGTGCTGTCTGCCATTGAGGTCTTGTAAGACAAAGCGCCCGAAGGGAACCGATGGCTGCGAGCCACAAGGCATCCTGCAAAGCCGAGTAAGCGGAACAGCGGCATGTGCGATGCAGGGATAGCGTTGGACAATCCCCGCCCGCTTTGCCACCCTGCCCGCAGCTAAAGGAGGCCACGATGGCAACGGGATTTTTCTGGGATGAAAAGACATTTTGGCACGCAGGGGGCAACTATGCCATGACGCTGCCCTTGGGCGGCTTGGTGCAGCCGCTGGCCGCAGGCGGCCTGCCCGAAAGCCCCGAGACAAAGCGCCGCTTCAAGAACCTGATTGACGTGACGGGCCTGTCGGCCGAGCTGGACATGCGCAGCGCCGCCCCCGCCAGTCGCGAAGAGTTGCTGCGCATCCATCCCGCCGCCTATCTGGACCAGTTCAAGGCAACCTCCGATACGGGCGGCGGCGAGTTGGGGCACCACGCCCCCTTTGCCAGCGGCGGGTATGAGATTGCCACGCTGTCGGCGGGTCTGGCGACACAAGCGGTGCGCGATGTGCTGCGCGGCGATCTGACCAATGCCTATTCTCTCTCGCGACCGCCGGGGCATCATTGTGAGCCAGACAAACCGATGGGATTTTGCCTGCTGGCCAATATCGCTATCGCTGTCGAGGCGGCCTTGGCCGAGGGCCGCGCCAAGCGCATCGTGATCCTGGATTGGGACGTGCATCACGGCAACGGATCGCAGGCGTGCTTCTACGACCGTGACGATGTGCTGACCATCTCGCTGCATCAAGAGGGGAACTACCCGCTTGATAGCGGTCATCTGGCGGAGCGTGGCGCGGGAGCAGGCGAAGGCTTCAACCTGAACCTGCCGCTGCCTGCGGGGCTGGGCCATGAGGGGTATCTGCATGCCATCGACCATGTGGTAATCCCGCAGATCACCGCCTTTGCGCCCGACCTGATTATTGTCGCCTGCGGCTATGATTGCGCGGCCCCTGACCCGCTGGCCTCGATGCAGGCGATGGCGGCGACGTTCCGCGCCATGACCGAGCGGATGAAAGCCACGGCCGAGGATGTCTGTGACGGCAAGCTGGTAGTCGTACACGAAGGCGGCTATTCCGAGGTCTACGTCCCCTTTTGCGGCCATGCCGTGCTGGAGGCGATGAGCGAGAGCAGCGTGCACGCGCCCGACCCGCTGGAACGGAACCTGAAAGCGCGCCAGCCCAACGCGCGCATGTTGGCGTTCCAGAAGCAATTGATCGACGATATGGCCACAGAGCTGGGGATATAGACTATGCCGACACCGAACCCGCAGGCACTTGAGTTCCTGCAAACCCGCCGTTCGCGCCCTGCCAAAACGCTGGACGCGCCTGTGCCGGACCGTGAGGCCCTGACAGAGCTGCTGCGCGCCGCGGCCCGCACGCCGGATCACGGCAAGCTGGAGCCGTGGCGGTTTATCGTCGTGGACCGTGCCGCGATGGCGCCGCTGGCCGAGCTGGCGCAAACACGCGGAGAGGCGCTGGAGCTTGCGCCCGAGCAGATCGCAAAGGGGCGTGCCCAGTTTGATCAGGGCCATCTGGCCGTGGTCGTGGTCGAGGTCCAAAAACCGTCGCAGAAAATCCCCGCGCTTGAGCAAACCTACAGCGCGGGTGCTGTGTGTCTGGCCTTGCTCAACGCAGCGCTTGCCGCAGGTTGGGGGGCGAACTGGCTCAGTGGCTGGGCCAGCCATGACCGTATGTTTATGGAGCAAGGCTTTGCCCTTGCCCCGCATGAACGTATCGCGGGCATCATCCACATCGGCACCGAAAAATCCGCCCCGCCAGAACGGCCCCGCCCCGATTTGGAGGCAATCACCACGTGGCTGTAGACATGATTATCAAAGCATTCAGCCTTGCGCTGGGGCAGCTGAGCGACCCGCGCTTTCGCCGTGTGCTGTTGTTGGGCATTGGTGGTGCGCTGGCGCTTCTGGTGGGGTTCGCATGGCTCTTGTCAGCTGGCGCTGCGGCCTTGGTCGGCGACAGCATGACCATCCCTTTTGTGGGCGAGGTCCAGTGGCTTGATACGGTGTTCAGCTGGGGCGCTGTTGTGGTGGTGATGGGGCTGTCGGTGTTTCTGATGGTGCCTGTGGCCAGTGCGATCACCTCGTTCTTTCTGGACGATGTCGCAGACGCGGTTGAGGCCGTGCACTACCCGCATATCCCGCAGCAGCCCCGCACGCCCCTGTCAGAAGCCTTCCGCGACACGTTGGGGTTTCTCGGGCTGGTGATCGGGGTGAACCTGCTGGCGCTGGTTCTCTATGCGCTTTTTGCACCTGTGGCGATTTTCATCTTCTGGGCTGTGAACGGCATGCTGTTGGGGCGTGAATACTATACCCTCGCCGCCATGCGCCGTGTCGGGCGCAAACGCGCCAAACAGCTACGCCGCAAGCATTTTATGACCATCTGGGCAGGTGGTATTCTGATGGCGATCCCGCTGTCTGTGCCCCTGCTAAACCTTGTAATCCCTGTGTTGGGGGCGGCGACGTTTACCCATCTGTTCCAGATGTTGCCGCAGGGGCCCCGCGGCCCCACCAGTCCTCCAGATTATCCACGCTGATCACACCCGACAGGATGATCGCCACGAACGCGCCCCAGATCACGAAAGAGATCAACGTGCACCACAGCGCCTTTTTCTTGAGGTGGTGATGTTCGGGCGCGCCTGCATGCGTGCCCGGAACCACGTCCTTCAGATCACCCTGTGTTTGCACACGAATTGGCAGTATAATCAGGAACAGCATGAACCAGACAACGGCATACAGAACAATGGCAGAGACGATCCCCATGGCTCAGACCTGCTCCAGCTCGACCAGTGCGCCGTTGAAATCTTTGGGGTGCAGGAAGATCACAGGCTTGCCATGCGCGCCGATCTTTGGCTCACCATTGCCCAGCACACGCGCGCCGGTTGATTTCAGGTGGTCGCGGGCGGCGATGATGTCGTCGACCTCGTAACAGATGTGGTGGATGCCGCCTGCGGGGTTTTTATCAAGGAACCCCTGGATCGGAGAGCCTTCGCCCAGCGGGTACAAAAGCTCGATCTTGGTGTTGGGCAGTTCGATAAAGATGACCGTGACGCCGTGATCAGGTTCGTCCTGCGGCGCACCTACATTGGCACCAAGGGCATTGCGGTATTGGTCGGCTGCGGCCTCTAGGTCCGGCACGGCAATCGCTACATGGTTCAAACGGCCTATCATCGGTCTCTCCTACATGTGGTTTGTGACCTTATGCGCTGCAAATGCGCAGCGCGCAATGCGGCGCGTTAACGCCCCATTAGGGATGCCTGCGTAACGATAGGTTATAGGGATAGAATCGGAGAGCAACATGGATACCAATGACCCTTTTGCGGCCAATTATCCGGCCCCAACCGCCGCACGCCCCCTGCTGGGCCTAACCGTTCTTGTCGTCGAAGACAGCCGCTACGCCTGTGAAGCGATGCGCCTTTTGTGCCTGCGCTCCGGCGCACGGATCAGGCGCGCCGATTGTATCCGCTCTGCCCGCCGCCACCTTCAGGTCTATCGCCCTTCTGTTGTGGTCGTGGACCTCGGGCTGCCTGACGGCAACGGGGCTGACCTGATTGCCGAACTCGCCGCCGTCGAGACAGAGCGCAGTGTCGTACTTGCCACTTCGGGGGATGACATGTTGGAGGCAGAGGCAATGGCGGCTGGCGCCGAAGGGTTCCTGCAAAAGCCGATCACGTCACTGGCGGTGTTCCAGCAAATGATACTGGCCACCCTGCCCGCCGATCGCCAACCCCCAGGATTGCGCAGCGTTGTGGATGAACATGTCTCACCGGACGAGCTGGCCTATCATGACGATATAACCTACGCGGCCGAGCTTTTGGACGATTCTCCTAGCGATCAGGCGCTTGATTACATCGCACAGTTTCTGGAGGGGGTGGCGCGCTCTTTTGCGGACACACGGATGGAAACTGCGGCGCGGGCGCTTGCGGGTCGCCGTGCGGCGGGGCTGACCGCGTCTTCCGAAACCGCACAGATTGCAGGGCTTATTCAGGAACGTCTGGTCACACGGGTCGCGATTTAGCGGGGTTTCACGACCAAAGGATCATCAGCTGCACGCACAAGGCGCGTCATATCCGACAGGCTTTCGCGCTGCCGTCCCTCTGCATCAAAATTCGCAGGGTCCAACCATGCGGCATAGGCTTCTTTTAACGCGGGCCATTCCGCGTCAATCGCAGCGAACCATGCGGTATCGCGGTTGCGCCCCTTGGTGACCATCGCCTGACGGAAAACACCCTCATAGCTGAACCCGAACCGCTGCGCGGCGCGGCGTGACCCAAGGTTCAGCGCGTTACACTTCCATTCATACCGCCGGTAGCCCGCCTCGAAAACCTGCGCCATCATGTGATACATCGCCTCTGTCGCTGCGCGGGTTTGCTGTAACGCAGGGCTGAAGTTGATGTGCCCCACCTCGATCGAGCCAGCATCAGGGGCGATCCGCAAGTAGCTGGCCACGCCTTCCCACTGTCCCGTTTCCAAGTTCTGAATGGCGTAAAACCGTGGGTCGTCCAACTTTGCATGGTCGCGGACCCAGCGATGGTACTGCGATGCAGAGGAAAACGGACCATAGGGCAGGTAGTCCCAAACATGATCGTGATCCGCAAAAGACCGAAACAGTAACGCGGCATGTGCTTCGGCATCCAAACGCTCTAGCCGGACATATCGTCCCTCAAGCGTAGTCCATGAGGGCACAGCGGGCGGCGTCCAGTTTTCGACAATTGCGCCAAGCTGCGCTGCGGAGGGGGCATGTGTATTCATAAATCATTGATAGGGTGCCAGACGCTACAGGCCAAGCCCCGATTAAGCCACTGTAAGTGCATCAAATTGAAGATACTACTGCCCGCGCCCCTCCCAATCGTGCCTTATTTCGGCACTAAACTTGCCCCTGCGAAGATAAATAGGAGCGTGTGTATGAGACAGTTTTTCAGCCGGTATATTCGGGGGACATCGGGTGCGGTTACCGTGGATTGGGTTGTCCTGACGGCGGCTGTTGTCGGGCTGGGCATCTCGGCAGCTGTTAACATCGCCAATGGGACGACCGAAATGGGCAGCAACGTAGGAGAGTTCCTCGCGACTGAGCGTCCGTTCATCCAGAACGAATAAGGCGCCGTGATTTCTCACAGCGCCTTTGACTTAGTCCTGTGGAATCACCCGCAGGCCCAGCTCCATCAGCTGGTCGGGCATGGGGTCGTTCGGCGCGTTCATCATCAGATCTTCGGCGCGCTGGTTCATTGGGAAAAGGATAACTTCGCGGATGTTGCTTTCTTCTGCCAGCAGCATCACGATGCGGTCGATACCAGCAGCACAGCCGCCGTGCGGAGGCGCGCCGTATTGGAACGCATTCACCATGCCACCGAACCGCTTGCGCACTTCGTCTTCGCCGTAACCCGCAATCTCGAACGCTTTAAACATGATTTCAGGGCGGTGGTTCCGGATCGCACCGGACACAAGCTCGTAACCGTTACACGCCAGATCATATTGATAGCCCAGAACATCAAGCGGGTCGCCGTTCAGCGCGTCCATCCCGCCCTGGGGCATTGAGAAGGGGTTATGTTCGAAATCGATCTTGCCCGTTTCTTCGTCTTTTTCATAAATCGGGAAATCCACGATCCACGCAAAGGCAAAGCGGTCCATATCGGTGAGGCCCAGCTCTTCCCCGATCACGTTACGGGCACGGCCAGCCACTGCTTCGAACGCTTTTGGCTTGCCACCAAGGAAGAAGGCGGCGTCGCCCACGCCCAGACCAAGCTGCTGGCGAATTGCTTCGGTCCGCTCTGGCCCGATGTTCTTTGCCAGAGGGCCCGCGGCCTCCATCCCTTCGCCCTGATCGCGCCAGAAGATATATCCCATACCGGGCAGACCTTCTTTTTGGGCAAAGGCATTCATGCGGTCACAGAATTTGCGGCTGCCGCCTTTTGGCGCTGGGATGGCGCGGATTTGCGTGCCTTCCTGCTCCAGCAGTTTTGCAAAGATCGCGAAGCCCGAGCCAGCGAAATGCTCTGACACGACTTGCATCTTGATCGGGTTGCGCAAGTCGGGTTTATCCGAGCCGTACCAGAGGGCCGCATCCTTATACGAAATCTGAGGCCAGTCCTGATCCACGGCCTTCCCGCCGCCGAACTCTTCAAAGATACCGGTCAGAACAGGCTGGATCGTGTCGAAAACGTCCTGCTGCTCAACAAACGACATCTCGAGGTCAAGCTGGTAAAAGTCTGTAGGAGAACGGTCTGCACGCGGGTCTTCATCGCGGAAACAAGGTGCGATCTGGAAGTATTTGTCAAAGCCCGAGACCATCAACAGTTGCTTGAACTGCTGTGGCGCCTGCGGCAATGCATAGAATTTCCCGGGGTGCAGACGCGATGGCACAAGGAAGTCACGCGCACCTTCAGGGCTGGAGGCCGTGATGATCGGGGTCTGGAATTCCTTGAACGACTGATCCCACATCCGCTTGCGGATGGAGGTCACAACATCAGACCGCAGCACCATGTTGCGCTGCATCTTCTCGCGGCGAAGGTCGAGGTAGCGATACCGCAGGCGGGTTTCTTCAGGGTATTCCTGTTCGCCAAAGACTTGCAGGGGAAGGTCCCCATTCACGCGGCCCAAAACCTCAATCTCACGAATAAAGACTTCAATCTCACCTGTGGGGATCTTGGTATTGATCAGGCTCGCATCGCGTGCCTTCACCTCGCCATCAATTCGGATGCACCATTCAGCGCGGACCTTTTCGACGTCAGCGAACGCGGCGGAGTCGGGGTCACAGATCAATTGCGTTATGCCGTAGTGATCGCGCAGGTCGATAAACAGGACGCCGCCGTGGTCACGTACCCGGTGAACCCAACCAGACAAACGAATTTTATCGCCAACATGGCTGGCGTTTAGGTCGGCGCAAGTTTGGCTTCTGTAGGCGTGCATGTTGTTCTCACTTTTGTTGAGCGCAATATGAGTTGCGCCGAAATCTGGGCTTGCTTTGTTGCGCCGAGATACATCGCGGGTTGGGTTCAAAGTCAAGGGTATGCGGCGATAATGGCAATGATATTGGTGTTATGGAGCTGTTGCTTTTCGTGG
>NZ_JBEFLO010000012.1:0-88500 GCF_040149565.1 Sulfitobacter aquimarinus
GTTCGCCCGATGCTGTTTTTCAACATCCAGCACCGCCCCCCTATTTGGGGGTACGATAGAATCGGGGAAAAATGCGTACCCCCACAATGCCTTAAAGTGACATCAAGGTTTGAAACCTCAAAGCCGCGGAAACCAGTACAAGATCAGCGATTTTGCAGGTCTGCTTATCCTGATTAAAACCAGTGGATCTAAGGCGTGGCGCTTTAAGAAATGGATGAGCGGCAAATTAATTTCTCGTCATTTGCGCTTCCCCTGCCCACGACTTGGCGCAAGCGCGTGAAACTCGTGACGCGGCAGAGGCCTTGGTAGCGCAGGGGATTGATCCCAACGAATCCAAGCAGGAAAAAAAACGAACAAAGGAAGCCGCCAAAGGCGAGACATTTGCGAAATCAGGGCAAGCGTTTTTAGCCAAGCAACGCCAAGAGGGAAAGACTAAAGCCACCTTGGACAAGACTGAATAGCATCTCAAGCCTGCCAACCAAGATCTCGGACACACCCGCATTGGCTGCGTCTTTCGCTACGCAGTGGTGAGCGGCGGTGCGCAGATCAATCCGACATATGCGCTACGAGACGCCCTTATCCGCCCCACCCGTGTCCACCGCAAAGCCATTACCGATCGGCCAGTTAGCGGCGGCAGGTAATCGTAGGAAGGAAGATTACGCCAGCTAATCCGAGAGATACCCCAGCCGTGCGGCTTGATACGCGGCTTCTGCGCGGCTCGAGATGTTGAGCTTGCGGTAGATGGATTTGATGTGGCTCGACACGGTGCTTGGCGCGAGGCTCAGCGCTTGGGCGACCTCCGCCACCCGCAAGCCGTGGCCGATGTTGGTCAAAACCTCTTTCTCACGCGGGGTGAGCGCGACCTCCTCGTCTATGTTTGGCCCTGTTGCGCGAAAATGGCTCAGCACGCGCCGTGCGATTGCAGGAGACAGCGGGATGATGCCGTCGGGTATCTTGCTGATCTGGCTTGCGATCAAATCGGGGGGATCGCTTTTCAGGACATAGCCGTTTGCCCCCGCAGAGAGCGCCGCGACAATGGCGCTGTCGCTGCCCATTGCGGTTGTGACAATAGAAATCACATTGCGCTGGGTCTGGCCCAGTTTGCGCAGCACGCCGTAGCCGTCCCCGTCGGGCAATTGCAGATCAACCAGCGCCAGATCGAATTGCTTTCTTTGGCAAAAATCCAGTGCGGCCCGCAGGTTGACCGCTTCGCTCACCTCGATGCCGTCAAACACCCCATGCAGGATGCCGATCAGAAAAGCGCGGGCTTCTGCAATGTCTTCGACGACGAGGACTTCTTTTATCATGCGCCCCGCCTCATGCCGGCTCCAGCGCGGGGGCCGCCATCTGAACGGTGAAGCGCAGGGTTTTTGTCGCGGGGTCGAAATGGGCCTGCCCGCCCATCGCTTCGACCCGCGCCGAAATATTATCAAGACCGGAGCCGCGTCTGACCGTTGCGGGATCAAAGGCCGTGCCGTCCTCGCCGATGGCGAGTTCAAGCGTCCCGTCCCGATATCCGAGCGAGACATCGACCGCCGTCGCACGGGCGTGTTTGATGACGTTGCTGGTAATCTCACGCAGGATCGAGCGCAGGTTGTTGGCCACAATATACGGCACCATGACGGGTTTTGCGCGGTGCGTGTCAATATCCGCGACCCACGTCAGGGCAATGCCATGCACGTCCAGCCTGTCTGCCATTTCACCGCGCAAGTCCGCGATTACCTCGGCCAGATTGAAGTCGGTCGAAAACCCGTCGCTGATGATCTGGCGCAGGTCTGTCAGCGACTCGCGCAGCAGCAGGTCTTTGGCCGATGGCTCGGCTGCGTGCAGCGCCGTAAGAAGTTGTGCGCCAATGTTGTCATGCACATCGCGGCTGATGCGATCACGCTCTTCGGTAATGCCGCGCTCGTAGGCCAGATGGCTGTCCCGGGCGACACCGTACATCTGGCACAAGACGTCAGCCGCGTTCATGTCCCTCGTCGTGAACAGCCGCCTGCCGCCATCGGGGTAGAGCAATTCGCGCCCTTGCAGTCCTGCCACTGCAGGCAGCCGCAACGCCAGCCCGTTTTGCGCAATCTGCGTCTGGTCTGGCGCATCCGCGATGTGCTTTACCTCACCTGCCAGCGCAAAGGTCTCTTTTAACAATCCGTCCCAACGGCTGTCCTGTAACCGCTTGGTCGGCGCAAAGGCAACTTCGAACACGCCTGTAATCTTCTCGGAGGGGCGCGGCGCCTTTGACACAAACAGACGCGACAACAAAAATTGCCGCAGCGGGAAATACAAGAAACTGGCAATAAGGAACGAGAACGTCAGCGAAGTCAGCGGTTGCGCACGCATCCACAGCAGCAACACCAGATCGGTCGCGAAAATTAGCGCAACACCGGCAAGCCATAGCCAGATGTAATAGGCATAACGGTCCAGATCAAAGACGCGCCAGCGCATCACCCCCAAGGCCAGACCGATGTGCATCAGGTTGAAAAACCCGAAGGCATAGGCCTGCGAGATAAACCCATGCTCGGACAGGCCAAGGATCGGAGGCAAGGCGGACAGGCCAATGAACAGGCTGCACCCGATCAGCGAGAACAGCAAAAACCAGCGCAGGCCGGCACGCTCGACCGGATGGCCGCGCGTCTTGCGCCACTGCACAACGCCCAGCACGATCGCGACCAACAGCTGTGTGGTGATGATCGGCACAATCCACAGCGTTTCGCCGACATACCCCAGCTCAAGCAGCAGGCCGATCCCGAAGAAAACCGCAGGCACCAGCATCCACACGGGCCTGACCAATTGGCGCGGGTACATCATGAACAGCCCCACCAGCGCGATGCCAAACATAGCAGAGCCGGTATGGTTCAACCCCGACAATATGCGAAACTGATCCCCCGGCAGGGCAATCTGGCGCGTGGAATAGATCGAGGCGGCCATGGCCGAGACAGCAAGGAAAAGCCCCGTCAGCGCGAACATCCGCGCCCCCCAATCCCCACGCCGCAACGAAATGACCCAGCCAGAGACGATAATGGCAAGAATACCAACCGCTTGCTGGAACCAGAAGGGGGCGGGCAAGTCCACGATACCGCGTGGCCGCGGGCTGATCGTGCGGGTTAGGGTCGCCCCTGCCACAGTAGCATAGCCGACCTCGACCCTCTCCGCCTGCAACTGCGCGGCAAGCATGGATTGGCGCTCGAAAAACGCACGCAGGGCTGAATAGCTGCCTAACTTGTCAGGCTCGGGCATTGTATCGGTCGGCACCAGCGCGACCCCGTTCAGCGACACAGGCACCGCCCCTTGCGGAAGGTCAATAAAGGGGCGGTCAATCGCCGCAAACACAGAGAGAACAAACAACGCGGCGGCCAAGCCGATGGACAATAATGCGACGGTCAGCGGCGATTGGCGCGATGAAATTACATTCAGCATAGGTTCGTCTTTCGGATAAAAAGCTTCCGACGGGTTGAAAACAAAAATAGCAAAACACAAAAAAATACCTCAAAAGCCTACGCTGAGCGGCATATAAAGCAAGGTTTTTATCTCAGAACTTCTTTGTGAGGGAGAAAGACACGCTCCGGTTGGTAAAGTCAGCGAGCGGGATGTTAGAGCGGTTACGCTCGATCCCGAATTGGATTTGCGGCGCAAAAGAGCCGATGCGGAAGTCGCGGTGATGCACGGTCAGTTCTGCGGCAAGTTTGCGATCCTGACGGGCGACGCCAAAGACCTGATTGACCCCTGTGCGGTTGTCCATCTCGCCGCGCAGGGTCAGGCTGGTCGACAGCCCTCCTTTGAACACATAGGTCCCTGACAGGGAAATCCCCCTGCGCTGCCCGTCAAGATGGCGCCGCATGGAGGCGTTATCCTCATAAAAACCGCCCGCCGTCACAGAGGCATTCCCGCCAATCGCATAGGTATAGCTGGCATGTACAAAGCTGCGGTCGATGTCTGCCGCCCCGTTGCGCCCCCACGCCCGCGTCACTTGCGCCCCAAAGCGCAACGTGCCCGCAGCGCCGATGCGGCGTGCGTGATTTCCGTAAAACCCGAAGGTATCCGAATAATGTGCGCCCCCTGCGTGCCGCGTCGCCACCGAAATGCCTCCGTCCCAATAGCGCAGGGGATCGGGCACAAAAGACAGTCCCGCACGCGCCGTAAGCTGGTAGTCGCGCAAGCGTTCCTCGCTTGCGTGTTTCAGGTAGGCGCCCAGCGTCAGCTGCGCTTTGACGCGGTCGGTGATTTTCGGCGCGTAGGTGACGCCTGTCGTGACAATCGCGCTGGTCGTGGCTTTGCCAATCGCTTCGTCATCCAGCGTCAACGCATAGCCCCCCAACACCAGCTCGGACCCTTGGGTTTGTTTCGTGCCATTCGTCTCGGGCTTTAGGTTGAAGCTGAAATAGACAGACCACAGCCGACGCGCATCAATCGTGGCGATAACGCGCAGCACCATGCCCCGTTCTGCCGCCGTCAGCTTGGCCCCCAGTAGCCGCTCCAGATGAAACCGTGCGCGGATGTCCTTTTCCAACCGGAACAACGCCAACGCCAGCTCGAACCGGAAATAGTTGTTCCCTGGCTCCTGCGAGACAAGCTTTTCCAGCAGGGGCAATGCTTGGGCATTTGCGCCCGATTGCGACAGCTCAAGCGCGGTGCGCCATGTGGTGGCCTGTTGCTCCTGTGCATATAGCGGGGTCGAAAGAAGCGTCAGGCAGAGGCTCAGGAGGGCCCCCGCCTGCCGCATCAGCCCCTTCGCGTGGCCCATGCCTAGTCGCGGTCCGCGTACCATGTGCCGCCCGTGATGATGGACGCACCGCCGCCCGTAGGCTCGATCGAGACGCCGTTGGCCCCCGCGACGGCTGCGCCGTTTGTGCCGCGCATATCACCTTGCAGCGTCATGATGACAGCACCGCTCAGGTTATCTGTCGGTTCTGACAATGTGCCGCGCAATTCGGTCGAAAGGCCCGTGAATGTCGTGGCCCCCGCCCCGGGGATGTTGAGGTTTGTCGTGCTGACCGCGTTCACGCCATTGGGCGCGTTCGCAGTCGAGAGCGTTCCTGTCGCGGTCACTGCGGTGCCGTCGATTTCGCCTGCGAAATTGGTCGCGCTGGCTGTGATGGGCCGTGTGGCCCCCGCGTTGAAGTTCACGTTCATATCCAGATCGCCGATCAGAGCCTCGTCTGCATCCGCCGCGTTTGCGTTGGTGCGCACGCTGATCTCGCCCGTGTAATCCGCACTGCCGGACAGGGCCGTTTGCGTGGGAGGCTGCAAATTCGCGGCGTCAAAGCTGGACTGGAAGGTGCTGCCACCGCCCGCACTGCCGCCGCTGCCTGCGCCACCGCTGCCACTGCCTGAACCGCCACTGCCGCCGCCTGAACCGCCGCTGCCCGAGCCGCCTGAACCACTGCCGCCACTGCCGGCACCACCCGTGCCAGCCCCACCGCTTGCGCCGCCTGTGCCGCTACCGGACGAGCTGCCGAAACACGCTGAAAGGCTTAGGCAGGCGAGAAGTACAAAAGAGAATTTTGCTGTTTTTGGGTAGTCCATGAATTTTTTCCTAAAATGCCGAAAGCCGCAGGCTTCCAAAGTGTAAAATCGCCCCGAAAATGGTGCCGCATTACTGTCGGTCAGCTTTTTACAAAAGACCCTCCCCTAAAGAGGGGAGAAACGACCATGCGCAAAAGCGCTTTGAAGCATCGCGGATGCAGCGCACCGCATGGCGCCCCATTCCACAGCTAAGATCGGCTTTTGCCCGCGCCCTCCGCCCTGCTGAAAACAACAGGCGCGGCTACATCTTTTGGGTGCTGGACCGCTCTGCATGTAAGCGGTAGCGTATTTGCAGCACCTTCTCCTTTTTAAATTTTATAAGCCATTGCAACGGCACCACCCGATTTAAGGACACTATGTTTTGACACTTTTTACTTCGCGTGCAGATTTGACACCGAATACAGCTGTAGCTCCGCTAGATATGGCGGCCCGTTTCACAAGTCTGTCGCTGGTGTATCTACGCCATGACCCCGCCCAGATGGCCCGCTATGAACGCGTGCAGCTCTTTGCGGATTGGGCCGAGCAAACAGGCTGCAATCTGCCCATTCACGATGTCCAACTGGTCGCGACGCTTCGCGGGAATGACGGCTTTGTCGCGATCCAGTGTCGCCTACACGCGCCTGCACACTGCGTTACCCACACAGACCTAGGCGGCTTTTTGACTGCGCCCCACATCTACCCGTTCAAGTCGCTTTTGATCCTCGCGCTGACGGATGTGCCGTGGGACGATGATGCCACAGACGCAGTGTCAGCCGCGCCCGTGCCGGTTGAGTGTCTCGGCCGCCACGATCTGGAGGATAGCGCGGTCAACTGGCCCTATTTTGCAAGATCGGGCGAGGTCGTGTTGGTCGAAAACGACCCGTCGCAAACTGCCGCAATCAGCGCGATGCAGACAACATATGTCGAGACTCTGGCAGCGTGTCCGATCATAAAACGCGGGATGCGGGGCCTTGTCTCGAAAACGCGATTTGGCAAGTATCTGCCAGACGATCAGGCCAATCCCGCGCGCCCGCAAATATCCACGCCCAACGTGGAACGCGGCCCTTTTACGGTGTCTGCAAAAAAGGTCTATGCCGATCTGGAGATCTTGCTGAGCCTCACTTGGGCGCAAAGCCAAAGCTATGCCTATAGCAAGCTCTATTACCGGATGGCGGATCAAGAGTTCAGCGAAGACAGGACAGTTTGCTTCAAGCCCAAGCGGCGTAACCACACCGAAACACTGCGGCTTGCGTTGCCTGAATTTCCCATTGGCGCAACTGTGTTTTTCCGCATCGACGCCTCTGCCCACGGTATCGGGACGCTTGTTGTAGACGGGTTCGACGTGGCACCGCACAGCGCCGACAGCGGGCAAACCGTGCTGGCCGATTACAACGCCGCAAAAGAGCAGACCCGCGCGATGGTGATACAAAGCGAGGCGGGGCAAAAGGCCACCTTGGCCCACTATCCCGAATCCCTGTCGATCGAGCTTACGGCGGGCTGCAATCTGACCTGCAGCCATTGCAGCTCTCATGGTACAGGTGAGGTGCACGACTTCCACAACCGTCTTCAGCGGTTTACCCCCGAAGGTTTCACCGCAATGGCGGATGAGGTTTTCCCATATCTCACCTCCATCTGCCTTGTCGGACGCGGAGAGCCCACATTCGTCTCCCATCAGCTTTGGGAATGCGTTTTCGAGAAAGCCAAACAATACAACGTCCTCGTGTCGATCGTCACAAACGGTCTGTTGCTGACAAAACGGTTGCGCCCCGAACATATGCCGTGGGTCGACACGATGATGTTTTCGATTGACGGGTATCTGTCAGAAACGATGGCCGCAAACCGCGGGAATGTCTCACTAACCACCGTGGTCGAGGCCTTGCGCCATTACGACAAATTGCGCCGCTCGACCGAGCTGGCGCGCCGCCCCAAGCTGTCGGTTTCTTTCACGCTCAAACGCAACAACATTGCGGAGTTTGCAGCTTTCATCGAAGCGGTTGCGCAGTTCCAGCCCGATCTGGTCTACTCCCGCCATTTGCTGATCTTTTTTGAGAAACAGGCAAATGAGACGCTGTTGACCAACCCTGAAATCGCCAACCACTATCTGGCGCAGGCCTATGCCGCGATGGCCCGCCACAACATCCCCGGCGACTGTCCACCGATTGTGGCCGAAACGGCAGACACCGCCCCTGCCCCTGATGTCATCGACGCGATGGACCGCGCCTTTACCTCGCGGCGGGCGCAAAGCGCCCCGATCTGGAAAGAGCAGCCAAACGCATCGGTCCCGTGCCTGTCGGACGGGGTAGTAGACCCCATTGGCGACGCATTACTGAAATCGAAACAGATAGAACGTGCGCCCCTGAACCTGAGCCAGCTTGCCGCAACCATCGAGGCAAAACCCGACCTGTCGCAGATGGACACGCTGCCGCCAGACCGCTGTATCTATTTTCACAGAACGGGCGTGTTGATGGCCGATCAAAGCGTTGTCACCTGCGCACGCCCCTATGCGGCCGCCGTGGGGAGCGTCGGCGAGGGTAAAAGCTTTGCGCAGGCTTGGAACTCTCGGGATATGGTCCAGTGCCGTGGTGATTTTGGCACCGACAAAGAATGGTCGCAGTGCAAGGAATGCTGGTACCGCGAGTCGCGCTATGCCGGCCAACGCGACAAACGAAGCGAGCAGCAGGCATACGACATGGACAAATCTGAATCGTCGTATGACCTGAAGTCGTGGGATTTTCGCGCCGAACTTGATAATGAAGTCAGGGATACTGCGTCTGTGCGCAAACCCGGCGCACGCTGACGGTCTAGCCCTCGCCTTGCATTCCCTGCCAGTTCTTCCACGGCGTATCCAACGCGTCACGGCCACCGCGATGCATGGCGGATTTATGCGCCAGACGGAAATAAAGCTTGTCCGCAAAGCGGGCGCTGTTGTTACGAGCGACCCCGTGCGGGATAAGGGAGTGTGCCAAAATCACGTCCCCCGGCCCGGCGAGTAGCTGCTGCGGCGTGCCCCACGGCACCCGTGATGCGATGCCCTGGCTGATCGCTTCGAGGGGTGCGCGCAGGGTGGGCGATTGCCGGAACGTCTCGCAAATCTTGCTGTGTTGGCCGGGCGAGACAAACAAATTGCCACGGTCTTCTTGTTGGGTGGCCGTTAAGGGAAAGCCCACCAGCAACTGGAAACCGGGAAACTGGTCTTCGGTCTCGAACTTGAGATGCTTGTTGACCCAGTCGATGTGCCAGCTGGGCTGCCATGCAGGGCCAGACGGAGCCCAACCGATCAGCTGCGCGTCAACCTCATGCACGTTATCTGCGCCCAAAACAGCAGCCCCCAAAGAGTGGGCCAGTTGGCGCAATGGCCTGATCTCTTCTCCCTCGGTCACATCCATCGCGTGACGTGCCCGCGCAATATCACCGCGGGTTTTGTCATCAGCACCCTGCGTGATCACCGTGTTCCGCCAGATGTTATATTGCCGCAAAACCGAGATGACGGCGCGCTTTGGCGCATAGTCTTTGAGCAGCAAAACGCCGTCTTTGCGAAACATTTCGCGCTGCTGTGCGTCCAGATCGACCGCTTTGTTCATGACATCGACTTTCTTTTTGCACAGACCGCATCCCAGATTTTGCGGTCGTGTTCGGCATAGGAATACAGCAGATCAATCACCGCTTGGGACGCACCGCGTGCGCGCAATTTGTCCAGCCGGTCGGCAGGCACGCTCAGGCCGTTTTTGTTGACGTGATAGGCGCCTTTCAGCGGCGTCTCCGAGGTCTTTGCGATATATTGCTGGATCAGCGGCAATTCGTCCAACGTATAGACGCCGTCCAAAGCATCAATATTGGACAGCGCCGCATCGACCACACGGTCAATGTCATGCAGGCCACGCTGCATCAGGTTATTGAGCCTGCGGCGGCCATCCATACGTCTGGTGCCAAAGTAGTAGGCGTAAAAGTTATCGTAATTATCGGCGATGAAGGCCCGCAAATGGGGCGGCCCCTCAAAGAAGTACTCATCGGGGCTCATTGAGTGAACGGCGTTCAGCCCTTGGTGATGCGGCAGGGCCAGCTCTTGGGCGCTCATCTTTTCGGCCTTGTCGGCCACATAAAAATAATACGACAGGATGCGGTCCAATGGGTCACGCAGGACGGTAAACACCTTCTTGGGCCCGGACACCGCGTCCAATGTCGACCAATCGCCATGCGGCGCATGCACGCGGTATTCGCTCAATTGCGCCATTGAATAGGTGCACAGCTCCTCGGTTGAGCGTGCAGGGCAAATCGCCGCTTCACCGTAAGCATCGTGCAACATCTGGCGCACGGATTGCCCGCCTGTTTTCGGCACATGGAGAAACACCAGTTTCTCGTCGGTGGGTGTGCTGCCATTTTTGACGTAGCTTTCCATATGCTTGGCCTTAACTTCAGAGCGCAGCATCCGTCCAAAGCCCTGCAGCGTGCCCCGCCACAGACCTTGGACATCATTTCTACGCTTGTTTCATATCACTATTGCGGCAGGTCGCCGCGACGATACCCAGAGCTTATCAGACACGATGACGAGCGCCACGCTTCGCGCCTGTTTTTTTCCATGGTCGGCCTAAGCGTGCAGGGCTTCGTCGATGGCTTTTGACAGGTCCAGACGGCTGAAGGGTTTCGCCAGAAAAGTAAACTGGAAGGATTGGGCGGTGTCGCGTGCAAACTCGTCTTGCGGATAGCCTGACATCACGATGAGCTTGGCCTCGGGTCTGAATTTCACAAGTTCCGAGGCGAAGTCGATACCACTTTGACCGCCGGGCAGTATCACATCAATCATGAACACATCGATCGACGGGTCTTGCCGCGCCGCAACCAGCGCGTCTTTGACGGTGGCAGAGGACGTGACGAGGTAATTGAGCGACGCGCTCATCCGCGCTACCGTGGCCGCCACGTCGGCATTGTCTTCGAGAATGTGAACACGCTCTCCCCTGCCGATCTTTGGGGCGCTGGCGAGCGCGTGATCTTTTGCCGCGCAGTCCTCTTGCGCGCGGGGCAGGTAAACAGAGATGGTTGTGCCCGCCTGTGCTGCGCTTTCGATCTGCACCCCGCCGCCGGACTGGCGCGAAAAGCCCATAACCATGGACAAGCCCAAGCCGCTGCCTTCGCCAATACCTTTGGTGGTAAAGAACGGCTCGAACGCTTTTTCGATCACCTCGGCTGTCATGCCTTTTCCGGTGTCCGTGACAGAGATCCTGACGTAGTCGCCGGGCTTCAGGTCCGCGTGCAAAGGCACGGCGGCGGGGCCGACTGTGAAATTTCGCGCCGTGATCCGGAGTGCCCCCCCTTTCGTCATGGCATCGCGTGCGTTCAACGCGAGGTTCAGCAGGGCGGCTTCGGTCTGGGCCTGATCCGCAAAAGCGGCCCACAGATCGTCGCTGGTCGTGATCGAAGTCGCGATCGTCTCGGAGAGAACCCGCAACAAGGTGCTGCGCATATCGCCCAAAAGCCGTGCCACATCCAGCGGCCTCGGCTCAAGGCTTTGTTTGCCTGCAAAAGCCAGCATATGACGGGTCAGGTCTGCGCCGCGCTGCACCGCGTTCACGATCTCTGATGTCAGTTCTTCTTCGGCCTGCCCCAGCTCTTGCAGCAATTGCGCGTTGCCCTGAATAACGGTCAGCAGGTTGTTGAAGTCATGGGCAATTCCGCCCGTCAGCTTCCCGATCGCCTCAAGCTTTTGTGCCGCCCTCAGCTTCTTTTCCAGCTCTTTTCGGTGGGTGATGTTGGTCAGCAAACCCGCTGTGCGCACTGGAATACCCTGCGCGTCGCAATAGCATTTGCCCTCAATCTGAATCCAAAGGTTTTTACCCGACTTCGTGACAAAGCGCAGATCAAAGGAAACAGGGCTCTCGGGGTCTGCAAGGCTCGCCTCCAAAGCCGCGGGATAGCTGGCATAGTCATCAGGATTGATGAGCGATTTGAACCCTTCGGTGCGCATCTTTTTGTAAAGTTCTGCTTTTTCGTATTCGAGCAGGGCAATGAAGTTGGCCGAAAAGTACAGCCTGTTCTTGGCAATATCCCAATCCCATGTCGCGGCCAGTTCCAGCCCGCGTTTCATCCGCTCTTGGGTCACGCGCAAACGGTCGGTCCTGTCCTCGACAATGTGTTCCAACTCTGCCGCGCGTTTGATTTGCTGGGCGTAGAGCCCCGAAATATCCGAGATGTCTTCCTCGGTTATTGCGATTGTCGGATCGCCCGTCACAGGGTCGCGCCCCCGTTTTATCCAGATATAATGCACTCTGGCGCCCGTGCGGGTCTGAACTTCGGTTTCGAACCGCAAGATCTTGTTCTCATGTGCGCCGGATAAAATCCGCGTCGAAAGCTCCGAATTCGGGTAGCGGAAGTTGATGTCGAGGGTGTCGCCATCGCTGGGCAACGCAGGCCCATAGCATTTGAGAGCGGCGGCGTTTTGCACCAGTACACGCCCCTCAAGGCCCATCACCGTTATCAAAGACGGCGTGGTCTGGAACACATCCGCCATCCGTGCGGCATCCCCCATTCTGTCCGTGAAGGTCTCTGCGACCTCCACCAACAGGCCGCCCCGCCCCTGCTCCAACAGCACATGCCGGAACGTCAGGACCACCATCTGCGGCACGCCCGCCGGATAGAGCGTCCATGTCTCTTGCACGGTTCCGTCGGATGCGGTGGTTTCCAGTATGGTCGTCAGACGGTCCATGACGCTGGCGCTGTCTGATGAGAACTCGCGCTGGGTCAATTCGGTAGCAGACCCTGCGCACCAGAATGCCAGACCTTCGGCATTCGCATACCGGATGCGTTGGTTTTCCACGTCAAACACCCACGCAGGCGCGGTCAGATGATCCAGTAGACCCTCTGCGTCCTGCTGTTCAAAGCTTTGGTGTTCCATTTGCGTCTTCTTCTCTGGGCCAGGACGGGCGCGTCGTTGGCAAATAATAAAATCAACGCGCCGTGCGGAGTATCGGGCGCGGGAGAATTATGCCGAACCCGTGTCGGGCCAACATATCCCGCAATCCACCATTACACCCTACCGTTCGTAGGTCTTTCGGACAAGCAATCCCCAGTAGATGGGGTAATTTCACCATCCTGCCCGAAAGGGTCAATCAAAATCTTCCCAAACACACAAGAAGGTCGGAACGGCCACCTGTACCATTTGCCATTTTAAAAAATCGCCTGAGTTTGCACAGACCGGACCGGAAGGCATCGCCGCGGCACAAAGCGCCCACGGCCCCCTCGCCCACCGTCAATGCACGCATAGGCCTTGTCCTCATAGGGTCGCCACATGTTTCGCGCAGCGCAAAAATGCGGCAAGCCCCAGTATCGGGGTCGAATGCCCATATTATTCGCGGCTTTTCCACCGTCAGCCACGGTGACAGCCACAAAGCGCGCCATGATACTCAAGTTGGTCTAAGCGGCACCGCATATACCAACCTGCGGCACCCGTGCCATCCACAGACGGCTATTTCTTCCGACAGAACTCTACAGCCTTCGCAGTGCATCGCACCCTATGCAAAACGAATTTCAAAGCGACCGATTTCATCAAAAATCTCACCGATGGCCATTTTCAACCACGTAAACACTGACGCCTGCTTTGGCAATTTCGGCAATATCTTCCGTTTTCTCGGTGCCGAAACAGTCGAGAATGGTGTCACGTTCTCTTACCTCAACCACAACGGTTTTCGAGCTTTCGGACTTTGGCCTTGGGTTTTCCGGCGGGACCAACCGCTACACCCGCATCATTACAAACAAGCAGATTGCATTGGAAAATACCGATGAGACAAACCCGAATGTTGTCATTTCGTGACTGTTACTGAATGCGACATCGTCACCGACTGGGACGGCACCGAAGACACCGTTAGCTTCTTTCGGTCATCCGCCATCGAAAGCCATGCTGACTGGACAGCCAATACCGCCCAAATCGGCGCAGATAAAGCGCTGAGCACTAGCGCCAATACGATCACGTTCTGCAAAAACTGTGCTGGCTTCGCCGTGACTGACTTCGTCGTCTAGTCCCTTTGTGAATGGTGTTCGGGCCGCATCATGGGGCCCAAGCATCCAAGCAGGGCTTTAAGCGGGGTGCTGCTGCCCCCGTCATTGACAGCCGTGGCCCGAAGCGCGGCCTGCGCCGCATGCCGCAATCACACCTTGTTTGGAAATGGCTATGCGCACAGAATATTCGTGATTGCAGGACAACCTGCCTTTGGCGATGGGAGAGAGACGATGATGTACAATGATGCGCTCAGACACGGTGGCCTTGCGGTTGTGACAGGTGCCGCCAGCGGTGTCGGACTGGTTGCGGCCCTGCGGTTTGCAAAAGCGGGCTTTGGCGTGGTGCTGGCCGATCTTAGATCGGACGCGCTGGAGAGTGCCGCAGCGCAGGTTCGCGCAGTTGCAGGTGCGGATGCGACTGTCCTTGCCGTGCCCACGGATGTCAGCAACGCAGATGACGTAAACGCATTGGCAGATCAGGCATTCGCTGCGGGCGAGGTTGCGGTTTTGATGAACAACGCGGGCATCGGTCTGTCCACGGGCAGTTGGGAGAACGCCGACAACTGGCGCAAAAACATCGAGGTCAACCTGTTTGGCGTGATGAACGGCATCCACGCGTTTTTGCCACGTATGGTGGCCGCGGCGCGACCTGCTGTGGTGATCAGCACCGGCTCAAAACAAGGCATCACCACACCGCCGGGCAATCCGGGCTATAACGTCAGCAAGGCGGGCGTGAAGGTGATGATGGAAATGCTGGCGCATGACCTGCGACAGGCGGGCGCGCCGATTTCTGCGCATCTGTTTGTTCCGGGCTTCACCTATACCGGCATGATCCAGCGTTTCATGCCGGAAAAGCCGGATTCGGCATGGACCAGCGAAGAAGCCATCGACCATTTTATCGCGCGTATGGCGGCGGGTGATTTCTATATTCTATGCCCCGACAATGATGTCACCCCCCAGATAGACCGCAAACGCGTTGCTTGGGCTGTGGGGGACATCGTCGAGAACCGCCCCGCCCTGTCGCGCTGGCATCCCGACTTTGCGCAGGCTTTTGCAGCTTTTGAAAAAGGGTAAAACCGCCGCATAGCTCCAACGCGCAACCGCCTTTTGCACCGCGCAAATGCGGCCCGTCGCCGTGTTCTGCGGCCCCATGAACGCGCCATATCCCTAATGCGTAAAATTAGCGACAGTTTGCGCAGCGCGTGCCGATACACGCGTCCCTAGCCCCCTTTTTCATACGTAGAAGGCGTTTGCCCTTTTGGGGTCCGGCGCCTGATTTGGTGTATCCCTTCCGTCCAATGATTTCTGACGCAACCCGCAAGGAGCAAGGAAGGAAATATTAATCTCTGACACCGAGTTTCAGGCCAAGAGAATCCACACTGAAGCTCCACAAAGGGTTGATAATGTCACTTTCAAAACTGAACCAGCTGTCTTTCAAGCTGCCTGCCTTTGTCGCCATTGTGATTGCGATCGTGGCCAGCGTCCTGTCGACCTTCACGTATCTCTCCGGTCAGGCCGCCACAGCAAAAGGCGCGGAGAACCGGCTGTCCCTTATTCTGGAGAATAGGGAAAACGCGTTGACCGAGTGGTATACCCAGTTAACGATCCTTTCCCAGTCCCTTGCGCGCAATCCTTCTACCATCGAAGCGGCCACCAACCTCAATGCGTTGTGGTCCATTCTGGAACCTGCTGATCGCGCCGCCGTGCGCGCCGACTTTACCGAAAACAACCCTTTTGAGCACGCAAAACGGGCCGAACTGCTCAGCGCGAATGACATGCGCGGCTATGACCGCCTGCACGCAAAATACCACGAGTTTTTCAAATACTACAACAACAGCAACAACTTCTACGATCTTTTCCTGATCAACCCGGAAGGCGAAATCATCTATTCTGTCGCGAAAGAAGCGGATTTTGCGCAAAACGTTGTGACAGGTGATCTGGCGCAAACAGGCATCGGCGAAAGCTATCGTCAGGCGGTCGACAACCCGTCTGAAGCAACCCACTTGTCCCATTTCAGACCCTATGCCGTCAGTGCTGGCGCGATCGCGGCATTCGCTTCGACCCGTATTGAAAACGAGGCGGGCGAATTGAAAGGCGTGTTGGTTTTGCAGACCAACCAGGCGGAATTCACCGCGCTGATCAACAAGGCAAACGGGATGGGCGAAACAGGTGAAACATTTCTGGTCGGCCCCGATGGACGCCTGATTGTCTCCAGCCGGTTCGAAAGCGGTCCTCAGGCGATGGACATCGTTGAGATGACCCCAAAAGTAAGCGCAGGCATAGACGGCGATACCTTTTCCTCGCTTGATACCATCGGGCTGAACAACGCCTCTGTCCTTGCCCAAACGGTGCCGATCACATTTGATGACCAACGCTATGCGTTGATCGCCGAGATTTCGCGCGACGAGGTTTTTCACAACCTTAACGAGCAACTCAATACCCTGCTCTTGATTTCGTTCATTGCCGCCGCAGTGATGAGCCTGCTTGCCTGGCTTTATATCAACCGCGTGACAAGCGCGCTGAAGACGCTCGGCGGGGAGATGGGCGAAATCGCCAATGGCGACTTCGAGGTCGAGGTATCGGCCACAAAACGTGGGGACGAGATCGGCAAGATCGGCCAGACACTGGTAGATTTCCGCGAAAAGCTGGAAATCGCATCACAGGAACGCGCCCAGCAGGAGACCGCTCAACAAGAGCAGAAAAGAACGCTGGACGTCTTGAGCTCGGGTCTGGTGCAACTGGCCGATGGCGATCTGTCGTCCACCATAGACCAGCAGTTTGCCCCCCAATACGAAAGCTTGCGTTCAGACTTCAACGCCGCATTGCGCGTCCTGAGCGAGGCCATTTCAAGCGTGACAGAGGCGTCGGGCAGTATCCAGCATGGCGCACAAGAAATCAGTCAGGCCTCTGATGATCTGTCCAACCGCACCGAAAATCAGGCAGCTACGCTGGAACAAACGGCCGCTGCATTGGACGAGCTGACAGCCAGCGTCAAATCCGCCGCCGACGGGGCCAAATCGGTCGAGACCATCGTGGTCGAGGCGCAGTCAGAGGCAGAAGCCAGCGGCAAGATCGTCTCGGACGCGATTTCGGCCATGAACCAGATCGAGGAATCCTCAAAACACATCTCGCAGATTATCAGCGTGATCGACGACATTGCGTTCCAGACCAATCTGCTGGCCCTGAACGCGGGCGTCGAAGCGGCCCGTGCGGGGGATGCGGGTAAGGGCTTTGCTGTGGTCGCCTCCGAAGTGCGCGCCCTTGCGCAGCGCTCTTCCGAGGCCGCCAAAGAGATCAAGACCCTGATCAGCGGCAGCGCGACCGAAGTCGAGCGGGGTGTCGAACTGGTTGGCGGCGCGGGCGAAGCCCTGAGCAGCATCGTGCAGCGGGTCTCGCATATTTCTGATCTGGTGCGCACGATGGCCACAGGCACCTCTGAACAGGCCGTTGGTCTGGGCGAGATCAACATCGGTGTGAACCAGCTTGATCAGGTGACCCAGCAGAATGCCGCCATGGTCGAAGAGGCCACCGCAGCCAGCCATGTCCTCAAAGGCGATGCGGTTCGGCTGGAGGAATTGGTGCGCCGTTTCAAAACCGCAAATGGCGGCGGCGGTGCTGTGGGGCAAGCCGCTGCAACCTTCCACCGCTCCTCGGCGAATGTGGAACACGTCCAGTTCCAACCCGCGACCGAGGTCGAGTTCACGCCCACCCAAGGCGACATGCCGATCGAGCATAAGGCGACAGGCACCACCGACAAAGCGCCGGCTGACAACGACTGGATTGATTTCTAGCCTCCCGTTCTTCGCACCGCATGAAACCAGCACCGTCAGGAACGCTTGAATGAGCCATAAAACGATCATCGTCGCGACCCCCTATTCCAGCGATCTCGACCGCTGGCAGCAGGTCTTGTCCGACACAGGCGATTTGCGGATCGTTGCCCATGCTCCGGGGTTGATGGAGTTGTTCAACAAGGTCGAACACGGCCCGCCGAATATCGTGTTGGTCGCAGCCGAATTGTGCACAGCGGATGAATTTGAACTGATCGTGACCTTGTTTGACGCGCTTGACGTGCGCTGGATCAAGTTCACCAGTCTTGAGGGCAGTGCTTCGGGGTTAAACGCCCCCGCCAACAGATCAAACACATCGGGATTGTTTCATGCCAGCCTGAGCGACAACCCCAGCGCGCTTGTTGGGCAAGTGCGATCCTTGGCCAATGCGCAGCAACGCGCCGAACGCCCTGCCCCGCAAAAGATGGGGCGAACGGGACGACGGTTCAAACGGATGGTGTTGATCGGAGCCTCGACAGGCGGGGTTGATGCATTGAAAACGGTCCTGTCGCAGTTCGGACCCGATTGCCCTCCTACCGTCGTGCTACAGCATACCTCGCCGGGGTTTGGTGCTGGCTTGTGCCGTGTGCTGGACCGCGCCAGTGGCGCGCATGTGCGCCTGTACGAACCCGATGTCGCCCTGCAAAGCGGTACCATTTTTGTCGTCGCAGGCCTGCCAGAGCATGTCGTGTTGACTGCGGACAAACGCCCCCACCTGCAATCCAGCCCCGCAGGGCTGATCTCGGGCCACCGCCCCTCCATAGACAAGCTCTTTTCCTCCAGCCTGCCTTTTGCCAGCCGCATCGTCGCTTGTGTCCTGACGGGAATGGGGGCGGACGGGGCAAAGGGGCTGCTGGACCTGCGCGAAGCGGGCGCACGCACCCTGTCGCAAGACCGCGAAACATCTGTGGTCTACGGCATGCCGGGCGCGGCCTGGTCAAACGGCGGATCCATGCGGCAGGTCCCGCTACATGAAATGGGCGACAGCCTTTTGAAGGAGGCGACACTATGAACCAAGCAACACGCCCCCCAAAGAATATTACCGTCATTCAGGGTGAAGTTGAGATTTCGAATGATCCCAATGTAATTCTGTCTACCATTCTGGGATCCTGCGTCGCCGTGTGCCTTTGGGATGCGCGCACGGGCATCGGCGGGATGAACCACTTTTTGCTGGCGCAAGGGGCTGGTCAGGCGGATGTGAAATACGGTGCCTTCGCAATGGAGAGCCTGATCAACAAACTGCTGCGTGCAGGCGCACAGCGCAGCGCCTTTCAATGCAAACTGTTCGGCGGCGCATCCCTGTCGGGTTTCGGCAGCGACATCGGTCGCAAGAACGCGGCATTTGCCCGCAAATTCGTCGCGGATGAAGGGATTGTCTGCATCGCAGAAAGCCTGGAGGGCGACCAGCCGCGGCGCGTCCGGTTCAGCCCGACCACGGGCAAGGTGCAAATGCTGTTTGTCAAACCAACCGAAGTCGCACCTGAAAAAGCGGCCCCTGCCGCCGCCGCCCCCGAGATCGAGCTGTTCTGATGCACGACCCTCGCCCCCTGCCACGCCCCGTGCGCCAAGACTGCCGGACCGGCACCGTTGCTGTGCACAAATTTAGCAATCCAACGGCCACCGCTAAAGCCATTCTTAACGAAGCACTTGTTACGCTGTGCGCAAATAAATTGCGCGGGCCTGTACCCTTCGCAACCGGAAAGCACCTGATTTTATGACACAAGCCACCGCCTTTACGTTGGAGCCCGCTGCGGGAAAAGACGTGCCTGCCGATTTGCTGGCATTTCTGAACGACAACAAAACCAACAATGTCGAAATTGACCTGAGTGCGGTCAAATCCGTATCGGGCCGCCATATTGAGCTGCTGCTGTCTGCCCACCTGCAATGGCAGGCAGCGGGCCAGTCTTTGATGCTCTCTCAGGTCGATGGTGCATTGGCCGAACGGCTTCTCGGCTTCGGTTTGCCTGCTCAACTCTTCTCGGAAGGAACTTAAATTGACAACCAGTGTGCTCGCAATTGACGATTCTCGGACAATCCGAACCCTGCTGCGACAAGCGTTAGAGCAGGTCGGTTTTGACGTTCATGTGGCCGAAGACGGGGTTGAGGGGGTCGCCAAGTTCAACGAAGTGAAGCCCGATGTGGTGATTACCGACATCAACATGCCCAATCTGGACGGTTTCGGGGTCATCTCGCAGCTGCGCGGCACGCCAGTGCATACGGCGGTGCCGATCCTCGTGCTCACCACCGAAAGCTCGGCCGAGTTGAAGACACGGGCCCGCGATCTGGGGGCCACGGGCTGGATCGTGAAGCCATTTGATGACGCTGCACTGGTCAGTGTCCTGCGTAGGGTGACGGGCCATGTCTAACAATGATGACATCCGTGCGATGTTCTTTGACGAGTGCAGCGATCTTATGGAATCGCTGTTCGAGGGGCTGGCACTGCTTGAGGAAGACGCTGCCGAGGATGATACCGTCAACGCGGTCTTCCGTGCAGTGCATTCCATCAAGGGCGGTGCCGGCGCGTTCAAGCTCGATGATCTTGTGTCCTTTGCGCATAAATTCGAAACCGTTCTGGACGAATTGCGCGCCGGCCGGTTGGAGCAGGACGAAAAGCTGGTGCAAACCATGCTGCGGGCTGCCGACCATCTGACGCATCTGGTCGAGATGGCCCAAACCGAGGGCGAGACAAACCACGCGCGCGGCGAGACGCTGCTGGCCGAGCTTGACGCCTATGTCGCGGCTGATGACGGGCCGGAGACGGAGTTTGCGCCGATGGCGCTTGATTTCGACTCCATGTTCATGCCCGCCATCCCTGACGATGTGCTGGACATCGTCTTTCGTCCCCACGCCAAGCTGTATCACAACGGCCACGACCCGCTGTTGCTGATAGATGCCCTGCGCCCGCAGGGCGATTTGACGGTCGAGATTGACCTCGACGCGATTGCGGCATTCGACAGCTATGATCCCGATACGCCGACACTGACATTCCGAATGCGCTTTTCCGCCTCCGAAGCAGCGCGGATCGTAGAGGAGACTTTCGAGTTTGTGGACGGCATCTGTGATCTGACGGTGACCGAAATCACGCCAGAGCCAGACCCCGCTGATCCATTGCCAATAGAGACGACCGAAACCGCGGCCGAGCCAACAGAACCCGCGCAGAGCGCCCCTATGCCCGCCGCGCCGCCGCCGTCGCCCGCCGTACCAAAAGCGGAAAAAAAGGCTGCCAAATCAACAACGCGTGCCGACACCGCCAACACCACCTTGCGTGTGGACTTGGACAAGGTCGACCGGCTGATCAACACGGTGGGCGAATTGATCATCAATCAGGCGATGGTCAACCAGCGGATTGAGCAGTTGGAACTGCCCAACGACAGCGACCTGCGCTCGGATATGGCGGACTACAAAGTGCTGGCGCGTGACCTGCAAGAGGGGGTCATGTCGATCCGTGCGCAGCCTGTGAAACCTTTGTTCCAGCGTATGGCCCGCATCACGCGCGAGGCAGGCGATGCCAGCAAAAAATCCGTGCGTCTGGTGCAGGTGGGTGAAAACACCGAAGTCGACAAAACGGTAATTGAACGGCTGGCCGATCCGCTGACCCACATGATCCGCAACGCCGTTGATCACGGATTGGAAAGCGCCGAGGACCGCGCCGCCGCAGGCAAGCCCGAGGTCGGGACCATCACCCTGTCAGCGCGGCATATGTCGGGCAATCTGATGATCGAAGTGGGCGACGATGGCGGCGGTCTGAACCGCGACCGCATCCTCGAGATCGCGATGAGCAAAGACCTGGTCCCCCGCAATGCCGAACTCTCTGACGGAGAGATTGACAAGCTGCTGTTCTTGCCCGGTTTTTCCACCAACAAAGAAGTATCCGAACTCTCTGGCCGTGGCGTCGGGATGGACGTTGTCAAAACCGCAGTGCAAGCATTGGGCGGTCGCATCACCATCAACTCCACCCCCAAGAAGGGCACAACATTCGCCATCTACCTGCCGCTGACATTGGCTGTGGTTGAAGGGATCGTTATCTCGGTCGCACAAGAGACGATGATCATCCCGATCACCGCCGTGGTCGAGACATTCCGCCCGCAGAAAACCGATATTTTCCAGATCGCCTCGGGAGGGCGCGTGCTGTCGATCAGGGGCGAATATGTCCCCATTATTCCCGTCGCCGAATGTCTGGGCTTCCAAAGTGAAAAGGCCAGCAGCGGCAACGCCGTTCTGGTGCTGATCGAGAACATGGAAAACAGCCGCTTTGCGCTGGAGGTCGACGCGATCCATGACCAGCGACAAGTCGTGATTAAATCCGTCAGCGGGGATTACGGCGCCATTCCGGGCGTGTCTGCCGCAACCATCATGGGCAACGGTCAAATCGCGCTGATCCTCGATGTGGATTTCCTGTCCACCCAGAAAGACGTGATGGCCACGACGCCAATGCCAATACCAGCGCCCGAGCCACATCAACAAAGTGAAAGTATAGCAAATGAATGATCTCAGCCCAATCCTTCAAGACGCCTATCTTGAGTGTGTGGCCTTCTCCGTTTCGGGGCAGCTGTATTGTCTGGACATCATGAACGTGCGTGAAATCCGCCGCTGGGCCAAGGTGACAACCCTGCCCCATGCAGACAGCCATGTTTTGGGCGTGATGAACCTGCGCGGCAACGTTGTGCCCGTCTACGATCTGTCGGCGCATTTCGGTCTGGGCAAGACCGGCACCAGCCAGCGTAATGTCGTGATTATCGCGGACATCAACGACCAAACCTTTGGCCTGCTGGTTGAATCCGTTTCCGAAATCATGGCTGTCTCCCGCTCGGACGTGCAGGACACGCCTGCGGGCGCCAAAGGGACCCAAGGCAACCTGATCGAAGGGTTGATTTCGGTCGGGGATGATATGGCGCAACTGGTTGATCTAAAGCACCTTCTACGATCCACGGATATTGACCTATGAACATGCAAACAGGCGTTGCAAGCCCTGGCACGCTGCCAGAGATGGATGCGAGCGACTTTGACGCAATCGCTGCATTTGCGTTGCGCGAATTCGGCCTCAGCCTCCCCAGCTCCAAAACGCAATTGGTCAAATCGCGCCTTGCCCGCCGGCTGCGTGCCCTTGATCTGCCCAGTTTCGCCGCCTACCGCTCGTTGCTGGAAGGGGCGAACGGCGGCGCCGAGCGGATCGAGCTGTTGTCATCGCTGACCACCAATGTCACCAAATTCTTCCGTGAAATACACCACTTTGATGATCTGCAAAACGATGTGATGCCAAAGCTGGTTGAACGCGCCCGCACCGGAGAGCGTATTCGCATCTGGAGCGCGGGATGCTCGTCCGGACAAGAGCCGTTTTCGATTGCGATGACGGCGTTGAAATGCGAACCCAACATCGCACGCTACAACTTCAAAATCCTCGCCACAGATATTGACCCCACCATCGTTGCCAAAGCCCGTGAGGCCATCTACCGCAAAGATGAAATCGACGCGGTCGACCAGAAATACTATCGCGCTGCGGACATTGTGGCGCCCGTCCCTGCAAAAGAGGGGCATTTTTCGGTCTCCGACGATGTGCGCAATCTGGTCACCTTTGGCGTCATCAACCTGATCGAAGAGCTGCCGTTCAGCGGCGCATTCGATGTCATTTTTTGCCGCAACGTGGCGATCTACTTTAACCGCGAGACGCAGCAAGCGGTCTGGAAACGCTTTTCAAACCTGTTGCCGTCGGGGGGCAAGCTGTTCATCGGGCATTCGGAACGGATTTCGCGTGCCGACCAACCACAGTTAGAGCCCTGCGGCGTTACCGTTTACCAAAAATCCTGAATACCCAACCAAAACATCCGAGGAAGAGCAAAACATGGGCCTTAAACAATCACTACAAGTCATGGTTGTCGATGATATGTCGGTGAGCCGCGCGTTGATCACCAATGCATTGGACGAAATCGGCATTGCCAACTACCGCGTTGAAAACGATGGGCAAAGTGCGCTGGCAAAGCTGGTGGCGCAGCCCTGTCATCTGGTGATCTCGGACTATAACATGCCGAATTTGGATGGGCTGGGCCTGCTCAAAGGGTTGCGGGAAAACCGCATTACCCAGCGCATCGGCTTTATCCTGATTACAGGCAATGCGACCAATGAAATTGTCACCGTTGGTCAGAAACTGGGCATGAACAACCTCATCAAAAAACCCTTTAGCTCGGTCCAGATGAAGGATGCGATCCAGCGGGTTGTGGGCGTTCTATGATCTTTCTCGGCCCACAAGAGACCGAAGACGCAGAGCCGCTCGCTCAACTGCTTGAGTTGAGCGAGGTTCTTGTGCGCTCGGCCACCGAGATGGAGACCATACGCGACGCGGTGGCCGATCTGGAGTGGATGATCGTTTCGAACCCGACGTTGATGCAGGACCCTGAGTTGCGCACGGTCCTGCAATCCATTGATCCTATACAACAATCCCTGCAAGCCATGGCAGGATTCACGGGGGCAATCGCACAAGAAACAGATCATGGGGCGATCACGGTTGAGACCGCCTTGCAGGCCGTGCATCTGGAATCCCTGCGCAACAGGCTTGGCCGCATCGCAGATTAAACGGCCGGCTTCATTTCACGATACGCCCCCAAGGCGCCTCTCCCGAAGGGGTATCAGAGAACACACAGTCCTTTGTGCGGCTTCATCAAGCGCTGGGTCGGCAATGACAAAGGCCATAGACCGCACGCCAGAGCTCTGCTTTCAATTAAACCGCACGGTTGCGGGGGCAGCTGAGCCTCGATCCTCAGCGCCCCCCACCTAAACGGACATCACGGCCCTGTTGGACGCTATTCTGCTCGCCCAACATACGCTGCCGTATGGCACGGGGCATAAAAAACGCGGCCCATTTGACAGGGCCGCGTTTGGTGTTTCTATCAGGCGGCCTTAGGCCAGATCGAAGCGGTCCAGCTCCATCACTTTGACCCACGCGTCAACGAATTGCTGCACAAACAGCGCTTCGCCATCGTCCGCGGCATAGACCTCGGCCAGTGCGCGCAACTGACTGTTGGAGCCAAAGACCAGATCAACGCGGGTGCCTGTGCGCTTGACCTCACCTGTGGTGGTATCACGACCTTCAAAGACATCGCCTGTCTCGGTCGCGGCTTTCCATGTGACGCCCATTTCCATCAGTGCGCGGAAGAAATCGGTGCTGAGCGTGCCGACATTGTCGGTCCAGACACCGTGCGACAGGCCACCATAGGTCGCGCCCAGAACCCGCAGGCCGCCGACCAGAACGGTCATCTCGGGTGCGGTCAGGGTCAGCAGTTGGGCACGGTCCACCAGCAGCTCTTCGGCAGAGACGTTGAATTCACGCTCTTGATAGTTGCGGAACCCGTCAACGGCAGGCTTCAGCACGTCAACGCTTTCTACATCCGTCATCTCTTGGGTCGCGTCGCCACGGCCCGGCGTGAAGGGCACAGTCACGTCGTAACCGCCCGCTTTGGCCGCGGCCTCAACGGCGGCAGAGCCTGCCAGCACGATTATATCCGCCATGGAAACTGGCTTGCCGAAACCGCTGCGGATGGTTTCGAGCTTGTCCAGAACCTTGGCCAATTGCGCAGGTTGGTTGACCTCCCAATCCTTCATTGGCGCCAGACGGATGCGGGCACCGTTGGCGCCGCCGCGTTTATCCGACCCGCGGAACGTCGAGGCCGAGGCCCAAGCCGTTTCCACCAACTCGGACGTTGTCAGGCCAGAGCCGAGGATCTGTTTCTTCAGCTCGGCCACATCCGCGTCCCCGATCAGCTCGTGATCCGGAAGCGGCACAGGGTCCTGCCAGATCAGCACTTCGGAGGGGACTTCCTTGCCGAGGTAGCGGATGGACGGGCCCATGTCGCGGTGGCACAGTTTGAACCACGCGCGGGCAAAGGCATCTGCGAATTCGGCAGGGTTCGCGTGGAACCGCTCGGAGATGGCGCGGTAGGCAGGATCGACCTTCAGGGCCAGATCCGCTGTTGTCATCATTGGCGCGTGACGCTCGTCATCATGCGCGTCCGGCACGGCGTCGGACAGGGCACCGTTTGCAGGGCGCCACTGGTTGGCACCCGCGGGGGATTTCGTCAGCTCCCACTCGTTGTCCATCAGCATGTCGAAATAGGACATGTCCCATGTGATCGGCGTTGGCGTCCACGCTCCCTCGATTCCGCTCGTGATCGTGTGCTTGCCCTTGCCGCTCTCGAAGGTCGAGAGCCAGCCAAAG
Source organism: Sulfitobacter aquimarinus (assembly GCF_040149565.1). NCBI lineage: Bacteria > Pseudomonadati > Pseudomonadota > Alphaproteobacteria > Rhodobacterales > Roseobacteraceae > Sulfitobacter > Sulfitobacter aquimarinus. Next base: position 25,519 of record NZ_JBEFLO010000012.1, read on the forward strand.
CCTTGCGCCTCGATCGGGGCACCTTCGGGTTCGGCCCCGACAAGACCCGCGTCCCCCGCACCGTGGGATTTGCCAAAGGTGTGGCCACCGGCGACCAAGGCCACAGTTTCTTCGTCGTTCATCGCCATACGGCCGAATGTTTCGCGAATATCATGCGCCGAGGCTTGCGGATCGGGGTTACCGTCCGGCCCTTCGGGGTTCACATAGATCAGGCCCATCTGCACAGCGGCCAACGGGTTCTCCAGATCCCGTTCGCCGGTGTAACGGCTGCCTGTGCCGCCACTTTCGGCCAGCCACTCGTTCTCGGACCCCCAATAGATATCTTCCTCGGGCTCCCAGATGTCGACACGACCGCCGGCAAAGCCGAATGTCTGAAACCCCATGTCCTCAAGCGCGCAGTTGCCCGCGAGGATCATCAGATCGGCCCATGAAATCTTGTTGCCGTATTTTTGTTTTACGGGCCACAACAGGCGGCGCGCCTTGTCCAGGTTGCCGTTGTCAGGCCATGAGTTCAGCGGCGCAAAGCGCTGTGTGCCGGAGGTAGAACCGCCGCGCCCGTCCGCCGTGCGGTATGTCCCCGCCGAGTGCCACGCCATGCGGATAAAGAACGGGCCATAGTGGCCGTAATCTGCGGGCCACCAGTCCTGGCTGTCTTTCATCAGGGCAAAGATGTCGGACTTCACCGCATCCAGATCAAGCTGCTTGAACGCTTCGGCATAGTCGAAATCCCTGCCCATCGGATCGGTCGCGGGCATATTCTGGTGCAGCATCTTGAGGTTCAGCTGGTTTGGCCACCAGTCGCGGTTGCTGCGCGCGCTGTTTTTCGCCGCGCCACCTGCGCCGAAACCCATGGGGCAGCCGCCCTGTGTACCGTTATCTGATCCGTCCATGTGCTCTCTCCATTGGTTTGATGATACGGGGATTCGCGGCCCCTCTGGAATCGTTCTAACAAAGCGCCGTCATATCTTTAAGTTTTATTTTCTGATTACTGTGATAGGCTTAGGTTATGATAAACTACACACTGAAACAGCTGCGCTATTTCGAGGCCGTCGCCCGCCAAGGGCACTTCGGCCGCGCTGCCGAAGTTTGCGCCATCTCGCAGCCCGCCCTGTCGGCGCAGATCGCCGCGTTAGAGACGGCACTGGGCCACCAACTGTTTGAACGCAGTGCGCGGCAGGTGCGTCTGACGGCCTTTGGTGAACAGCTCAAACCCCGTGCAGCGCAGATTTTGCGCGATGCCGAAGCCTTGTCGGATATGGCGCGCAGTACGGGCGGCGTGGCGCTGACGCGGTTGCGCATCGGGGTGATCCCGACAATTGCGCCCTATCTGCTGCCTTCGGTGATCGGGCAGATCACCGCCGCCCACCCCGACATCGACCTGCTGGTGCGCGAAACGATGACCCACAAATTGATCGAGGAACTGGGCGCGGGCAAGCTCGACTGTGCCATCGTCGCCCTGCCCGTGTCCGAGCCGTCTTTGACCGAGGTCGCCCTGTTCGACGAGGCGATGATGCTGGTGCGCCCTGCACATGACGCGGACCGCCCCGTGCCCGATATGGACACGCTCAGCCAGATGAAGTTGCTGCTGCTGGAGGAAGGCCATTGCTTTCGGGATCAGGCGCTGTCGTTCTGTGCCACGCGCAACGCTTTGCCGCGTGAGGGGCTGGATGGCTCGTCGCTTAGCACTTTGGTGCAGATGGTGGGGGCGGGTATTGGCGTGACGCTGATCCCCGAAATGGCCATTCCGGTCGAGACACGTTCGGCCAATGTGCATGTGGCGGCAATGGGTGCGCCGCACCCGAAACGAACCGTTGGCATGATCTGGCGCAACACCTCTGCTTTGGCGGCGCAACTGGAAGGCATTGCAGGGCTGGTCCGCGCGGCAGCCGCGGCGCATCCCGCGTTTGCTTAGCTAGGTTTGCGTTTCCACCAACAGGTTCAGCGATGTCGCCTTTTGCACCGCATGGGCAGTGGTTTGCGTGTCCAGCGCTTCGCGGGCAAGGCGCAGGTGTTTTTCCACCGTCGCCACGCTAAGCTGCATGATGGTCGCCACGTCTTGCATCGTCTTGCCCTGCGCACACCACGTCAGCGCCTCGCGTTGGCGACTGGTCAGCGGGCGGCGCTGCGAGATTTGCGGCAAAGAGGCAAAGCGCAGGTGCATCAGATTGCACAGCATCTGGATGTCCGGCCCGACCTTTTCCCAAAGCGCATCGGTTTGCGCCGGTGTCAGGTTACGCCCGGGGCTGATCCCCACAACGCCGCGCATCCCCGGCACCAGTTGGTTTAATCCGCCCACATACCCCGCAAGGCAGCCATACTCGACGTTCAGCTGCATAATCCGCATCTGTTCCTTTGTCGGCACGATTTTGCTTTGTTCGACGGCTTCGGCCCAGCTGGCATAGCCTGAATTGGTTTCGGCCCATTCATAGGTCGGCGAGTGGCGGTATAGCTCTTCGCCCAGATAAATGTCGGCGTAGGCTTGCGGCCCGCGGTACAGGACCAGCGCGTCCTTGCCATCGCCGATGATGCCCCAGGTCGGCACCCGCGTGGCGCCATAGACAATGTTCACCATTCCGCGTTGCTGCAACGCGTCGGCACAGATGTTCCACGCGCCAAGAACGTCCTTTGCCGCAATCAATGCATTTACAGTGCCGCGCAAGGATTGCGCAGTTTGGCCGTCACTCATCGTATCTCCCCAGATGCTGCGTTAGTTTGGCACAGCCCGCGCCAAACGCAACATCAATCGGGAGAGCGCGGCCCAAGGGCCGCGCAACCTGCCTTATTCAGCGTCAAGAAGGACGTTGCCGTAGGCTTCGCGCAGTTTGTTTTTCTGCACCTTCCCTGTCGAGCCGATGGGCAATTCATCGACAAAGATCACGCGGTCGGGCACCTGCCAGCTTTCGACCTTGCCCTTGTAATACGCCAGCAGATCGGCCTCTGACACCTCGTCGGCCTTGATGACCACCAGCACGGGACGCTCGTCCCATTTGGTATGCAGCGCGGCGATGGCGGCGGCATTGGTGACGGCAGGGTGCGAAATGGCAATGTTCTCCAGCGTCACGGTCGAAATCCATTCCCCCCCCGATTTGATGATGTCCTTGGAGCGGTCGCGGATCACCATGAACCCCTCCTCGTTGATGGTCGCCACATCGCCCGTGTCAAACCAGCCGTCGTCGGTGAGTGCGGGCGCGTCCTTGCCGAAATACGTATCCACAATCCACGGGCCGCGCACTTGCAGATCGCCCTGCGCTTCGCCGTCATGGGGCAGCACGGTGCCTGCATCGTCTATCACGCGCAGATCAACGCCGTAGGGTGGGCGCCCCTGCCCCAGACGAATTTCAGCCTGTTCTTCCACGCTCAGCTTGGTGTGGCGTTGCAGCAGCTGGTTCACCGAGCCCAAAGGCGAGGTTTCGGTCATCCCCCACGCGTGGATCAGATCAACGCCGTAAGCCGCGAATTTCGGGATCATCGACGGCGGCAGCGCAGAGCCGCCCACAACCGTGCGCGTCAGGCTCGGCATCTTGCTGCCCGTCGTCTCCAGCGCGCCCAGCAGGCCCATCCAGATCGTAGGCACGCCCAGCGCCAGCGTGGTTTCAGACTGGTCAATCAGGTTCACAAGGCTGACCCCGTCCAGATTTGGCCCCGGCAGCACCAGCTTGCAGCCCGTCATCGCGGCAATGTAGGGCACGCCCCACGCGTTGACGTGGAACATCGGCACCACAGGCAGCACCGTATCACGGGCCGAGATATTGAGCGCGTCAGGCTGGTTGCCCACAATTGTGTGCAGCACGGTTGAGCGGTGGGAATACAGCACGCCCTTGGGGTCGCCCGTGGTGCCGGAGGTATAGCACAGGCTCGAGGCGGCATTCTCGTCCAGTTCGGGCCACGGCTCTGACGCGTCACCTGTCTCCAACAGCTCGTCAAAGAACATAAGCCCCGGCACGGCTTCGGCGGCAGCTTCATCCCGTGGACCCATCAAGACGATGTGTTTGCAGTGTTTGAGCGCGGGGGCCAGTTGGCCCGCTGCGGCAACGAAGGTTGCGTCGATGAACAACACCTCGTCGCGGGCATGGTTGATGACATAGACCATCTGTTCAGGCCCCATGCGCGGGTTGATCGTGTGGCAGACAAACCCGCCGCCCGCGACGCCAAAGTAGATCTCGAGGTGGCGGCGGTTGTTCCACGCAATCGTGCCACAGCGTGCGCCCTCTTCCAGCCCCAGCTTGCGCAGCGCGCTGGCCAGACGGTGGGCATTGGCACCGACCTCACCCCATGTTGAATGCTCCATCCCGCCTGTCGTCTCGACCGAGACGATCTCACCTGCGGTGTGGAAACGGGCGGCGTGGTCGATCAGGCTGCCGATGGTCAACGGCATGTGCATCATTTGTCCGAACATGGGGTCTTTCTCCTGTTTTTCTGGTTACTTAGGCGGCGGCTGTTGCGTCCGCTTTTATCAAATCTGCCACCCTCTCGGCGATCATGATCGTGGGGGCGTTGGTGTTCCCGCTGGGAACGGTGGGCATAATAGAGGCATCGACAACGCGCAGCCCCTGCATCCCGTGGACGCGGCAGGCAAGGTCCACCACGGCCATGTCATCCACACCCATTTTGCAGGTGCCTACGGGGTGGTAAATCGTATCGGCGCGGGCGCGGATCTGCGCGGCCCACTCCGCATCGTCCATCCCGTCGCGGATGCCGAACAGCTCCTTATGCTCAAAGGCGGCAAGGGGCGGCGTTTTCATAATGTCACGCGCCATTTTGGTCCCCTTGATCAGGGTGCGCAAGTCCGCGTCTTCGGCCAGATAGTTGGGGTCGATGGCGGGTGCTGCCATCGGGTCCGCACTGGCCAGTGTCACAGTCCCCCGAGATGCAGGGCGCAACACGCAGATATGGCAGCTATAGCCATAGCCCGCGTGCAGTTTGCGCGCATGGTCATCCACCACCGAGATCACAAAATGCAGCTGGATGTCGGGCCGCGGCAGCGCCGTATCGGTTTTCAAAAAGGCCGCCCCTTCGGCAAACGGCGTGGCAATCATGCCCTTGCCCGTGCGGCGCCACTCAAGGATGTGCTTCACCAGATTGACCGTGCCGCGCAGGCCGATGCCGAAATTATCCGTGTCTTTGGATTTATAGGCCAGCGTCATGTCCAGATGATCCGACAGGTTTTGCCCGACACCTGCCAGTTCATGCACAACCTCGATCCCGTGGGGGGCGATGTCGTCGGGGCGCCCGATGCCCGACAATTGCAGCAACTGCGGCGAGTTAAACGCCCCGCCGCACAAGATCACCTCACGCGCCGCGCCCACGTGTTTATCGGCCTTGCCAACGCGGTAATGCACGCCTGTGGCGCGAGTGCCTTCCAGCGACAGGCGCGTGGCGTGGGCGCGGGTGATGACGGTCAGGTTGGGCCTGTCCATCACTGGGTGCAGATAGGCCGCCGCAGCCGAGCACCGCTCGCCATTGCGGGCAGCATCATGGAATTGCGTCACCTGATAGAGGCCCACGCCGTCGTTATCGCCGGTGTTAAAGTCTGTGACCTCGCGGTGCTGGTGCTGTTTGGCCGCCTCGATGAACGCGCGGGTGATCGGGCGCGGAGATTTCTGGTGGCTGACCTGAAGCGGCCCTGTGCCGCCGTGCATTGCGCTGTCGCCGTCCTCGTGGCCCTCGGACTTGCGGAAATAGGGCAGCACATCGTCCCAGCCCCAGCCCGTGCAGCCCATGTCTGCCCAGCCATCGTAATCCTCGCGCTGGCCGCGCACATAAAGCATCGCGTTGATCGCACTTGATCCGCCCAGCGCCTTGCCGCGTGGCTGATAGCCCTTGCGCCCGCCAAGCCCCGCTTGCGCCACCGTCTGATAAGCCCAGTTCGAGATTTTGCCATAGCCCGGCAGCATGGACACCACCGCAGCAGGGGCGCGGATGGCCCAATGCGTGCCCGTCCCGCCTGCCTCAAGCAAACAAACGCTTGTTTCGGGGTCCTCGGACAGGCGAGCAGCCAGCGTCGATCCCGCCGATCCCCCTCCAACAATCACGTAGTCAAAGCGCATCTCCGCCCTCCCCGCGTTACACACTGGAAAATAAGCCAGTCTTGGCCCGCGGTGTCTATGGGATTATGCGTGCAGGCGCGCCCGCTCACGCAGCGTCACACGCCGCCGGGCTACATCAACGCGAAGGTGGCCCATGCCAGCACGCCATAGCGCGTGGCCTTGGCCAGCGTCACCAGCACCAGAAACGTCACCAACGGCGTGCGCAGCGCCCCTGCGACCACCGTGATCGGGTCGCCGATGATGGGCACCCAAGACAGCAGCAACGAGAATTTACCATAGCGCAGATACCATGCCTGAGCCTGCGCAATCTGCGCGGGGCTGGCTGGAAACCACCGCCTGCCCTCGTACTTGCGCGCAAACCGCCCCAACACCCAATTGAGCGCAGAACCGGCGACATTGCCAACGGTTGCCACCACCAGAAGCAAGACCAGCGGGTGATCCCCTTGCAGCAATAACCCCACCAGCACGGCCTCGGACCCCATAGGCAATAGCGTGGCAGCAAGGAACGCCGATGCAAAAAGGCCCGCGTATCCAATCATCCCAAAGCCCCTGTTTTGCGTCTGATGCCTTTGTGCGGTGTCTGGCAGCGAATGCAAGCCCGCAAGGACCACTGCGCCCGACCCGCCCTGCGGGAAACGCCGCCATCAACGCATCTATGGTATATCGCGTGCAGAATTAACGTATTTTTCACGCACACCGCATTGACCAAGGCTGCGCCGAGAGGACACCCTCGCGAGGGGGCGCTACGTCCCTTGGTCTGTACCGTCTTTTTAAGCAAATTCACTTGGACACGTAAGGGGGGCATCATGGCCCAGTTCGACTTTAGCAATATTGATGAGCGCAACTTTAACGCAAACAGTGATTTTCGTTTCGCGGCGGCCGATCTTGTCCAGAATGGCGGGGATTTCGCCTATCTGAATACGGCAAACCCGACCGCCGATCACATCGAGATTACGGGCACGGGCCTTGCCTTTGTAGGGGGCAACGATCCCTACAAAGGGACGATCACCGATATCAAAATTAGCATCAATGGCACCGACCCGACCAACCCGGATATCGTGATCTCTGGGGTATCCGTCGACGCCAGCTTGCTGGCTGGACCTTCGGGCCTAACCTATGACGCTTTCTATGCGGCGCTAGCGGTTTCCAATGACACGTTTTTATTGGCCCCTGCCCCGGATTTTGTTGATGTTGCAGGAGATTTCCGAAACGTTTTGAGCGGCACAAACGCGATCGCTGGAAGCGATATGTTCCTAGGCGGCGGCAGAGATGTCGTGGTGGCTGGCGACGCTTACGGTATTCGAAGCAATGCTACACTGACCGGTGGGAATGATACCTTTGACGGCGTTTTTGCGATTGTTCATGGTGACGCAGAGCTGCTGGTCGGCAACGGCGTGCTGCACGGGGGCAATGATACCTTCATAGAAGGCCCTTCGGTCGGGCAGCAACCGGTTGTCTATTTTACCGGTGACGTAGGAAACATCACCCAAGGGGGGCCGTCCAGCGGTGGCGATGACACGTTCACTGGTGCAGTCGGCTCGACACGTCAGTATTTCATCCGAGGCGATGCAAACGAAATTGCCAATGTCGACTTCACATCGGGCGACGATACGATAACACTGACTGCCGGTGCGGGCACCTCCTTGGTCTTCGGTGATGTGGCACTGATGGAAAATGCTGCGGTAATGACGGCGGGCGATGACCTGATTACGGTGCGTGCAGACAGCACGGGTGCCGCTGCGATCTATGGTGATGCACAAGACGTTGATAATTCCACGGTGATGTTCGGCAACGATACGATCTCGGTAGGCGGCTCGGGCAGCCGCGTCATCTATGGCGACGCACAAGACCTCAACACAAACACCGCACCGATGATCGGGGGAGAGGATGTCATCACCATAAGTGCCGGGGAAACCGCAAGCGTAAGCGTGTATGGCGACTTCACACGTTTCATAGGCGCATCGACCAACGGCACATATACGGGCGGCAACGATATTATCCGGAACTTCGGCAACCTGAATTCAGCTGTCTTTTTCGGCGATGCAACCCAAGTGAGCATTGGAACAACCCTTTACGGCGGCAACGACCGGATCGAGACGATCAGCCAGACTGCCCTCGACACCACCTACTTCGGCGACGCCGTTGCGGTGCTGGTAAGCGCAAGTTTTGGCGGCGGGAGCGATTCAATCCGCGCAGGCCGTGGCGACGACACAATTTACGGTGATGCGCGTCAAATCGCCGCATCGGGCACGATTATCGCGGGTAACGACACCGCGTTCGGCGAAGTGGGCGATGACCTGATCATCGGCGACTTCAACTCGACCACCGTAGATGTGACAGGTGGGATGGACGTGCTGAACGGTGGCGCGGACAATGATGTGATTGCAGGCGACGTAGGCTCGGTTCTGGGTGCTACTGCGCTAACCGGCGGCGTCGACAGCATTCGCGGCGGCGGCGGCAACGACACGGTTTACGGCGATGCGACAATGGCAGACACAGCCAACGCCACTGTGGCAGGCGGCGACGATGTCCTGCACGGTGACGCGGGCGCGGACCTGATTGTGGGCGACGCGGGGGACGGGTTTATCATCGCGGGGGGCGATGATTTCATCTTTGGCGGCTCGGGCAACGACACCGTCTACGGCGAGAGCGCAGCAGGCGGCACGCTAATCGGTGGTAATGACGTTATCGCGGGCGGCAACTTCAGCGACAGCCTGATGGGGCAAAGCGGCAATGATACCCTCGACGGACAAAGCGGGACTGAGACGCTGTTTGGCGGGGCGGATAACGACGTGCTGCGGGGTGGTCAAGCTGTGGATTTGCTTGACGGAGGCACAGGCGATGACAGCCTTTACGGTGGCAATGGCGACGATACGCTTGCGGGCGCAGACGGCGCTGATCTGATCGCGGGCAACGCGGGGTCTGACATCATCAGCGGCGGCGCCTGCGTGGACCGGCTCGAGGGTGGCGCGGGTTTCGACAGCCTCAGCGGGGATGCAAGCGACGACCTGCTGCTGGGCGGTGCGGGTCTTGATACGCTGGAGGGTGGCACGGGCAGCGACCAGTTGTTCGGCAGCACCGGCAGCGATCACCTTCAAGGTGGCAGCGGCAATAACACGCTGTCTGGCGGGACTGGCGCGGATGTATTCATCTTTGCAGACGGGCACGGGCTTGACCGCGTGAACGACTGGAACGGCGCTGCAGACCGTGTCGACGTCAGCGCACTAACTCTGGTGAACAGCTTTGCCGACTGGACCGCAAACGCGGCACAGGCAGGCGGCACTGTTGTGCTGGGCAGCGGTGCAAACACTATAACTTTCGCCGCCAGCACACTGGCAGATTTCGACGCAACCGACTTTATTTTCTAGACCTTCACCCTGTTACTTTCAGAAAAGAGTATCTCTCCCATGGCCATTTTCGATCTCATCAACGCCGATGCGGTGTTCAACAATTTCACCAATGCCTTCCGCTTTAACGCAACCGAAACTGTCGAGAACGGCGGCGACTTTTCCTACACCAACTTTAACCTGTCGGTGAATGACGATATCGAAATCTCGGGCGTTGGCCTGTCGTTTGTGGGCGGGGCAAACCCCTATACTGGCACCATCAACTCGATCGAGATTGCCGTGGACAACGCGGATGCGACAAATCCCGATGTGATCATCACCGGCCTGTCTATCGACGCCGGCATGATTTCGATGACGTCTACCGCCGCAGCACAAGACGCGCTTTATGCCGCGATGGCGCAGGGCAATGACATCTTCCGCCTTGGCACACCCGTGGGCTTTACCGCCATCGGGGGAGACGCGATCCATGTTGCGACAGGCACAACTCTCAATGGCGGCGGCGACCAGTTTCAGGGTGGCATCGGGCAGCTACAACTTTATGGCGATGCGATATCAATGGCGGCAGGGGCCACATTGAACGGCGGCGACGACTTCTTCACCGGCACCTATTCAAACGTCTATGGCGATTTGGGGGGCAGCACGACGGGCGCGGCGCTGACGGGCGGCAATGACACGATGGTCGAGCTGACCTCGACCGGCGGTCTGCCAAGCGTGTCCTTCTATGGCGATGCGGACGATCTCACGTCTCTCAGCAGTGCCTCTTCTGGCGGGGACGACGTCTTTGTGGGTGCGACCGGCTCCACCCGGAATTACGCGCTGTATGGCGATATAGACAATCTGGACACCGGTACATTCGTGGCGGGCCAGGACACGATCGAGGTGACCTCGGGATTGAATGCGAACATCTTTGGCGACGGCAACGCGATCTCCAACAGCATATTCACCGCTGCCGATGACACGATTACCGTGCGTGATGACAGCACCGCAGGCTCTTTCGTCGGGGGCGATGTCGGGAATGTCACCAACAGCAACGTCGTTTTCGGGTCTGACACGATCGACGTGGCGGGGACGGGCTTTATTTTTGTGAACGGCGATGCCAACAGCATTACCGCCCCCACCACATCGCAAACGGGCGGCAATGACGTCATCACCCTGACAGATGGCACTGTCACATTTGCTCAGCTTATCGGTGAAGGCGGCTCATTTGACGGGTCTGGCGGCGGCAATATTACGGGCGGCAATGACATTATCCGCAACCTTGCCGATGTTACCGATGCCTACCTTGTGGGCGATTTCTTTAACGTGAACGGCACTGCCACACTGACAGGTGGCAATGACATGATCCAAACCTTGTCGAGCTCGACTTCGGCGGGCTTTTACTATGGCGATGTCGACCGCGTGGACAACAGCGTGGATTTCACAGGCGGCAATGACACCGTCCGCGCGGGTCGCGGTGATGATATGGTGCACGGCGATGCGCGGGTGACCGCTTCGACGGGCACCAATCTGGGCGGCAGTGACGTGCTGTACGGCTTGTTGGGGGATGACAGCATCGCCGGTGATTTCACCACCACCAGCCAGAATGCGGCAGGCGGCGCCGATACCGTCTACGGAGGCGCAGGCAACGACGTGATCGGCGGAGACGTACAAACCGCATCAGCAGGCACCGTAACCGGAGCACGCGACGCGATCTATGGCGGGGGCGGTGACGACATGATCGGCGGGGATGCCATCACGGCCACCAATGCCACCGTCATCGGGGCCACTGACACGATCTATGGCGGTGCGGGCAATGACACGATCTATGGCGACAGCGCCACCACGAATACCGTCGTTGGCGCCGATGACAGCCTTTATGGAGGCGCAGGCGCCGACCGCATCTTTGGCGACAGTGAAACATCAACCACCAGCAGCGGCGGCAATGACGTCATTCAGGGCGGTACGGGGGCCGACACGGTCTTTGGCGGCAAGGGCGACGATACGCTGGACGGCCAGACCGGCGCGGATGTGCTGACGGGCGGCGCGGGCGCGGATCTGGTGCGCGGTGGCCTATCCTCTGACAACCTGTCGGGCGGTGCGGGTTCTGACACGCTCTTTGGTGGTTCGGGCAATGACACGATGACGGGGGGCGCCGATGCAGACCGGATCGTCGGCAACGCGGGTTCTGACCAGATGTCGGGCGGCGCGGGCGACGACAAACTGGAAGGCGGCGCGGGCTTTGATCTGATGAGCGGCGACGCAGGCAATGACGACCTCTTTGCGGGTGGTGGCAATGACACGCTTTCTGGCGGCGCGGGTCAGGATTGGCTTGTGGGCAGCGCAGGCGGAGACAAGCTTGTCGGTGGCACTGGCGATGACACGCTGCAAGGCGGGACCGGCGCGGATGCCTTTGTCTTTGAAGACGGGCACGGCATGGACCAGGTGACCGATTGGAACGGCGCGGTGGACCTTATTGATGTGGGTGCCCTGTCGCTGGTCAACAGCTTTGCCGACTGGACCGCCAACGCAACCCAGATCGGCACTGCCGTGGTGCTGGGTAGCGGCGCAAATACCGTGACCTTCGCCAACGCTGCACTGGCCGACTTTGACGCGGGCGACTTCATCTTTTAACCCCTGCCCCCTGCACAAACGGAAAAGGGCCACGCATCATTCACCGATGCGTGGCCCTTTGTTTTTCGTGTGGTCAGCGGCCTTAGCCGATGATTGCGTTCAGCGTGGCCGACGGGCGCATCACGGCGGCTGTCTTGGCCGCGTCTGTGCGGAAATAGCCGCCCAGATCAGCCGCGGCACCTTGCACAGCGGCCAGTTCGCTCAGGATCGCCTCTTCGCCATCGGCCAGTGCTTTGGCAACGGGTGCGAAATGCGCGGAGAGTTCCGCATCGCTGTTCTGCATCGCCAGCGCCTCGGCCCAGTAGCGGGCAAACCAGTAGTGGCTGGCGCGGTTGTCAGGCTCACCTACCTTGCGCGAGGGCGAGCGTCCGTGGTCAAGGATCCCTTGGGTCGCGGCATCAACGGCGGCCCCCAGAACGCGGGCCTTGTCGTTGCCCTTGCTATCGGCAAGGAACGTCAGGCTTTCGCCCAGCGCACAGAATTCGCCAAGGCTGTCCCAGCGCAGGTGGTTTTCCTCGTTCAACTGCTGGACGTGCTTGGGGGCAGAACCGCCCGCGCCTGTCTCGAACAAACCGCCACCCTGCATCAACTTCACGATCGACAGCATCTTGGCCGATGTCGCCAGCTCGAGGATCGGGAACAGATCGGTGAGGTAGTCGCGCAGCACGTTGCCGGTGATCGCGATCGTGTTCTCACCCTTTGTGATCGTCTCGAACGAGGCGCGGGTCGCTTCACGCGGGGCCATGATCTCGAACTTATCGGCTACGCCTTTTGCTTCGAGGATGGGTTTGACATAGGCGATCAGCTCGGCGTCGTGGGCGCGGTCCGCGTCCAGCCAGAAGATCGCGCGGCAACCTTCGGCACGCTGGCGGTCGATGGCGAGGTTCACCCAGTCTTCGATGGGAGCCTTGCGTGCAGAGGCAGAGCGCCAGATGTCGCCCGCGTCACAGGTATGCTCATGCAGCACGGTGCCATCGTCGAGAATCATCTTGACGGTACCCGCGGCAGGCAACTCGAACGTGGTGGGGTGAGAGCCGTATTCCTCGGCCTTTTGCGCCATCAGGCCGATGTTTTGCACGGTGCCTGCGGTGGCAGGGTTCATCTTGCCGTTCTCTTTGAAGAACTTGATCGTCTCGTCGTAGACGGGCGCATAGGAGTTGTCGGGGATGACGCAGTTGGCGTCCGCCTCTTTCCCGTCGGGGCCCCAGCCTTTGCCGCCTGCGCGGATCAGGGCCGGCATGGAGGCGTCGATGATGACGTCCGAGGAGACATGCAGGTTGGTGATGCCCTTGTCTGAATCGACCATATACATCGGCGGGCGCGCTTCCATGCAGGCCTCGATATCTTTCATGATGTCGGCGTTGCCCTCGACACGGGCCAGCAAATCGCCAAGGCCCGAGTTGGGGTTCACGCCCAGATCGGCCATCGCGTCGCCGTGCTTCTCGAACACGGGCGCGAGGAAGGCTTTGACCGCGTGGCCAAAGATGATCGGGTCAGAGACCTTCATCATCGTCGCCTTCATGTGCAGCGAAAACAGCGTGCCGTCTTTCTTGGTCTGGGCGATCTGCTCGGCCAGGAACGCTTGCAGGGCCGCAGCACTCATATAGGTTGCGTCGACCACGGTGCCTGCGGGGTATGTGATGCCCTCTTTCAGGACCGTCTCACCGGCGTCGTTGACCAGAACGATCTTGGCTGTGGCCTCATTCGCCAGCGTGGTGGAAACTTCGTTCGAGAAGAAATCACCGCCCGACATCGACGACACAACGGTCCGGCTATCGGCAGTCCATTCGCCCATGCGGTGCGGGTTGCTTTGGGCAAAGCTTTTCACAGCCTTTGCCGCGCGGCGGTCCGAGTTGCCTTCGCGCAGAACAGGGTTCACAGCCGAGCCCTTGATGCCGTCGTATTTGGCGCGCACGGCTTTTTCCGCGTCTGTGCTTGGGGCTTCGGGGTAGTCGGGCAGTGCAAACCCTTGGGATTGAAGCTCTTTGATCGCGGCGACAAGCTGCGGCACAGAGGCCGAGATGTTGGGCAGTTTGATCACGTTGGCCTCGGGCGTCTTTACCAGACGGCCCAGCTCTGCCAGATCATCGCTTTGCTGTTGATCGGCAGTCAGATGCTCGGGGAAGGTCGCGAGGATGCGGCCCGCAAGGCTGATGTCTTTGGTGCCGACCGACACGCCCGCTGCGGCGGCGAATTTCTGGATGATCGGCAGGAAAGAGGCAGAGGCCAGCTCGGGCGCTTCATCAACTTTGGTGTAGATAATATCGGACATGAGAGATTCCCTCTGGCTATGGATTTGCCCCTCTCTTAGACCAGTCGGATACAGATATCTACAGTATACCTTTGTATACATCTCATGTTTCGGTTGAATTTGTGCGGTTTGGCAGGGCCATGCGCCCCACCTGCCCGCTTAGAACACGAAATCACCCGCATCCAGCTGCGCCAGCGTGGCGTTCTGGATCAGCACGGTATCCCCGCCGGCAAACGATAGCAGCACGTCCGCCGCCGACTGCGTCGCCGCAGCCGTGACATCGGCGAAGCTGGAGGCCCCTGCAAACCCGCTCAGATCGAAGTCATCGATGTTGTTGAGCCAGTCCGTCACCACATCCGCACCAAAGCCGTCGGTAAAGGCGAAATCATCCGCGCCTGTGCCGCCCGTCAACGTGTCGGCACCCGCGCCGCCCGTCAGCGTATCATTCCCCACGCCGCCCATCAGCGTATCGTCACCTGCGCCGCCGTCCATATTGTCGTTGCCGCCCTCGCCGAACAGCTGGTCGTCACCGTCATCCCCGTTTATGAAGTCCGAACCGGAATTGCCGTGAATATCATCTGCGCCATCGCCGCCATAGAGCAGATCATTCGTCAGGCCGCCATCAATCGTGTCATTCCCCGCATTACCGTAGATATGATCAAGGCCCGCGCCGCCATTCAGAACGTCATCCCCGCCATCGCCAAAGATCGTGTCAGATCCGACTTGCCCCTCGATGGTGTCATTTTCGTCCCCGCCGTAAATGAGGTCATTCCCGCTGCCGCCGTTCAGGTGATCGTTCCCCGCATCGCCGCGCAGCACGTCACTGCCGCCGCCTGCGCTCAGGCTGTCTGCGCCCTCGCCGCCCTCAAGGCTGTCAACGCCTGACTGCCCCTGCAACGTGTCGTCGCCCGTGCCGCCCAGCAAAGTGTCATTGCCAAAGAACCCGATAAGCATATCGTCATTGGCACCGCCATCCAGCAGATCAGCGCCGTTGCCACCATCCAGCAAATCATTGCCGTTGTTACCGTTCAGCACATCCGCACCCACGCCGCCTTCCAGCGTATCTGCGAAATTGCCGCCGCTCAGCGTATCGCCAAGGGACGTGCCGACCAACAGATCGCGGTTGTCAGCGCCAAGGATGCCGATAATCGCCAAAGCCCCCGATATGCCGCCCGCATCGCCGCCAAGCTCGTAGGTGAAGGTATCATAGCCGATCGTCCCCGACGCAAGATGTTCGAACATGCCGTTCGGATCATAGTCAAACGTACCATCCGCCCGCAAAAGCAGCAGCGCCCCCGAGGGCAGCGCGAACTGTGTGCTCACCCCCGCCTCAAGGCCGTTCACGGCCAGTATCTCAAGGTTATCACCCAGATCGGCGCCGCCCCCGTTGTCGGCCAGAACCGAGCCTGACAGCACCATGGTTTCGCTGGCCAGCAGGACATCGGCACGCGCCTGTGTCAGCTCGCTCACGCCTGTGACAACCACGTCGAAGGTTTGGGTGCCGATGCCCCCGTTACCGTCGTTGATGGCCACCTGATAGCCCAGCGTGACGGTTTCGCCAGCGGCAAGGTAATCGAACGCGCCGCTGCTGGCCGTAAAGGCCAGCGAAGCCAACCCCGCGCCGCCGTCCACGAACAGGCTGTCGGTGCTAATCAGCCCCGCCAGATCCGCTGCGTCCAGCGCCAGCCCGTTGGTCACGCCGGATGTGCCTGTGCTGGTCACGGCCAGCGTGTGATCGGTGTCCGTCAGGTCGAGATCATTGAAGCTGGCGAAAAGTGTCGTGGTGACGTCTTGGATATCTTGGGTATCGGTCACATCCGCTTGGGCGATCGCGCCCAGCACGGGTGCGTCATTCGCACCCTCTACGGTCAACGTCACTGTTGCTGTATCGACCACTGGCGTAAAGGTTGCCCGCCCGTAGACCACATAGGCTTCGCCGCTGTCCGCGCCGTTCGGATCGCCAAAGAACGCCCCAACCATCAGATCGTCAATGCCATCGCCATTGACATCACCCGCAGCCGACACACTGCGGCCGCTTAAATCGGTTTGGTCGATCCCGCCCAGTGCAAAGCCGTTGGTCCCGTCCAAAGTGCCCAGATCAAGCGTTGCACCAAACCCTGCGGTGTTGCCGAACACGACATAGCTTGCGCCCGCCTGCACCACGCCATCCGACGTCGCGATCAAGTCACTGAGTATGATATCATCCAGCCCGTCGCCGTTGATGTCGCCCGCCAGGTCAATCGACCCTCCCGCATAGCCGGCCCCGCCCGCGCGGTTGATCGTAAAGCCGTTTGTGCCGTTAAGGGCTGCCAGATCAACGCTGGGTGTGAAGCCCGTGTTGGTGCCAAAGACGACATAGACCTCGCCGCCAGTGCCGGCCGAAGGGGCACCGATCATGATGTCGTCAAACCCGTCCCCGTTGATATCCCCCGCCGATGAAACAACGCGGCCCGCATAGTCATAGGCGTTCAGCCCGTCCATGACAAAACCATTGGTGCCGTCCAACGTGGACAGGTCCAGATCACCGCTCAGGCCCGTATCAGTGCCAAAGACCACAAAGCTGCGCCCGGCATAGCCAAAGCTGCCGCCGCTGTAGTCATAACCCGTGCGTGCGCCGATAATGACATCGTCGAACCCGTCACCGTTCACATCGCCCGCCGCACCCACGGCGTAGCCGCTTTGGTCGCCGTTGATCGCGCCGTTCAGCGCAATCCCGTTTGTCCCGTCCAACGTGGCCAAATCAAAGCTGCTGCCAAACCCAGCGTCAGACCCGAAAACAAGATATGACGTACCCGAATTCACATTGCCGCTGTCTACGCCCGACGCCCCAAGGATGATGTCGTCAAATCCGTCGCCGTTAAAATCACCAGCCGCGCTGACCCCATTGCCCAAAAAGTCGCCCGCGCTGATCCCGACGACTGTGAAACCGTTGGTGCCGTTCAGCGTGTCCAAATCCGTGCTTGCAGCGAAACCTGTGTCGCTGCCAAAGACGACATGGGCCTGCCCTGTTGCGTTCAAACCGCCTATATCCGCCTGTGATGCGCCGATCACGATGTCATCGATACCGTCCCCGTTCACATCCCCCGCTGCGGATACGCTGTTGCCGCTTCCCTCATCGTTGGCAGAGCCGTTCAGGACAAAGCCGTTGGTCCCGTCGAGGGTGGAAAGCTCGAAGCTGCTGCCGAACCCTGAGGCAGCGCCAAAGACCACATATTGCGTGCCTGCGTTGGTGTTGCCGTTTGGATCGGCCAAGGGGGCGCTGATGATCAGATCGTCGATGCCGTCCGCATTCACGTCGCCAGCCGAAGACACGGCCTGCCCCGCCCTGTCCCCCAAGGCCACGCCGTTAATCACAAACCCCGTGGTCCCATCAAGCGTGCCAAGCGCCAGGCTGGCCGCAAAGACGCCTGCGGATTGAGTGAAAGAGCCATCGGTGACCGCATAGGTAAAACTATCAGACGCGCTCTCGCCCGTGGCAAGCGCATCGAATACGCCGTTGGTGTCATAGACAAACGTCCCGTCGGCCCCCACCGTCACCAGCGCACCAGAGGCAAGGGTGATCTGGCTGCCGACGTTGGCTGCGTCCCCGTTTACGGCGTGTACGTTGAGCGTGTCGCCTGCATCCACATCGCTGTCGGCCCCTGCGCCGTTGTCAGCCAGCACCTGACCGCTGGTGATGCCGTCTTCGGCAACCGCTACCGTATCGTCATTGGCAACGGCGGCGTCGTTCGCCCCCGCCACGTCCACAAACACAGCCGAGACCGAGGTATCAAAGGACGCGCTGCCGAACACGACATAGCTTTGGCCTGCATTGGCCGTCCCGTTCGGATCCGCATAATGCGCCCCGATCAGCAGGTCATCCAACCCGTCACCGTTGATGTCGCCTGCAGCACTCACCGATGAGCCGCTGAGGTCCTGCTCATTGATCCCGTTGATGACAAACCCGTTTGTGCCGTCAATATCCGCGAGGTTCAGATTGGTCCCGAACCCTGCATTATTGCCGAACACCACATAACTTTGGCCAAAATTGATAGATCCAACTACGGACGAGAACGGCGCACCGACGATTACATCATCGACCCCGTCCCCGTTCACATCGCCTGCCCCCGAGACCGACGCGCCCGTGTTGCCGGTAACGCCGTTGATGACAAACCCGTCGTTTGCATCCAGCGCAAACAGGTTCAGGTTTGCGGCATAGCCGGCGGTGCTGCCATAGACGATATAAACCTCGCCTGCGCTCGGGTTTCCGAAGGGGTCAGCAGCGGGTGCGCCAATGGCCAGATCGTCGATCCCGTCGCCATTGATATCCCCCGCAGAAGATACGGATGTCCCCGTGCTGTCAAAGTCGGTAATCCCGTTGACGACAAAGCCGTTGCTGCCGTCCAGCGTGGCCAGATCAAGGTTCGCCGAAAACCCGCCTGTGTCGCCAAAGACCACATAGGCAGCACCCGCACTATTCGTCCCGTTCGCATTCACACCGCGCGCACCGATGACAAGATCGTCGATGCCGTCCCCGTTAACATCCCCCGCCGACGCGACCGACGAGCCAACGTTGTCACCTGCGGCGATACCGTCGATTGCAAAACCGTTGGTCCCATCCAGCGCAGAGACATTCTGCGTCGCGGCAAAGCCGCCAGACGCGCCGAAAAGCACATAAGCTTGGCCCGCGGCATCAACCCCGCCGGGGTCCGCCAACTCCGCGCCGATGATCAGGTCATCAATGCCGTCACCGTTGATGTCCCCCGCATTCGACACCGCTGTGCCTGCAAGATCGTTGAGCGTGGTGCCGAAGACCGAGAACCCGTTGCTTCCGTCCAGCGTGACCAGATCAAAATCAGCCGCAAATCCCGCAGTGGTGCCAAGGACCACATGCGCACCACCTGCATTGGGGGCGCCAAAGCCGAGGCCAGGTGCCCCGATCACAATATCATCGATCCCGTCGCCGTTGATGTCCCCCGCTGCCGAGACATCCTGCCCGCTGACGTTGCCCTGTAACGCCCCGTTCAGGCGAAACCCGTTGGTGCCATCCAGCGACGCGAGGTCCAGATCGGCGGCAAACCCCGCAGCCGAGCCGAACACGACATAACTTTGGCCTGACGCGTCTTCACCACCCGGGTCTGCCAGCCGCGCCCCGATGATAATATCGTCGAAGCCGTCGCCATTCACATCCCCTGCGTTCGACACATGCTGGCCACTAACATCACTGCCTGCGATGCCGTTGATACGAAACCCGTTCGACCCGTCAAGATCGGCCAGATCAATGCCATTGCCAAACGCATCCGTATTCGGAGAGGCCACTTCGTAGAAAAAGCTGTCGGGCTGGCTGTCGCCTGCGCCCAGCGCCTCGAAGGCGCCGTTGGGATCATAGTCGAAACTGCCATCCGCATTCACCGTCAGCAACGCCCCCGATGCCAGCGTTATCTGCTGGCCGACCGATGCTGCGATGCCGTTGACCGAGCCGACCTGCAGGTTCGTCCCGACATCCGCGCCATTGCCGTTATCTGCAAAAACCGATCCGCTGATCGGGGTGTCTTCGTCCGTGGACAAAAGGTCGAAAAAGGCTGTTGCCGGCATTTGCATGCTCCCCAAGTGCTTGGTGACCCGATGTCATGGCGAAGGCAAAATAACCTTGCCGGTTATGACGGGGTAAAATTCAAATAATAAATAAACGTGAAAGGTACAGGGAAAGACCATAGGCAGAGCGGGCAATTTAGCAAGGCTTATCACCCCCCGCCCCCGCCCGAGGCATCATCCCCGCAACGCCCTTCCGCGACATTCGCGTTTGACATCGCGCAGGCTTGCACCGTCTAGTGCGCCCAAAGCCACACCGCACAGGATGCCTGCCCGATGACCACCCCACCGCCACCCGCCTTTGATCTGACCCACTCGCGGGGGTTCATCAACTGGCTTGCGGGCAGTGGCGGATCGCTGGCCTTCACGACATACCAAGCGGGCAAAGTCTTTTTCCTTGGCATCAAACCCGACGGCAGGCTTTCGGTGTTCGAGCGTAGCTTTCCGCGGTGCATGGGGTTGGGGGTCAGCGACGATGGCCGCACGATGCTGCTGGCCACGCAGGCGCAGCTTTACCGCTTTGACAACATCCTGCCAGAAGGCGCGCGCCAAGACGGATATGACGCGGTCTATGCCCCCAAACAGACGTGGATCACCGGCGACATTGATATTCACGATGTGGATATCGGCGCGGATGGCCCTGTCTTTGTGAACACGCTGTTCAACTGCCTTGGGACTGTCTCCGACGGGCACAGTTTTCGCGCGATCTGGAAGCCCGCGTTCATTGACCGCCTTGCCGCCGAAGACCGCTGCCACCTGAACGGTATGGCTGTGGCCGACGGGCAGCCGCGCTATGTCACGGCGGTGTCGCGCTCGAACGTGGTGGACGGCTGGCGCGACCGCCGCGACAGCAGCGGCATCGTGATGGATGTGACCACAGGGCAGATCGTGGCCGATGGGCTGTCCATGCCCCACTCCCCGCGCCTGCATGAGGGGAAGCTGTGGATCCTGAATTCGGGCAAGGGCGAATTTGGCTGGATCGATCCCGCGACGGGCGTGTTCACGGCCATAGCGTTTTGTCCGGGATATGCACGGGGGCTGACGCTTCTGGGCGGCTACGCCGTTATGGGGCTAAGCCTGCCACGGGACAACAAGACCTTTCAGGACCTACCGCTGGACGCCGCACTGGCCACGCGGGACGCAGCCCCGCGCTGCGGTCTGCTGGTCATTGATCTGACCACCGGTGACACGGTAGAATGGGTCCGTATTGACGGTATCATAACCGAGCTGTTCGACGTGGCCTACCTGCCCCGCACCACCTGCCCCTCGGCCATTGGACTGAAAGGCAGTGATATCTTGCGCACGATCAACATCGACGAAAGCTGACAGGCACGGGGCGCTCAGTCGGGCGGCCTGCGCCCCAACCGCAGAACCAGAGGCATGACCAGCACCACCAGCACCGCCGCGATCAAGAAGGGCGCACCGGGGAAATAGAGGCCGCTGCCGTCCACAAACCGCTCGAACGTGGCGGTCAGGACCAAAGGTGCCGCCACCGCCGCAACCGAGGCAAGCGCCGCGATCACACCTTGCACCAGCCCTTGGGCGTCCTCGCCCACACGGTTGGCAGCGAAGGCGGTCAGCAACGGGGGCGCCATATCGGCCAGCGTGGCCAGCGGCAGGACCATGGCCACAGCCCAAGCCGCCGTTGAAAACCCGAACCCCGCCAACCCCAGCACCGCGCATCCGCACGCCAGCAGCAGCGTCCTGAAATCACCAAACCGCCGCGTGAGATACGGCAGCAGCCCCGCCTGCACCCCAGCGATCAAAAGGCCGTAGGCCGACAGCGTCAGCCCGATCACAAACCCGTCCCAGCCAAAGACTTCGCGGCCCCAGAACGCCCAGAGCGTCGGATAGACCATATTGGCGAACTCGAACACAAAGATGCACACCAACGGCACCGCCAGCCCCGGAACCAAAAACGCCCGCAAGATGCTGGCAAAGGGGTTCAGATCGCGGCGCCCGAAGGGGCGGCGGTTTTCGGGCTTCAGCGACTCCGGCAGTACAAACAGCCCGAAGACCACGTTCAGCGCCGACAGGCCCGCCGCAATCCAGAACGGCGCGGTGATATGCCAGCCTGAAGCGATGCCACCCACGGCTGGCCCAAAGACAAACCCGATCCCGAAGGCCGCCCCGATCAGGCCAAAAGCCGCGCCGCGCTCCTCGGGGCGTGCGATGTCCGATATATAGGCGGTGGCGGTGATATAGGTCGCCCCCGCCATCCCCGCGATCACCCGACCGACCAGCAATACCCAGAATGTCTGCGCCATGGCCATGATGACGTAATCCAGCGCAAGCGTCGCCAATGCCGCAATCAGCACGGGCCTGCGGCCAAAGGCATCGGACAAGCTGCCCACGATGGGGCCGAACAGAAACATCGCCGCCGCATAGGCCGACATCATCACACCGCCCCAAAACGCGCCTTGGGCGGTGTTGGCCGCCCCGACACGGTCCATCAGATCGGGCATGATCGGGAAGACAATGCCAATGCCGATGGCATCGATCATCAAGGTAGCGAGGATAAAGAGGTACGGGCCGTTCAGCTTCATCCCTCCACCTGAATACCTGTGCGGGCGCTGTTGCAAGGTCTAATCACGGGGCACAGGGGGAGAGATCGCCCTCGACCACGCGGCACGCGCCGGGGCGTTGCTGCTCCAGCCGCAACAGTTGGTTCAAGCGACCAATCGCAGCACGTGTCTTTTGCGGTTTCGAGACGCTTGTCTACTTCACCACAAACCCAATATGGCCGATCTTTTCGGGGCCGGATTTTCAGCGCGCAAGGTCATCGGCACCAAATACGGGCGGCGCCAAGGCGCCACCTGCGTCCTTGGCCAAGCCTGAGGGCTTGGGCTGAGGGCTTCGGGTCCGCCAAAACAGCGGCCCCCGCCAGAGACAGGTCAGCCGTAGGCGGCCAGCACCTTTGCTTCGCGGGCTTTCAGGGCCAAGCGGGCCGTATCGCCGTAACCGCCCAAGTTGCTGCGCAGCTCGGGGAAAAGGGCAAACAGTTCTTCGCGGGTCTGGTCGGCCAGACCGCCCACCCCGAAGGAAGACGGGTGGTAGCTTTCGGTCGCAATGCCGTTGGCAAAGATGATCTCGTGCTGCTCGAACATGATGTGGATGTAGGTCACGCTCTCTTGTTCCTGGATCACCACGTCTTTGCCGTCGACCATATGCAGCGCGGGAACCAGCACTTCGGAGTGACCAAACAGCAATTCTGCCTGATACCCTTTGACCAGCATCCGATGCTGGGGCGAGACGACCAGATCGTCTGTCGCGCCCTGCCAGACGGATTTGTTGAACTTGACCGGGGCGAATTTGCCCTTGCCTTTGACCGTTGTCTTGCCGATCCACGCGATGCGCTTCATGCCGTTGTCTTGCGTCATCACACGCTCGCCGACCTTCAGGTCCTCGATCTTGCGCAGGCCTGCGTGGGTTGCGATCAGGGTGCCGGGGACGAAACAGATGATGTTTTCGATGTTTGCAAAGTTGACCACGCTACCGTCGAGCAATTCAACCGTGCCGGACAGGCCGCCCGCATTCACGTCACCGTTGGTGAAGGTCAGCGTGGTGCGATCTGCCTGGCCATTGAGGTCCAGCGTGTCGCCACCCGTCTCGCCGCCTTCGCCGCCGTCGATGGTCAGGTTTGCGGCCCCTGCCTCGCCCAGATCGGCAAGGGTGAAAGTATCGTCGCCAGTGCCGCCTGACAGCGTGTCACCTTGGGCGGCCTCAAAAAGGTCATCGCCGTCGCCGCCGCTGATGTCGTCCGCGCCCGTGCCACCGATAAGGGTGTCATTGCCGGTACCGCCGTCGATTTCGTCGTTGCCTGCGCCGCCCATGACCGAGTCATTGCCGGTGCCGGCATCGACCGTATCTGCGCCTGCGCCGCCCGTGACGCTGTCGTCGCCATCGCGGGTGCGGATGTTGATGCCGGTGGTTGTCGCCGTGGCATCCACGTTGTCATTGCCCTCGTCCAGCCAGATCTGCTCGATCTCGGAGAAAGTCAGGCTGTTGATGCCCGAGGTCATCGTACCGGCCTCGTTCGCGGTATAGGTGACGGTGATCGGGTCCGAGGTCGCGGACATGTTCGTGCGGATAAGGTCGTTGTCGGTGCCCGTGGTGGTCCCTTCACCGCCGACAATGGTATCGGTGCCAAAGGATGTTTCCGTCACGAAGGTGTCGTTATCCGCGCCGCCCTGCAACAGGTCATTGCCTGTCATGCCGTTGATGATGTCAGCCCCGTCGCCCCCCGCGACCGTGTCATTACCGTCAAAGCCAAAGACCAGATCGTTGCCCGCGCCACCGTCAACGACGTCGTCGCCCGCGCCCGCAAGAACGGTGTCGTTGCCCGTGCCCCCATCGACCGTGTCATCGCCTCCGCCCGAGCTGACGTTGTCGTTGCCCGCCCCCGCAACAACGCTATCGTCGTTCGAGCCATCGGCCGCGTCATTGGCGTCGATCATGTCGCCTTCGGGATCGCCGGTGTAGCCCGCGTTGATCACGTCGTCGCCGCTGGTGCCTTCGACAATATAGTTGGGCAAAGGCGCTGGCAGCAGCAGGTTTTCGATCTCGGAGAAAGTGACCGTGATCCAGTTGCCTGCCGCATCCTGCACCTCGACGGTGCCCGAGGTGCTGTCGGTATCCGCGTCCTGCGTCTCGGTCAGGTTGCGGTAGTACGTCCACGCGCCAAGGTCGAGCGTGTCATTGTCCACGCCGCCCGTGCCCCCATCGACAGTGACCGCCGCGCCATCCACATATCCGCCCGCAAGCAGGTCGATATTGTCAGCATCATCGCCGCCAAGGACGGTGTCATTGCCCGACGTGAGCTGGATATAATCGGTGCCTGCGCCTGCATCGACGCTGTCGTTGCCGCTGCCCGCGTAGATCGCGTCATTACCCGTGCCTGCGGACAGGGTGTCATCACCGCCCTCGCCGTACAGCGAGTCATTGCCAATGCCACCCGTCAGGCTGTCATTGCCTGCGCCGCCGTCGAGATTGTCGTCGCCCGTGCCGCCGTCGATGGTGTCGTTGCCTGCGCCACCGTCAAGGTCATCGCCGCCAGCACCGCCCGAAAGGGAATCGTTATCCGCGCCGCCGCTGAGGTAGTCACCGCCGTCGCCGCCATCAATCGTGTCGGCCCCGTCGCCGCCATAGATCAGGTCATCATCGGCATCGCCAAACAGGCTGTCGTCGCCCGCGTTGCCATAAAGGGTATCGGCCCCTGTGCCGCCGCTGACCGTGTCGTCGCCTGCGCCTGCGTTGACGACATCGTTGCCTGCGCCCGCTGTGATACTGTCGTCATTGGTGCCTGTCTGGTTATCGCTGGCGTCCACCATGTCGCCTTGGGGATCGCCCAGATAGCCCGCGTTGATGGTATCGGCGCCGCTTGTGCCCTCAACGATGTAGTTGGGCATCGGAATGCCGATCGCGGCAAGCGCTTCGGGGTCGTCGAACGTGGCGGCCGGCACACCGTTCAGAACGATGCTCTCGCCGCCCGGGAATGTCAGGATCGCGTCGCCCGACCCGTCCCCATTGGTGTCCGTGACGGTTACGTCATCGGTGTTCGCGACTGCCCCGTTCAGGTCGGTCATGCCGCTTACATCAAGCTGGTCCACGCCCGTCCAGTTCCCGCCGGCGTCCTGCGTGGGGCCCGCAAACCCGTCAACACCAGCCGCCCCCGAGCCATCGGCCAGCACGATCGTGTCGATGCCACCGCCCAGCGTGAGTGTTTCGATATTGGCAAAAGTGGCCGTGCTGGTGCCGTCCGTAACCGTGCCGTTTTCAGGGTTGCTGCCAGTCAGATCAATCGTCAGATCACTCGTGACATTACCCAGATCAAGCGTATCTCCGCCTGTCTCGGTAGCCTCGCCGCCGTCAATGAGGTCATTGCCGAAGTTGTCCTCGAGGATGTGCAGGTCGTCGCCGCCTTCCCCCGAAAGGGTGTCGTCGCCTGTGCCGCCTGACAGCGTGTCATCGCCATCGCCCGCGCTAAGGCTGTCGTTGCCGGTGCCGCCGAGGATTGTATCGTTGCCCGCGCCGCCAGACAGCGTGTCGTCATCCGCGCCGCCATCGATGCTGTCATCGCCGCCGCCGCCCCCGATGGTGTCCATCCCGGTGCCGCCAAGGATTGTGTCGGCCAAAGCGCCGCCAAAGATCAGGTCGTTGTCCGCCCCGCCGTCAATCTGGTTGTTGCCAGTCGAGGCGTAGATCTCGTCGTTGCCCGCCCCACCAACGAGCGTGTCATTGCCGTCGTCACCAATGATCGTGTCATTGCCGGTGCCGCCGTCAATGCTGTCGCTGCCGGAATCGCCATCGAGATAATCGGCACCTTCACCGCCAAGGATCGTATCGTCGCCGCCCTGACCAAAGACTGTGTCATTGCCGTCGCCCGCGATGACGCTGTCGTTGCCAAGGCCCGCTTCGACGCTGTCGTTGCCCGTGCCTGCGTCGATCGTGTCGTTCCCGGTTTCGGCCAATATGGTGTCGTTGCCCGCCCCCGCCTGAATGCTGTCGTTGTTTGACCCGTCAAGCGCATCGGCGGCGTCGATCCTGTCGCCTTGCGGGTCCAGCGCATAGTTCAGGTCGATCAGGTCATCGCCGCCCGTGCCTTCAACGATGTAGTTCAGCGGAATATCCGCCTGCGTGTTGATGGTGACATAGCCGACGTCGGTGTTGCCCGCGGAATCCTGCACCATATAGGTGAAGGGCTCGGCGCCGACATCACCGTCGGACAGGACCGTCAGCGTCATGTCGGGGTTCAGGGTGATCTGCTCTCCTGTGGGGAGGGTAACCGTCTGGCCGATGACCACATCGGTGCCGTTAATCTGGGTGATGACCAGCCCGCCGCTGGTAAGGTCGATGTCATTGGCCAGCACGTCCACGGTGGTTGCGGTGTTCGGCTCGACGGTAACGGTATCGGCAAAGGCCAGCGCCACGGTCTGCACACTATCCGCGGCGATCAGAACATTACTGTCATAGACCCCGTCACCGCCATCGCCCAATGCGATGCGGATCGTGTTGGTTCCGGTCGAGTTTACAGGTGCCTTGATCGACAGCACTTGCGTGGTGCCGTCCATTTCCGTGTTGTAGGTATCGCTGGCGATCGGGTTGTCGACATAAAGGTTCGATGAAACCGTATTGTTGATCGTGTCGATCGAGATCAGATCGCTGGTGCCAGGCGTAAAGGGCACGTAAGAGCCGTTGACCCACACGCCAAACGCATCATTCACACCGCCGTTCACATACTCCAGATACTCCTCCGAGGAGAAGGTAAACAGCATGGTGATATAGTCGTTTGTGGTGGTAAAGGTCGTCTCCAGCACCACCGCATCAAAGGTCGTCTGCCCCGTCACCGCATTCAGGTCCGCATCACCTGCGGCGTTGTTGTTGGTGCTGGCCCCGTTCTCTGCGGTGTTGGTGTCTGCCGTCCCGGAGGAGTTGGTAAAGTCGGCCGCCTGCCCCGTGGACAGGATAATGCCTGCATCCCCCGGTGCGATACCGCCCAAAGTAGCGTCCGCACCCGAATACGTCGCCGTGGCCCCCGCCGCGCCCGTCAGGGTCGCGCCAGTCACCGTGGCACTGCTGCCGAAAATTGTTTGCGCCAGATCAAGCGCGCTTGCGCTGGTGTTGATCGCCAGTTCCGTTGCGGTGGGCATAACGTCTCGTCTCACTTTTTAGATCATGCCGGAAAATGGCAAAAACCGTTTACTTGACCGAGGCGCACCAAACACATGGCGCACCAGTTCAGTGCCGTAAGTGACAGCTAAATGAGGAGCCAATGCGCCTAAAGGTTGCTAATAAGTGGACATTTTTCGTGAAATACAGGGCAATTTTCCCGCCAAACGTGTCCGGCAAAGAACCAATGATTATCTCAGGTAGTGGATTTGTCGCAATGTGGACACAATCGTCCAATTCGTGCCTGAACCTGCCTTATTCGGGTTAACCGGCCTCCCACGCTACCGCGGCGCCGTTCTGGCCAAAGACCACCCCGATACCGCCAAACACCGATGGCAAAGCCATTGCACAAAGTGGCACCGCCCCTAAACTGGCGGCACACCCACCGCGCAGCGATGCTGGCGGGGCATGACACACGGAAAGGCACATCTATGGCAACGCGCACGGCAATCATCGGTCTGGGCATCATGGGCCAACGCATGTTGGAGCATATGATGCTGCATCCCGAATTCGAGGTCACTGCCGTTTGGGACCCCGACAAGGCCGCCTGCGCTGCTGCGACCACTGCTGCGCCGCAGGTACAGGTTGCGGCAGATGCCGCTGCCGCGATTGCCGCCGCCGATCTGGTCTATCTGGCCTGCCCGCCTGTGCCGCGCAAAGCCTACGCGCTGGATGCCGCCGCACAGGGCAAAGCGGTGTTTCTGGAAAAGCCTTTGGGCATTGATATAGACGAAAGCCGCGATCTGGTGGCACAGCTTGACCAATCCGGCGTGCCCGCAGCCGTGAACTTTACCCAAGCAGCGGGCGACGCACTTACCGATGTCAGTGCTGCGGCACGCGATGGCACGTTGGGCACGCTGATGGGCGTCGACATCATTGTGACCTATCCTGCGTGGCCCCGCGCATGGCAACAGTCCGCAGACTGGCTGAGGTTTCGGCACGAAGGCGGCATGACCCGCGAAGTAATCTCGCATTTTCTGTTCTTCTCGGAGCGTATCCTCGGCCCGCTACAGATCGAATGGGCACAGCCCACCTACCCCGCCGATCCGACCTTGTGTGAAACCCATGTCGCAGCGCGTCTGGTCAACCAAGACGGCCTCCCCGTGAGCCTTATGGGCAGTGTCGGCGGTGCCCAGCCTGACCGACAGGAAGTGACGGTCAAAGGCAGCAAAACCAGCCGCAGGATTTCCGAGTTCTCCCGTGATGCGGCCTCGGACGGGGGCGCGTTCACCCCTGTGGCGCCCGAGCCCGCCGATCCGCGTGCCGCCAGCCTGAAGGCACAGCTGGATGACCTGGCATTGCTGATAGAGGGCAAGCCGAACCGTCTGGCCACCCCCGCCGAGGCCTTGCGCGTGCAGATACTTGTCGAAGGCATCCTTGGAAGCGATCAACGCGCCAAATCAGAGCCCCCGCGATGAGCGCGCAACTACACGCCGCGCCGCAGACCTGCCACTGGGGCTATTTCGATGCGGCGCTGCCCCCTGCCCTGACCATCAACAGCGGCGAAGAGGTGACGATCGAGACCGTCTCGGGCAGCCCGCAGAATTTACCACCCGACGGGTTCCACGTCCCGCCCGAACTGTTGGCGCTGCACGCCGAAGGGCCACCCGCCATGCCCGGCCACATCCTGACAGGTCCTGTTGCGGTGCGCGGTGCGCAGGTGGGCGATGTGTTGCGGGTCGACATCCTTGATGTCGCGTTGCGGCAGGATTGGGGGTTCAACTACATCGGACCGCTCAAGGGGACGTTGCCACAAGACTTTCCCGACCTGCACCATACCATCATCCCGCTGGACGCTGAACGCGGCGTGGCGCGGATGCCTTGGGGGCTGGAGCTGCCACTGGCGCCGTTCTTTGGCGTCATGGGCGTGGCCCCGCCCGCAGCATGGGGCCGTATTTCAACAATCGAGCCTCGGGTCCATGGGGGCAACATCGACAACAAGGAGTTGGTCGCGGGTAGCACGCTGTACCTGCCCGTTTTGACGGATGGTGCGTTGTTTTCATGCGGCGACGGCCACGGCGCACAGGGCGACGGTGAGGTCTGCGTGACCGCAATCGAAACCGCGCTGCGCGGGCGGTTTCGCCTGACCGTCCTCAAAGACCGTGACCTGACATATCCGCAGGCCGAGACACCCGACCACTATATCACCATGGGGATGCACCCCGATCTGGATCGCTGTGTCGAAATGGCCTTGCGCGATATGATCACGCTGGTGTCCCAGCGGGCGGGCATCAGCCGCGCGGACGCCTATATGCTGTGCAGCCTTGCGGGGGATTTGCGGATAACGCAGACCGTGAACCGCGAAAAGGGCGTGCATATGATGATGGCAAAGCATCTGGTGGATAGGGCGTAGTCCTGCCTTTGAATTTTGTACCGATCGGCAATGCCGCTGATCGCCCCCCGTAGTCAGGGGGACGCATAGCGCAGATTGATTTTGGCACAGGCAGATGCGCACAAGAACGCCGCGCCAGATTGCTCCGGCGCGGCGGTTGCTTGTTCTGCGCAATGGGGCAGATCAGAAGATCATATCGTTCACGTCCATCTGCGCTTCTTGTACGCCCAGCAGGGTCAGTTGGTTGCCCCCCCCAAGGTCCACAACCAGATCCGCACCGACGTTTGTCGCCGCCGTCTGGAACTGCGCGAAGTTATTGATCGTGGACAGGGCGTCAAAGTCCAGATCATCGACGTTCACAAGGAAGTCCGTAATCACATCAGCGCCTTGACCGTCGGCGAAGACAAAGTCATCCGCGCCAATGCCGCCTGTCATGGTGTCGTTGTTGTTGCCGCCCGTGATCGTGTCGTTGTTCACACCGCCGTTAAGCACATCCGAGCCGTCACCCCCGTCGATCACATCGTTACCGCCTTGGCCCTCGATGGTGTCATTGCCGCCATCGCCGTTGAGCGTATCCGAGCCTGCGTTGCCCGCGATGCTGTCATTGCCACCGCCGCCCATGGCCACGTCGTTGCCAAGGCCCGCGTCGATCGTATCAAGGCCCGTGCCGCCGTCGATGGTGTCGAACCCGTTACCGCCAAGGATGCTGTCGTTGCCGCCACCGCCCTCGATGGTGTCGGAACCTGCGACGCCGCGCACCTCATCGTGGCCGTTGCCGCCGCGCACCGTGTCATTACCCGACCCACCGTCGACGGTATCGTTACCGTCGCCGCCATCGACCAGATCAAAGCCGGCACCGCCCATGACCACGTCGACACCTTGGCCGCCGAACATCTGGTCGGCGTTGGCCTGACCCGACATCGTGTCATCGCCAAGGTTGCCGCGCATCGTGTCGTTGCCTGTGCCGCCGCTCATGCTGTCGGTGCCGTCACCGCCGGCCAGATCGTCCGTGCCGGTCCCGCCCAATAGCGTGTCATCGCCCATGCTGCCGATCAGGCTATCGTCGCCCCCCGCCCCATTGAGCATGGACCCTGCGTCGACAGCCGTAACCGTCTCATCGCCGCCAATGCCGTTACCGATAAAGTTCTCGAAGTTGACCAACGCCCCTGCCACGCCATCGACAAAACCGGTTTGCAGGTTAATGGTGTAGCCACCTGTGGAGGTATTCTGAAACGTGTCGTTCCCTACTCCGCCGTCGAAGACATCAACGCCAGCGCTTGCAGTGCCTTCCATGCGGTCATCGCCCGCCCCAAGATCAACGAAATTGAGATTGCTGGAAATGCCGGTGCCCTCGGACACGGTATCATTGCCGGACCCCGTGGTGAGTGTTCCTGCGTAGCCGATGCTTGTGTTCAGGTTGGCGGTCGCAAGGCTCCCGTCTGACAGCACGGTCACGTCGTTGACCGTTTCAATCCTGACCTGATCATCCGCGCTGATTCCCGTCATGGTCACAGTGCGAAGAGCCGAGTTATCGCCTAGAATGACCAAATCTGCCCCCCCATCCGACGCGACAATACTGTCATCGCCGCCGGTCGAGACCATCATATCATCGCCTGCACCGCCATCCAGCGTATCGGCAAAGTTATCCGCGCCGCCGCCCATCAGGTAGTCATAGAGCACGTCGTCATCGTCGCCGCCCAGAATGCTATCAGCCCCAAGGCCGCCCTGAAGCGTGTCACGACCCGCCCCACCGTCAATGGTATCGGCGTTATTTTCCGCATGCACCAGATCATCGCCCGTCCCTGCGGAAATGCTGTCTGCGCCGCCACCGGTATTGATAGTGTCATCCCCGCCGCCCGAATTTACGGTCGCGTGGCCTGTGCCTGTCTCGATCAGTTCACCAAAGTCGGTGGTCGTCAAATTGCTTGCCGAGCCATCGCCGTTCACAAAGGCGATCGTGTCCGTGCCCTCAACAAAGCTGCTCACGTTCCATCCCGAGACATCGAAGGTCTCGGAAGCCTCCATATCAAGTATTAACCGGTCTGTGCCTGCAGACCCCAGGATCGTCGCATTGGCCGCCAGTTCGTCCAGTTCATCAATCTCCCCCGCGGTAAGGTTGAATGTCGTCCCGCCCGAATCCGAGAACCGGATCTGCTCGATCGAGACCAGTTGCAGCCCTTCGTTCAGCAGGTAGGTGCCGGCATCAAGCAGGTAAAGCTCGTCCATGCCGTCGCCACCGTTCAGCGTGTCATCGCCAAGGTGGGCGTTGACCCTGAACAGATCAAAGTCATCGTTGCCCCCGTTTCCGATCAGGTTATCCGTCATGATAGAGCCGGTAATAAAGTTGCCGCCCGTGTTCCCGTTGACGGTAATGGCACCATCATCGCCGCTGGCGCTGTTGTTGAAGTCGGCAAAGGTCCAGTTGAGCATGGAGAAATTGCCGCTTGAGCTGGAAATATCAATAATCAGCGACTCCGACGTGCCCGCCGCCGCGTTGCCTTCAATCTCGACCACTGTGCCAAAGCCAAAGCCAAGCTGGTCATTGGTCATCCGCAATGTTGCCGAGCTTGCAGAGGCATCGTCATGGAAGTTGATGATTTCCATATCGTTGAACGACCAGCCTGTCAGATCAAATGTGCCGCCCTGACGCACAACCAATTCGTCAATGCCGTTGCCGCCGTCGATGGTGCTGTTCGATCCGTCCAGATCTTGATTATACACATGCACGATATCAAAGTCGTCACCGGCCAAAATACTGTCGGCCCCAGCGCCTGCAAAGATAACATCGTCCCCATCCTGACCTAGGATCGTGTCGTCACCCGCCTCGCCTATAAGGGTATCGTCGCCAGTGCCGCCCTCGACCAGATCATTGCCACCGCCGGCATAGATGACGTCATTGCCCGCGCCGCCTTTGAGCGTGTCACTAAAAGCACCAGAGTCGATTGTGTCGTTGCCGCCCATGATGAGGCTCATCAATCCGGGCCCGTCCGCGTTTACCAGATCAACAGCAGGGGCGCTGAAGCTGTTGACAAAATACTCATAGCTTTGGCCGGTTACGTCATAAAGCAGTGTATCTATCGTGCCGCCGGTGATCATACCGCCCGAGGTCGTAATCCCGCTGCCGGCGTAAATGTTAGACTCACCATTGTCGGAGGAAAAAGAAAACCAAGTCGAAGAGCTTTCCGACAAAGTCGCAAAAGTGAACAGGTCCGCGTTGGACATGTCCAATGCGATGGTTTCGGAGTTCGCTGCTTGTGTACCAATATTAGCCATGACGTACCTTTCAGGTTAGGTGATGTGCCGACAAGATCGGCAAAATTCAAATGAGTGCGCGGGCCAAACACGCGCTTGGCAAGGTGAAACAGTAGCGGTCCCAATTAATACGAAGTTCGCGCTCAGGTTTGTTGCCGTTTTGTTAACGAACTGTTTACCAATCGTCTGTGAGATAGATTACATTAACCATCTATTTCTCCAAGCCCTGTGGGTTTTTTGTACCGCCCTTCCCCGCAGCGCAACCCAGAGGGGATACCGATGCGGGAACTTCCCGCCATTGGTGCGCAGCGCTCTGCGCTGAGGGTCGTATCAGCACGAACCCTTCCCGACCGTACGCAAACGGGCCGCCGTGCACGCCGCCCTGCGTCGGCAGGCGTGCGCACCGCGCATCAGCTGCGCTGAAATCTAGAAACTGTCGATATAGGGCGCAAGCTGGTCCGGGGTCACGATCCCTTCGAGCGTGAGCGTGTTGCCTTGGCCGAAGTCAAAGACGGTATTCCCCGCCTCGACCTGCGCAAACCCAAGGATCTGTGCCGCGGATTGCGGCTGCCCGCCCCACAGCGCGCTGTCGAATTGCACGATGTCCAGTGCCCAGTCCTCGATCACGTCATGGCCGTCATCGAACACAAATGTATCGCGCGAAGCGCCACCGCGCAGCGTGTCGTTGTCCAGCCCGCCGCGCAACGTGTCCTGCCCGCCGCCGCCGTTGATATAGTCGTCCCCCGCACGGCCCGTCAGTTGGTCCGCATCCTCGCGGCCAAACAGCTGGTTTGCATTCGCGTCGCCGCGCAGATCGTCCGCAAAGCGGCTACCGGCAAGCCCTTCGATATCCGTATAAACATCGCCCGCCGCCTCTCCGGTATTGAGGGACGCATCGGCAAGATCCGCACGAATTGCCGTCAGGCTTTCGGAATATTGGGCGCGGTCGAAATTCTCGCCCCCGCTGAGCATGTCTGCCCCGACACCGCCGAACAAGACATCGTTCCCGATGCCGCCATAAATCTCGTCATCTCCGGCGCGGCCAAAGATATAATCCACGTTACGCTCGCCGCTCAGGACGTTGTTGCCTTGGGTGCCGCGCAGATTGTCGGCGCCCTGACTGCCCGTCAGGTTCTCGATGCTGATGAAGGTATCGCCTGCCGCTGCAAATGTGTTTTGGCTTGGGAACCAAAGATCAACCCGAAGAGAGCCGAACGACCCTGCGTAGCTGACCGTATCGCTGCCCGCGCCGCCGTTGAATACATCCGCCCCGTCCGCATTGGACAGCATGGACGGGCTGCCGCCGTTCAGCACATCATCGCCGTCACCGCCATTCAGCGTATCGTCGCCGCCCAGCCCGAACAGGACGTCATCCAGAACCGTGCCCTCGACCACGTCCGCCACAGCAGTGCCGTTCCGCGTGGCCGTGCCGATGTCAAAGGTCAGCGTATAGCTGCCCGCCCCTGTGCCGCCCACAACCAGATAATAGGTCCCGCTTTGCGCAACGGACGAGGTCAGCGTGACGGCACCTTGGGACAGGTAATCGCCGTCCACCTCGGTGATAAAGCTGCCGTCGGCGGCAAAGAGGCCAAAATTGGCCCGCGACAGGTTGACCGACGTAAGGGTCGAGACAAAAGTCACGCCTGCGGTCAGGTCAACGGCAATCCAGTCACCGTTGATTGCGTCACTTGTCTGCTGGTCGTTGTCCTCCCGTTCCAATCGGCCTGCAAAGCTCTCTCCACTGTCCAAGTGATAAGGCGTGAGACTGCTTTCGCCCGCGTCAATCAGCTCGGTATAGGTCGTGGGCAGCGACACTTCTTCATAGGTGAACTGGTAGTCTTCGTAGTAAGCGGAGTGCAGATCGACAAAGAACTGCCCCGAACTCAGCGCGGTGCCTTCAAGGATCGCCACGCCCGGGCTGGACAGCCGGTCATTTTCGACGGCAACGATGTCGCCCGCACTATTGCGCAGGTCCATGTCGATACCACCGACATCAACAGAGGCTGTGAACCGATAGCTGCGCCCCTCCACCAAGGTGACTGCCATCCAGTCGCCTTCGCCCTCTTGACCGCCATCATCGCTTTGAGGAGAGAAGCTATCCATCGTACCGCGAAAGACTTCGCCCACGTTCAGATCATACACCGTGCGCGTGGAAGCGGCGGCGTCCTGAAGCTCGGACACGCCCACTGCATTGACAACTTCGTTCAGGGTGAGGGTATATTCTGCTGTCCAGCTGTTCGTCACCCCAACAAAATAGGTGCCGCCAATAACGGCTGTGCCTTCGATGATCGTCCCGTTAACGGTCCGGTCAAATCCGACAAGCGCACCGCCAAACTGGTTAAAAAGCACCATTTGCGGAAAGAAGCCGCCGCCGGTGAGTTCCATGGAATAAGTTGTGCCCTGCTCCAGCTCAACGCGGATCCAGTCATATTGCGCGTAGTCTCGGTTCATATACCCTGTAAATGTCTCACCCACGCCAAGCGTTGTCGGGGTGGTGGTAAGATCGGTGCTGGCGATCAGTTCGGTCACGTCTGATGGCAGGGTCGTCTCGGCCACGCGGATGGCATAGTCATCCGCCGACCCGCTTGTATCGACGGAAATAAAGTATGTGCCCGTCTCGAACACCGTGCCTTGTGCAACGGCCTGTGTGCTGCTGCGCAGTTCGGGATTGTCCTGCGCGATTTCGCGGCCCTCGCGGTCGTACAGGATAAATTCAGCATTCTGGCTCGTCGTCGTCGTGAGCGAGATTTCATAGTCCTGCCCTGCCTCCAGCACGACCTCGAACCAGTCCTGATCGGTCGTGAAGCGTGGGATGTTCCCGTAATAGGTCCCGCCAACGGCCAGCAAACCGCCCTGTTCAAACGCACTGTCGCCGTCATAGTCAAAGCGGCGCGACAGGATCGCGATGGCGGCTGGTGCCCGTTCGGGGATGGTAGAGGTCAATGACGCGCCCCACGTGCCCTCATAAGCCTCGTCCGCGACCTCAAGCGCGTTTCCAAGCAGGTCCTGATAGCGCGTCACATAGGTGGTCAGGGGGGCGTATTCCTCAAACACCTGATTGGTTTGCAGCCACGGGGTTTTATACGCGATGGCAAAGGCATCGCCGAAGGTGCGCACCACCTCCAGCGTTGCAGTGGCGGCCAAGGCAAACTGCCCGCCGATGTTCAACATATCGACAAACTGGCTGACGGCATCGGCAAAGAAATCAACGAACTCGGTGTTGTTGATGAAAACCGCATCCTCAAGAAAGCTGCGGGACAGGCCTGACAGGTCTTCGTTCTCCAGCGCCGTGTGCAGCACGTCGCGCTGCTCTAGCGTGGTGACAAGCCGCAGAACGGTGTTCAGCGCGCCCAAGGCGTCCTCCCACGAGCTGGGCAAAGAGACGCTGTTGATCACCGTTGTCGCGTCATTTGCATTTTGCGCAATCGAGGTGATCAGCTGGCGGACCCGCAATTCGCCCAACATCTCTGACGGAGAGTTCCCCGCCTGCAAGCTGGCCGAGAGCGCGTCCCCCAGTTGCGTAACCCCCTCCCACAGGCTTTTGTAATAGCCCGCCAGTTCGGTGACCTGCGCGACCCGCAACACCGCACGCCCGTCCTGAAACCCGTCGATGAAATTCTCGATCATCCCGACAGAGACATCGCTGACCTGCGAGACGGCAGATTCCGCCAGATCCCCCAGACCGCCAGCGCCTGCAATCACCCCCGCGTAGACGGCTGTGGCGGTGCCTGAAATGAACTCCCACGTGCCTGCAAAGTCATTCGAGAAACTGGTGGTCAGCCCGTCTGCACGGTCAAAAACCGCATCAATCGAGGATTGCAGGTTTGCCTCTTGGGACAAGAAGCTGGCGTGGTAGTCTGGGTTGGCAAATTCGAGGTAGTCCACCAAGGTCTGGCTATCGGGGCCGATCTCGAAACTGCTGTCGCTGATCTGGGCGACGATTTCGATGTTCTGGACCAGATTTTGCACATTCAGCGACGCGTCGAAGATGTTGTTTGACGCAAGCTCGACACCGCCAAGGTAGGTGATCGTTTCCTCAATTGCGGTGGGAAGACGGGTGAGATCGAGGGCGATAAAAGCATCTAGGTGGGCGCGCAGCATAGGGTCACAATCTGGTAAATTTTAATTCAATCTATGGTGATCAACATCCGCAAAAATTTTGCCAATCGCAAGCCAAAGATCGATGCGGCCCGGCGCGATGTGCCGCAAAGATCACGTTAGGGTAATATATGGGTGAAAAGGGCCAGCGGCGGCGCGGGTGTGTCGTGCGAAACCCACAATGGGCAAACAAAACACAAACTTGTCCTGCATGGCGGCAGACTGGCCCCGAAAGACCGCGTTTGGCGCACCTGTGCCCCTCTTGGGAAACGGTCGAGGGCACCTTGTACTGACTAGTCGATCCCGCAGGCGCGCTGCTCGTCCTCGGTCAGGTGGTCTTGAACGGCGATGGCAAGCTCTTTGAGATGCGGACCATAGTGGTGCCAGCGTTTGACAGAGCTGCTGTAGATCGGTTGGCGCACTTGGGCCACCGAGGCCGTGTTCACCCCGCGTGTCGCACCTGTGTGGTCAAGAACGTCGTCCGTCCACGGCAGCCCCACGAACGCCAACAACCCGCGCATCTGTGTAGGCGCATCGGCGACGATGTCCTCGTAATTCACAACGCGCACCTGATCGGGCAGCAACCGTTCCCAATGTGTGGCAAGATCATCGAACAGGTTATAGGTCAGGCCCAGCCCGTGAAACGTGGTGCTGAACGTCTGGTTGCTGCCAAAGTTCTGGGTGTAGTTGGACAGCAAGCAATCAAGCGGATGCCGCCGCATCAACACAAACCGCGCCCGTGGAAAGGCCATGGCAAGCACACCGATGTAGTAATAATTCGCGGGCATTTTGTCGGTCACCACATCGGACTTCAGGCCCTCTTTGTGCAAAAACTCGACGTAGTCTTCGGCGAATTGGTCGATGGTATCATCGGTCAGGTCGGAGGCGGGGCGCTCCTTTTCCAGCACCGCACGCAGCAAGGCGTTCTTTTGGAACGCGGTGTGGGTCGCCAACATTTCGCCGCCCGCCTGCACATCGGGATGGCGCGAGAACATCTGCTCCATCAAGGTGGTGCCAGAGCGGGGAAGCCCGCAGATAAACACAGGCGCATTTGTGCGCAGCCCTGCCTGCGCGTGCTGCGCCATCAGTTGCGGCGTGACCAGGTCGCGCACGCGGGTATTTTGATCCAGCGCCTTTTTGCGGTCAAACGGATACAGCTGCGCCGTGGCCGCATTGGCGCGGGCAAAATGCCCCGCCGCCGCGTCATAATCGCCCAAATCCTGCGAAGCCTTGCCATGGGCAAAATGATAGGCCGATACGGTTTCAAGTGGCGCGTCGGGATGTGCCGCCAGCGTAGCGCCTGCGTCGTTTAGCAAGGCAATCTCGGGGCTGTCGGCAGTGGTTTTCCGAAGCGAGACCAGACGGACAAGAGCGGCAATGCCGAACGCCCCCTTCCCCGCGATGCGCAACAGCGCCTCTGCGGCCTCTTCCATCCGCCCGGCGGCCCCCAGAATTGCGCCCAGATGCAGCCATGGTTCTTGCGCCTCCGGCACCAGTTCAATCGCACGGCGGGCGTGATGTTCGGCGGCATCGTGACGCTCGCGGCGAAACAGCGTCAGCGCAAGGTTCGTATGCGCGGCAGGTGACTGCGGATCCTGCGCCAACACGCGGAACAACACATCAACCGCAGGCTGGAATGCCGAGGTGCGGATATAGGCCTGCGCAAGGTTCAACCGACTGTCGTTCAGGGTATCATCCAGATCCAGCGCGGTGCGCAGGGCCGAAATTGCACGCGGATAGTCTTTGGTAATTACCAAGGCCGCGCCAAGATTGGCATAGGCCAGCGCGTGCTGCGGGTTGGTATCCACCCCCGCCTGAAAGATGTCGATAGCCTCGTCTATGCGGTTCTGTTTGGCCAGAAGCGTACCGTAATCAACAATGATACCGACATCATTCAGGTCCAGCCCCATGGCCCCCTTCAGCTCGGCCAGACCTGCGTCAATGTCGCCCTGCATCGCGGCATTCAGCCCGCGCATATGCACAAGGCGCGCGACCTCGCCGTGTGTCCCGATCAGCTGGGTCAGCATCGCCTCCGCCTTGCTGTAGCGGCCCGCGTTTTGGTGACGGCGGACACGCTCCAGATCGGCGCTGATCGCCTCTAACGGGTCGTGTTTCGAAAGAGGCGCATCAACAGGCATAGGACTTCCTTACAACGTGGCAGCGATCAGGCCGCACGCGCTCCACGCGTGGGATAGCCCAGCGCATCGGCGCGCGCGGCGAGCTTTTGTGTGACCGAGGTCGGGACCATGCGTTTGGCCGACACCCGTGGTAGCGCCATTTCGGGGATCATGGGGGCATCCACCCGCTCGGCCCCGTTTTCGAAATTTACGCGGTCTGCAAAATCGACAAAGGTTTCGGCGGGGGCGTTTTCGGCAAGCAGCAGCTCGTGCGTGCCCGTTTCAATGTGGTAGTAGGTGAACGCCGCACCGGGGTTTGCCACCTGAGTGATCGAGCGTCCGTTCAGCAGCGTGTGCGCGTCAAACAGGCGCCCGTCGACCTCTACCGCGTGGTTGGGCGACAGGTACAAATCCCGCGAGGGCACGTTTTCGCCCAGCGATCCCGCCGCAAAGCGGATCGGGTTTACCTTGGCGGGCACCGTCGTAGCGGCCTCAACGTGCTGGATGCCCAGCCACTGAACCTCTGTCTCGCCGTCTACGGTCAGAAGGGTATCGCCGGCTTTGATGTCCTCGACGTTGATCACGCCGTCTTTTGTCGCGATTTGGGTCCCTGTCAGGAAGCAGGTCAACGCGGGCGCAGCGGTCGTCAGGCTGCTGACGCCGTAAAAGCCACCGTTGAAAATAATCGAGGTGAAGTTACCAGCGGTGGCACCCGTAGAAACCGTGCCCACACCCATCGCAACCACGACGTTGTCGGCAGGGTTTGTCGCGACGAATGTGACGTTTCCTCCTGAGATGACAGACGAGAATACAACCGACATCTGACCCGCGAATTCGGAGTTACCGGCCCCGTCGTTGAATGTAAGTGTCACGCCACCAGAAGCTACACTTGTGTCAGAAACAGAAAGCACGCCGCCAAGGAAACCAGGAGTATGTGAAATAAATTCGGTCCCCGCGTTGGCTGCATTCGAGCTGAGCGTGAAATTCACGCCGTCGTCGGAAAAACTTAATGATGCATCAGCGGCACCATTACTGGATGCTGCGCCGTCGTCGAATTCAAATGTTGGCATATCGGTTCCTTAAGGTTTCTATGTCAAATTGCATTATCGTACCTGTTCGGCAGGATTTTCTCTACTTTAAACTGCATATTTTTTACTGCCACAATCACTGATTGCAGGCTGGATGAGCATCGGGGATGTCCCGATATTTGCAAGATCGTCCATTTCGCCAAAGCCCGCATTCCAGCTTGAGCTTTGATCACGGCCTTTGCATAGTCTGCGCCATGAATGAACTTACCCCAGATGTATTTGACGCGCTGATCGGTCAGGACTTTGTCGTGACCAACGATGACGGGGCGAAGATCACGATGTCCCTGACTGCTGTAAGCCGCTTTGAGACAGGCGCGCCTGCGACGGACATCGACGGCAACCCGCTGCGCGCTGTGGGGTTTCAGCTGACCCTGCGCGGACCTGCGCAGCCGCTGCTCGCGACCCAAGCCTACCCTGTCGATATACCGGGCATTGGCGTGCATCATCTGTTGATGTCTGCGTTTGAGGCGGGGCGCACGGCGGTCAATTACGACATCGTCTTCGCCTGACTTACCCTGCGGCGCGTGAAGCGGGTGCATCTGCATCACATCTCACGCGGGCCCGTGTCGGGCCTCCATTCCATCCCCGCATAAGCGCCTTTGTCGGCTGTGACCGCAAATCCGTGGCGCAGGTAAAGGCGAACCGCGGGGCTGTCTTTCAGCACGCTGAGCCTGACAGGCACTTTGCCGCCGTGGGCCTCGTTCATCAAAGCGCGCAGGATGTCGGTGCCGATGCCCCTGCCCCGCCACTCGGGCGCGATTGTGAAGTCGATGATCTGCAAACAGCGGTCTTGGCGGTCGACATATAGCCGCCCGACATCCACACCGTCCAACTGGATAATCACAAAGGACGCGGCGGGGAATGACGCGGCATAGGCGTCTGATTGCAGCTTGAATTGCCGCGCAAGGAAGTCGTTGATGTTGGGCCGCGACCAATCGGTATGGGCAAATTCATGCACCCGCGTGCTGGTATACAGCCGCAGCAGATAGGGTTTATCCGCGTCACCAACCGGACGGAAAGAAACCGTCGGCGCCAGTAAAGTTGTCATTTGTCTCTCCACGCTTTGGATCACACCCAAAGGTGATCCCGCCCCCGACATCAAAACGCCGTGCGCGGGAACCTGTGATTTAGTTCAACACCACCTCGATGTACGATCCGCCGTTCTGCCGCGGCGCTGCCGCCATATACAGATCGGCCGAGCCGATGCGCGGATGGTGCACACGGTGGACCCCTTCGCCATCGGCCACCAACGGTGCGATGTCGGGGCTGTCGAA
Organism: Sulfitobacter aquimarinus; assembly: GCF_040149565.1. NCBI lineage: Bacteria > Pseudomonadati > Pseudomonadota > Alphaproteobacteria > Rhodobacterales > Roseobacteraceae > Sulfitobacter > Sulfitobacter aquimarinus. The sequence continues at coordinate 67,174 of NZ_JBEFLO010000012.1, forward strand.
GATTGCAACAACCCCTTCGCGGCGACGGATCGCGGCGGGGCGGTCGTCGCCCGACGCACTGGCCGTGACTGCCACCAGCTTGAGCACGAGTGTGCCGTGCGCTTGGGTCTTTACGCGGAAACGCTCGCCCACAAAGGGTGCCAATTCCTCTGCGGTGGCCGTGTCCCAGCGCGGCGCAAGTGTGGTCGCAGGGGCAAGCCCCGCGCCTGTGCTTGCGACACGCGCTGATGCGATCGAGGGAAGGGCCGCCAATCCGGCAAGTGCCGCCTGACCTGCCATAACCGTGCGCCGCGATACCTTGTTCAGAAAGCTCATGATAGGTCCTCCTTCAAAGGTTGATCAGCTGCGCGGCGGGAACATCCCGAACATCGCGATGACAAAGTTCACCACCTGAAACGGGGCCATGTTGTCATGCGGCTGGTTACCGCCCGCGCTCGACACCTGAACCGAGTTCGGGTCCATCACCTGGTCTTCGGCGGGTGAATTTGCGCGAAAAATATTCGACCCCGCGGCAATAATATTGCCCGCAGGTGTGGCCGAGTTGCCGGGGCGGCTTTCGGCGAGCATTGTCGCATCATGCGCGTGCGACGCAATCTGGTTTTCGGTGAGCGTGACCGTTTCCTGCCCCCCGCTTTGTCCCATTGAGCGTGCGCTCCGCCCCGCGACCGCGGGGCCTTGGTGAACCGGCGTGCGGCCGCGTAAATCCGGCAGGCCGAACGTGCTGGTACCATCACCGCCATAGCTTGTGCCCAGCAGCGAAAACAGCGCCTGGTTTTGTGGGATCGCAATCAGTTGTCCGCTGCACGAGGCCCAGCCTCGTGGTGCAAAGTTAAAGCCTACCATACGGATTTCGCCAATGAATGGTTCTGACATAAAATGTCCTTCTCTAATATATTCAGTTCAAAAATGATCGTCTGTCGTAGGGTCGTCTAAAGTGGGGTCGTCTTAAAAATAGGTCGTCTAAAATATAATAGAGAAAGGCTAGAAGTAGGGGTTTCATTTTGCAACATAAAAATATCAGGCCGCTCTGATCTCTTTGAAAAACCAAAAATACCATCGCATCACAAGACGTGTGATTATGATGGAATAGCAGTAATTTAAACCACGCAACGCCCTCTGCACCGCCCCACGACCATAGCCCCGTTGCGGGGTCAGGTCATCGCGGACAATGCCGCAATAATCTGTTCGGGGACCCGCGTATCGGAGGCGTTCCAGTACTTTGCCGTCGATTTGTACGCCAGGCGCACATGCGGCTGGATGTGGCGGCGCACGACCTCTTCGGGGATGATTGTAAGGTCGCCCCGCGCCTCCTCGTTGAGTGTGTCATGCAGATACAACGCAACGGCGCGGGTCATCAAACCGGGGCCTGTTTTTGACCACGTGTTGTCGTTCTCGCGGTTCAGCAGCGATCGCCCGGCAAGCGAAATTGCCGTCTTCAGAACCGGATGGCGGGGCCGTGCGCAGATCATGTTATTGGCAATCGCCCCCAGCATCTCGCGCGAGACAATCATACCCGTTCCATGGTCCAGCAGCGCCTGAAGATCGCTGTTGAGCCGATCATCGGCGTCCGCGTAGATGCCGCCGAATTGATACAGAAGGCACAGGCGCAGAAAGTCACACTCCTCCGCAACAGAATTGGCGAGTGAGAAAGCGCGCACATGGTTCGCCCCAAAATGCTTGCGCAGAAAGGCAAGGGCAGACAGCCGGTCATAGACGGTATGTTCGAACCCTGTCACCTGCCAGCTTTGCATGACCGCTTGCACCTCTTGCGGGGGAACGGGCGTGTTCCAATACTGCATCACGCGGCGGGGAATGTCGCCCTGTCGCAGCGCGGCACGGGGTGCATCTGTCGGCGTTCGTGCCATCCAGTCGTCGATGATCGACTTGGCGGGGTAGAAGAATTTTTGCGTCAGCTGGCGCGTAATGGCGTCTTCCTTCATGCCTGTGCTGCGCAGATGTTCTACGTCATCGCGGTACAGACCCAGCTCTTTCAGGCGCGATCCGACCAGCGTGGCGCCAAAGTGGTTGGCCGTCTGCCGCCCCGCCGACAGCGCGCCGCGGACCTGCGGCTCTATCGCACGCGCATCATCATAGCGGCCCAGCGCCAGATACAGCTCAATTGCACGGACCGAAGCAATCGCGGTGAAGCCGCGTGCCTGCCTGTCCTCCAGAATATCCAGCGCCTTTTGGTGGTGCCCCCCCTGCACAAGCAGCTCGATCCGGTCACTGCCGACGTAGACTTCGGGGTTGGCCGCCTGCAACGCGTCCAGCATGGCGTGGCCTGCCGCAAGATCGCCAATGCTGATACAGCCCAGCAGGAAGGTGCGGCGCAGTTCGGCATCATTTGGCCAGCGCCGCAGCGCCCGCCGCATATAGCGTATGGCCAGACGGGGCCGCCCCACGCCCAGAACCTGCGCGGCGACAATCACAACCTCAGGCAGGGTTGCAGGCCCCGAAATCTCGGCCCGTGCCACGGCCAATGCGGCGTCAGGGCCAGATATCACCGCAGCCGTGAACACCCTGAATTCGGCCCGCTGCGCCACGGCCAGCTTACGCTCAAGCGCTGCGGCAAGGCGGTTTGTGCCGTCCGCGTCCATCACCAGATGCCCCCGCCGCAACAAAAACTGCGCCAGAAACGGGTTGATCCTATCGCGCATGGCGACTTCGCGGATCGCGGCCAGCGCCACCTCCATCTGCTCGGCCCGCTCGCCCAGTTTGACAAGGCGCGCCAGATTTCCGTCTTGCAGGGTGCCGATCACATCAATCATCCGGCCAAGCACCGCTGGCACGGCACGCACGTCCCCTGCTTGAAGCGCCAGTTCGCAGTATTTCAGCGCGAGGGGGGGCGGCACATCCGCAACTATCGGCCCCGCGCCCACGCCAATGCCATCGCCCAGAATGCGCAACGCCTCGCCTGTCCGGCCCTGCCCGTTTGCCGCATCCGCCTGCCGCAACAGATCAGCATCCGTTGCACGGTACCCCTCGGGCGCATGTGCCAGAACCGCGTTGGCCGCCTCGGGCGCGCCGTTCAGGAAATGGAAATGCGCCAACCGCGAGCGCAGCACGGCATCATCGGGCGATGCCTCCAACGCTTGGGTCAGGAGGACCACGCCGCTTTGCATTTTGCCCTGCATCTGAAACACCTGACACTGGCGTATGATGAATGCGCGGTTTTGCGGGTGCAAATCACGGGCCGCCGCGCAAAGGGCATCTGCACGGGCAATATCCTGTTGTCCCACGGCGCAGTCTATTCGGCCCAACCACGCCGCCGTATGCCGTGGGCGGGTTTTGAGGACGCTCTGATAGGCCCTGTCCGCCGCCGCAAACGCGCCTGTCTTGCGCAAACTGTCGCCAAGCGCCATAGCAACTTGCACGTTGCGGGGACGTGCTTTGGCTAGTTCCTCCAACGCCGCGGTCGCCGCGGTGTCCTCCCCCGACAACTGCAAGGCGGTTGCACGAAACAGCGCGATTTCCAGATGGTCGGGCTTGGTTTCCAGCGCGATCCGGGCCGCCTCCAAGGCGCGGGCGCCCTGCCGCAAGTCCAGCAAAGCGGCAATTTGCACGGTCCGCGCACGGATGTAGTGCGGGTCAGCGGCAACAAGCCGATCTACCAAAGCAAGCCCCGCCCCCGCGTCACCGTCCTGCCGCAACGCGGTTGCCAGCTCACAGGTGACAGCGCGATTGTCGGGGTGTTTCTCATGCAGGTCGCGTGCAAGGGCCAGCGCCTCGGCGCGGCGGCCCACTTTGCGCATGGCGACAGTTTTGCGCAGTTGCAACAGCACATCCTGCGGCCAGCGCGCCACCCCGCCTTCGGTCAGGTCAAGTGCCTTGCGGTGCTTGCCTGCGGCGACAACCTCGGCGATTTGCGCATAGAGGGCTGATTTCTCAACTGGTGTTGGCGGGGTTTCAACCACGGCGTGACCCTAACCGATCGGCCCCTGCCCGACATGCCACAGATGCACCAACGCCCGCGTCTATCCCCAAGGTGCCCCAAAGCGGCGGCAGGCGAAATGCTTCTATCTGAAGATGGCTATTCTTGATCGGGTCCATCCCCACAGACGACTGCACCGCCCCGCCAAGGTCAACCCCGCATTCGTGCGCTTTTGCTGAGATGCCTTTGATGCCGCCTTTTGCCGTGGGCCTATCAGGAGCCGAGGCCGAACCGTCATATCTGGACGGTCGAGCGCTCGAATGTAGCCTGCGGTGGCTACACGCTCAACTGAAGGCTGCTTCGACAACAGCCACAACACCCGCAACTTTTGCGGGGTCGGCAGCGTCTGAATGGGGTGCTGCAAACTGTCCGCTATCGTTGTCGAAATAACGCCCCGACGCCTTGGCGAATTCCTCAGACAGGGCCGCACGCAGCAAAATATCAACGCCGATGTTGAGGTCGTTGCCCGATGTTCCGAACCCCTCCCGCACCATTTTGGTCGCCAGAAGAGAGCCTGGGTTAACGGCCACGGATACTGGCCCGTCGGGGTGACGGGCGGCAAAATCCTGGCTCCACATGGTCAGTGCAAGCTTGCTCTGGGCGTAGGCCTCCATGTCTTGCAGGGGGTGGTTGCCTTTCATCGCGTCCAGATCAACGGGGGCTTGCGCGGCGGAGGAGAGATGCACAAGACGCCCCTCATTCGGCACGACACCGAGCAGGCGATTGGATAAAAGCGCGGGCGCAAATGTGTTCACGACGAACCGCACATCCAACCCGTCTGCCGTGCGCGGCCGGGATGTTTTCAAAACACCCGCATTGTTTATCACAACGTCGATCCGGTCCTGCGCCTGAATGAGCGTGTCTGCCATCGCCGCGACCTGCGACAGGTCCGCCATATCGGCAATCACCGTGGAGGTGTCTGCGCCGATCACCGCCTTCAGCGCCTCCAGCTTTTCCGCGCTGCGCCCGTGCGCGATGACCTTGTGCCCTTCGGCGGCCAATGCCAGCGCAGTTGCCCGCCCAAGACCATCTGTTGCACCGGTGATGAGGATCGTTTTTGTCATGATATTCTCCTTATGTGAATGAGGGCAGCACATGCTTGGCCAAAGTCTCAAGCGTTAATTGCACAGGGCTCGATGAAAAGCGCAGGTTCAGCGCGACGTGGTTTACACCGATGTTTTCGAGCTGCTGAAGATAGCGCGTCAGCGTGCGATGACCGCACCTGAAGCCAAGGTGGATCGGGCTGGGCAGCGCATCGGGATCGTCCGACAGGTCGATGTAGAGGGGCTGTAAAACGGGTTTCGCAGGCTGTCCTAAATCCGCTAGCCGCGCGCGCCAGTCCTGCAAAACAACGTCTTGTGCCACGCCTGCACGCGGATAGGTCATCCAGCCGTCGCCGTGCTCGGCGATCCAGTCGGGGGTTTGGCGGCTGGAACCCGTGACCAGCAGCGGCAGTCTGGCACCTGTCGGTTTGGGTAGCATGTCGATGCTTTGGTCCACTGTGCCGAACCTGTTCTCCACGGTTGTCGAGGACGCCCCCACCGCGCGGATGTAGTCAAAGCTCTCCCGGAACGCCGTGCCGCGCCCCGCAAAGTCTTTGTTCATCGCGGGGTATTCTTCGGGCCGGTCGCCCGACGCCACACCAAGGATCAGCCGCCCCCTGGACAGCACATCCGCCGTTGCGGCAGCCTTGGCCACGTGGGCAGGATGGCGCAAAGGCAAGACGATACTGGCAACGCCCAAAGCAATGTCAGATGTTTGTGCGGCCAGATAACCCAAATAGACAAACGGATCAAAAAGCTGCCCCGCGTCCCCGAAGCTGGGCACATTGAAGGGCACATCGCGCAGCCAGACGGCTTTGAAACCGCAGTGTTCGGCCAGTTGAACGCGCTCCAGATGTTGCGCCATATCGGGCACAGGGCTTTGCCCGTATTGCGCGATGGGCACAACAAGGCCGATGCTTAGACGGCCGTTCTGAAACGTGGTGTCATATCCGCGGTTGATCTGCGGGAACGGGGTATGGATTTCATCGCGCATGGTGGCTCTCCTCACGGATGCGCCGCCCCGTGTCCGGGGCGGCGCAGATGTAGCAGGCTGACAGGTTACGCCGACAGTCCGGGGAGGACTTGTTTGCCGATGACACGACCGCTTTCCTGACGCTTGTGTGCCTGTGTCAACGTATCCACGGTCATCGCATCAGCGCGTTCGGTGACCATAGATTGCAACGTGCCCGCGTCGATCATCTGGGACACGCGGTTCAGAAGGTCACGCTGTGCTGTGATGTCTTCGGTGTTGAACATCGAGCGAGTGAACATGAACTCCCACGAAATGGTCAGCGCCTTGGGCTTTGCGACCGAGATGTCGAGGTTCTGCGGATCGTCGATCAAGGCCACGTGCCCACGCGGCGCGATCAGCTGGTTGATCGCAGGCCAGTGTTGATCCGTGGCGGTCAGCGCGGCAACATAAGTGGGTGTCAGGCCCAGCGTGTCCACTTGCGCCGCGAGGTCTTCGCGGTGGTTTACCACGTGGTCTGCCCCCATCTTGCGCACCCAGTCTTCGGTCTCGGGGCGGGACGCGGTTGCGATGACGGTGAGGTTGGTCAGCGTTTTGGCAAGCTGGATCAAGACTGACCCCACGCCCCCCGCGCCGCCGATGACCAACAGGCTTTGCCCGTTGTGGCCCCCTTCGACAAGTTTGAAGCTGTCAAACAACATCTCCCACGCGGTGATGGCCGTCAGCGGCAAGCCTGCGCTGTCTACGAAATCAAGCGTTGCAGGCTTCTTTCCTACGATCCGCTCGTCAACCGCGTGAAATTCGGCGTTGGTGCCGTGGCGGGTGACATCGCCTGCATAGAACACATCGTCGCCGACCGCATAGGCGGTGACGTCAGATCCGACCTCAGCGACCGTGCCTGCCGCATCAAAGCCAAGGATGCCGACATCGCCCTCGGGGGCGCGCTTTTCGCGCAGTTTGGCGTCGACAGGGTTGACCGAAATGCCTTTGACGGCGACCAGAATATCGCGCGCGCCGAGTGTCGGTTTGTCGATCTCGATCATGTTGAGTGCGCCAGCACCGTCGATGGGTCCGTTTTGGGTGTACCCGATTGCTTTCATGGTCTTCGCTCCTGAATTTTGCGTTGTAAATGAACTTATCACCGCTGCTGTGGATAAAAACCGCGCATTACTGGTTTCAGAATTCCGATTATTTATATAATCATCACTGGATGGATACAGATGCACTTCGCCTTTTTGTCGCCGCTGCCGAGCGGTTGAATATCACCGCCGCAGGGCGCGATCTGGGGCTTGCGCCTGCTATGGCCAGCAACCGTTTGGCAAAGCTGGAGCGGGATCTGGGCACCGAGCTGTTGCACCGCACAACGCGCAAAATCTCGGTCAGTCAGGAGGGCGAGGCGTTTCTGCCCTATGCACGCGAAATTCTTGCGCAAGTGAATGCAGGGCGTGCGGCACTGGGCGAAGGCACCATGACACCTGGCGGGACGTTGCGGTTTGCAGCGCCCAGCAGCTTTGCCCAGCTGCATATCATTCCGCTTCTGCCCGAGTTTCAGGTGCTGTACCCCGACATCACCCTCGACCTGCGGCTGTCGGATACGCGCATGGACATTATCGAGGGCAGCTTTGATCTGGCGCTGCGCAGTGCGCCGCTTGAGGACAGCAGCCTTCTGGGGCGCAAACTGGCCGAGGATAAGCGCGTCTTTTGCGCGGCGCCCGACTATGTCGCAGATCACGGCACCCCGATGACGCCAGCGGACCTTGCCTCGCATCGGTTCCTGTCATGGGCAAACCTTGCCCCCCGCGAGATCGTCAATGGTGATGGCACCACCACGATGTTCGAACCCAAAGCGATGACCTGCCGGACAATTCTGGATGATGGCACATCGCAACGGTTGGCAACGCTGGCCGGAATGGGGGTTTCGATCAATTCGCTTTGGAGCGTGCGCCACGACATCAAAGCGGGCCGTCTGGTGCATGTGCTGCCCGACTGGCGGCTGCACGATCAATCGGTTCTTTGGTTGATCTATCCAAAATCGAACGTGCTGACCCCGAAGGTCAGATGTTTCATGGATTTTCTGGTCGCGCGTCTGGACGCTATTTAACCTGTGCGCCCTCTGCCCCTGCCAGCGTTGCAAGCCGTTTGGCGCTGGCCAGTGCCGCCTCGCCGGATAGCGACCACGCTTGCGTGAGACCCTCTATGATGACCATCACATCGCTGGGGGCTATATCGGCTCCTGCCCGTGTCACGGCCAGTTGAGAGACCTCCAATTTATGCGTCTCAAGACGTTGGCGCAGCGCCCGATCATCCGGTGCGCAGGCGACAGCCGCGTGAAACAAGCAGCCGTGGCTGGCTTGGGTCCGCATCCAGTCCGCCACGCGGTCCAGGGTTTCGTGCAGGCTCTGTCTGCTCGAAGCGGAGGTCGCGCCAAAGACATGCGCCAGATACCGCTGGTGCCGATGCTCTAACGCCATGCGGATCATCGCATCACGCGAGGGCGCGTATTTGTAGAGCGTGCGCAGGCTGACCCCTGCGGCGTCACGCAGATCTTCAACGCTGGGGGCGGCAAAGCCCTGCGTTGCAAAGGCATGTTCCAGACCGCCTGCAATCTTTGTCGTCATTTCATTCATGATTGACGAAGTAGAGTGTTTATTCTACCTCAGCAAGTAGAGCGAACATTCTACAGGAGATCCTAATGACCCTACCCGAAACAATGCGCGGCGTTGTCCTGACGGGCCATGGTGGTCCAGAGATGCTCGGGATGCGGGTTGATTTGCCGGTGCCTGCGCCGGGACCAAACGATGTGATCGTCCGCGTGCGCGCCGCAGGGGTGAACAATACCGACATCAACACCCGCACCGCCTGGTATTCCAAAGGCGACGGCGAAGATGCGGATGCCACGTGGTCGGGCAAGCCTTTGACGTTTCCGCGCATCCAAGGGGCGGATGTGTGCGGGGAAATCGTGGCTGTCGGATCGGACGTCGCGACCAGCCGCATCGGCACGCGTGTCTTGATTGAGCCGTGCATCCGTTTTGCGGACGGGGCCACCCAGTCCCCGCCTTGGTATTTCGGCTCTGAATGTAACGGCGGGTTTGCCCAGTTTACACGGGTTGATAGCCGCCATGCCTACACCATCAACAGTGACCTTACGGATACCGAGTTGGCGTCCTTCCCCTGCTCCTATTCCACGGCGGAAAACATGCTGACACGGGCCAACCTGCAAGCGGGCGAAACCGTTTTGGTGACCGGCGCGTCGGGTGGCGTTGGGTCGGCCACGGTGCAGCTGGCCCGCGCACGCGGCGCAAAGGTGATCGCGGTCACCAGCCCTGCCAAGATGGATACATTAAAAGACCTAGGTGCGGAACTGACCCTACCGCGGGATGCTGATCTGGTTGCCGCGTTGGGTGCAAACAGCATCGACGTTGTGGTGGACCTTGTGGCGGGGCCAGCGTGGCCAAGCCTGTTGGATGTTCTGCGCCGCGGCGGCCGCTATGCCGTTGCCGGGGCCATCGGCGGCCCGTTGGTCGAACTGGATGTCCGCACGCTCTACCTCAAGGATCTGAGCTTTTTTGGTTGCACCGTTCTGGAGCCTGAGGTGTTCGGCAACCTGATCGGACGGATCGAGCGATCCGAGATCAAACCGTTGGTGGCCGAGGTCTTTTCGTTGGATGAGATCACCGCCGCTCAGGACGCGTTTGCGGCCAAAGGCTACACGGGTAAGATTGTTCTGAAGGTAGATTGACCCGCAGACAGGCCGCCTGCCAACGGGCGGCTTGCCCTGCTTCGCTGCGTCAAAGGCCCGGTGCAACGGCTGCAATTCTGGGCCTATGTCTGTCAGGGTATTTTGAGAACTACGAAGAAAAGGCGGAAAGAACACCAAAACGACCAGACAGGACCGTGTGCCGGCTCTAATGGCTGCCGTTTTCACTGATGATGATGTCGAGGCAGCAACGCGCCAACACGCCGCGATTACGCTTCGGTATGTCGGGCAAGGAAAGCTTCGACGTCCCTTTGCGCTGGCACGCTACCCGAGAAAATCTCGACGTAACGTGGCACCCGCGCTAGCCTGTCCGAGCGCGTCTTGTCGGCTTGCATCGAGATATACCCGATCTGTGTGTATATCACCGTCAGGCTGCGCACCTGTGCTTGGTCAGGGGCAAAGCCATGGCGTTGGAACATCTGTGCGACGGTATCAATGCGAATACGATCTGCATCGTTCACCCTGATCTGAAGCTCGTCGTCCACACGGGCCCAGTTGCGGATGGCGAGGTCCAGTCGCGCATCGAACAAGGACGGGTCGAGCCAGCAATCCATCAGATTGAACAGCGCCTCACAGATATTCGACGCAGGCCTGTTGCACCGCTGGACCAAGGTGCCCGTGTTCTGGTTTTCCCACCGCTCGATCATCGCGATGTGCAGCTCCTTGAGGTCCGCGAAGAACCAGTAAAACCCCGTGCGCGATAGGTTTAGCCGTTTGGCCAGCCCCATGATTTTGACCGCATCAATGCCATCAGACACCAGTATTTCATAAGCGGCATCTAGCCAAAGGTCTTTGGAGCCGCGTTGGCGAGAGGAAGCATGGGACATGGCGCGAAAATAGATCTCTTGACAGATATGTCAATTCCCGCACAAGGCGGACATGACACCCATGTCTAGGCCCCCTTCCCTGACATCTTGGCAAAAACGTTCCACTAACCAAAGGCCCGCTGCTTCGGCCTTGGCAGCTGAAACAGCTCACGTTGAAAACCGCAATATGACAGCCAGTCACCCGCCGCCTACTTCGAAGGCGTTATCGCACCTATTATGAGGAGCGTGCCGGTAAAGCGCACACTCCAAAGAACAAGGCTAAGGTCATCTCATTATCAACGGCGTCAGACTACCTGTGGGCGGATTGTATTTAGACCTGAAACCGCAAGGTTCGAAAGGTGGTGCTGGACACCATGATGCGTTCATCCAAAGCGCGTCAAAGACATTTGGGGCAACGCGGACGGAGCCTTCCGACTTTTCGGATCGGCGACATTGGCCGTGCCCGCAAGGCGTAGACCATGATTTGTTAGGCGCGGCCGTTAGCGAAGCAATTGCAAGTACAATCCAGCCTGATCGGCCATGCGAAAATGGTCCGGCTTTGACCAGAATAAAGCCCCGACAGCCGTGTGGAGGAACAAGATAGTTCCTGCAATTCCCCCGCCTGAATGCCCGCTGTTTCCCTGAGCGATGGAAAGCGTCGCAACTGCGGCAAACGTCCGCCTCCCGCCGACTACGCGGAAAAACAACCTGTTGCTGGCGCAGAACGTGAAGATCTAACCAAGGCGCGAACGCCTCTCCTGTCAGACTTTGCACGGTTGCTGCGGTGCGGGAAAGGTCTCTTTTTTGGATTGGCTACGCCGTGACCCCGACAGGGGCCGCCTAGTCGCAATCGTCCTATTCCCAGATTGCGTTTGAGTTGCGGAAAGAGCATTTCGCACCCTCTTTAGCTACCGCATCGAGTTTGCAAATTGCTTGGTCTTGGCCCTTCTCGTGTATTTAGACATGCACTGCTGGGCAGTGAATGTCACGGGCAACCTCTGGGCACATGGTCGTCAATCGAGAACGCATAAAACAGCGCAACTTGCGCTTCGTGCCTTGCGCTTCGTGCCTTGCCCCCATCGAAATCCCCCCCGATGCCGAGAAACATTACATCAGCAAATGGGCGCCCGACCTAGCGAGTTTTCGATAGAATTAACCAGAAATAAGATCGGAAACATCAAAGGATCCGAAAGACTTCCTGCCCGATCCAAATCCACCAGGGCGGATCAAGCCGGCGGCTCAACACACGCTGGCCACGGATTACTCAATGAAAATAGCAATACAAATGGCGGAGGCTCAGCCCCTTAAATTGAAGCATAGCGTCACAAATAAGTATTAACTAACAGTATGTTATGCGCATTCTACATTTTTTCAGCCGTGGAGCAAATCGTGCAGCAGATGTCTGCATCTTCTAAGCATACTTACACCCTGCTAACGCAGCAACATACCGATAATCTGGGACAATTTCGAGAGGAACTTTCACCAACGACTTCGAGGTGGATACTAACGGCCCACACCGGACATTGACCCAACCTTGCGTCGCTGGGCCGCAGCCTCTCCGAAGCGGACTATGGAGCAGTTGGGCAGCATTTTGATCCGTCGATGGTGGGAAAGCGGACGAAGCGGACTTCTGCAGGTGCGGCTATTGCTGACACAGCACTGCTTGGTTTGTGCAATGGGCGTTTCGCTGTAATGCAGTCAACGTCGCCAGAGCGGCCATTCCCAAGATCAACTTGGGCGCGGCTACATGAGCGTGCCTTCCACAGGTAAGAACGCGCCCGAAATCGCAAAGTTGATGTCTCGGCCTTACCTGATATTCACCAAAGCGAAAAAGCGGTTTGCTTCAATTCATCCTACGCAGCAACCATAGCGGCGACATTCGCATGATGCCCCTGACCACGGTCCATGGCCATCTCGGTATCGTTGCCTCAGCACGACCGGACTCGACGGCGTCTGCCAAGAGCCGCGCGCCCTTTACGCCATCGATGATGAATGGTGTTTTTGCAGCGTCTTGCCCTGCGGTCATTTCGGATTTGATATAGCCTGGCATCAGGGTCGTTACAGTGATGGGTTTGTGTAATGTCTCAAGCCGCAGCCCTTCGGCTAGATGTGCAAGCCCCGCTTTGCTTGCCGCATAGCTGGTCATCTGACCGCGCATACCGCGGATTGCGCTCAGAGAGGACATGAAGACCAAATGGCCCTTGTTTTGATCACGGAATATCTCCATCGCCGCCTCAGCCTGCGCCAGAGCAGCGATCAGGTTGACGTCAAGCGTGGCGCGGTTTTGCTCAAAACCGCCTTTCCCGATGGGGGCCCCCGCGCCGATGCCTGCATTGACGATGATCTTGTCCAACTCGCCAAATTGCTGGCGGAAATGCCGGAATGTTTCAAAGACCGCCGCATGGTCTGTAACATCAAGCGCTGCGACTTCGACGCGTGTGCCCGTCAACTCGGCTTTTAGCTCATTCAACGCGTCTAGCCTACGGGCACAAAGCGCCAGATCATAACCGCGTTTTGAAAACTCGCGCGCCATACCCATGCCCAAGCCCGAACTCGCGCCGGTGATCAGGATAACGCCCTTAGCGGAAGATGATGAGGTTTGCATTGAGTACTCCGAGATGTTGGTGTTCGTTTCAGCTGATGAGTTGGATTAAGCTGCGGCGCAGGGGAATAATCGGTGCACCGCAAGTCACAAGGCTCTTTTCAATCCAGCGTGTCGCATCTTCGCTCAAGGCCAGCGTATCCTGAACAAGTGCCGCTATGGGTCCGCCAGAGGTAGCCACACTTGCCGTAAGTGCTTTGTCACGATTTGCGCCCCCTTCAGCCAAAGCACTTCGAACACGGGTGCAAAAGGAGCTGCGGCTTTCGGCATGGCGACCCATCCTACCCAAGATCAGGAAGTCAGCACGAGGCCGGTTTTGCGCCAGATGGAGCGCTTGTTCATGGCCTTTTGGATGGAGCGCATGATAGGTGTCAGCCCCGATACTGACCTGACCGTGTCGGATAAGGCGCAGACGTACCATCTAGCCAGCCCTGCGGATCAGCTTGCGGCAGCGATGGTGCAAGTAATGGACGAATATCCAGAACCGTTTGTATTCGGGGTTCTTTGTCTGGCCCTTGTGGTAGCGCGCATAGATTTGTTGCACGATAACCGATAACCGGAACAGGCCGTAAACCTCGTAGAAGGTAAAACTCTCTGGTTTGCCCCCCATCGCATTACAGTAATAGGCGATGACCTCTTGGCGGGTCATCATGCCAGGCAAGGTTGTGGGTTGGCGGCGGGTGGCGCGGGCAAGGCGGTCATCCCCGGCCTCGACCCAATACGCCAGCGTATTGCCCAGATCCATCAGCGGATCGCCAATCGTCGCGAGCTCCCAATCGAGCACACCAATGACGCGGGTGGGGTCGATTGGATCAAGCACCACATTGTCAAAACGGAAATCGTTATGAGTCAGACACAACCGTTCTTTGTCCGGCAGGTTGGCCGCGAGCCAGCGCATGATTCCCTCACCGCGCGGCACATTCCAGGTGCGCGCATCGCGGTAGCGCTTTGACCACCCCGCAATCTGGCGTTTGGTGTAACCGGCACCGGCTGCCAGAGTGTCGAGGCCTGCAGCCCTATGATCGACCTTATGAAGTGCAATCAACGTGTCGAGGACATTGGTACACAATCTGCGCACCTCCTCAGGGGACAGCGCCACATCCCGTGGCAGGTTCTTGCGTGGGATGACGCCATTCAGGCGCTCCATGACATAGAATTCGTCCCCGATAATCGCAGGGTCATCGCAAAAGGCATGCATCTTGGGGACAAGGGGAAAGACCGGACGCAGTGCTTTTTGCAATCGGTATTCACGCCCCATATCGTGGGCACCCTTGGCTTTGGTGCCTGTCGGAGGGCGCCTCAGGATTAGATCGTCGTTGCCATAGTGCAGACGATAGGTCCAGTTTGAGGCACCACCACTATATTGCGTCACCACGGGGTGCCCTTGCAGATGAGGCAGAGCTGTCTGCAACCAGGGGTGCAATTGCGCCATGTTCAGGTCTTCGCCGTCGCGGATTGCCCCCGCTTGATCAATTGTCATGCCATTACCCTTATGATGCGCGCGTCATCCGCGCCTCCAGCTTGGCGACTTCTTTACGTAGGCCGTTCAGGTAACGCGGAAATGGCAGCCAGTTTTTCATCTGCAATGCCCGACGCGTGCGTTTATCGAGCAAGATGCGCGCCTCTCCCCGGTCCATGCCGTCCAGAATGCGTGTCGCTACATCGTTCGCCCCGCTGCGTGATCGCTCTACCAGACGCGCGGTCATGGCCCGCGCTTTATCATCACCCGCCCGCATGTTTTGCGCCAGATCGGTGCGGAAAAAGCCGGGACAGGCCACGTGGGTCTTTATGCCTTGGGGTTCCAGTTCCAGCATCAGCGTTTCTGACAGGGCCAGCACGGCAGATTTGGTTGCGTTGTACGATCCGGCATTCGGCAGATGCAGGAAAGACGCCATCGAGGCGATATTCAGGATGCGGCCCTTGGTCTGCGCAAGGTGAGGTGCGAAGGCTTTGCACCCGTTCACCGTGCCAAGAAGATTGATGTCGATGATCCAACGCCAGTCCTCCAGCGAGGTATCAGCAAGCGCCCCCATCTGGGCGACGCCGGCATTGTTGATTAAAAGATCAACACCGCCCCACTCGGCCTGCATCCATGCGGCAGCAGCCATCAGGTCGTCCTCGATCCGTACATCGCATTTAACAAAATGACCGCCACACTCATCGGCTGTCTTTTGTCCGGCGACTGCGTCAATATCGCCGATGCACAGCTTCGCACCTTTCGCGGCCAATTGCTGTGCAAATGCGCGGCCCAGCCCTGATCCTGCACCAGTGATAAACGCACGGATTGCGGTCATTTGCGGTCCCTCCTGTATTTGCCCAGTTCCTGACGGGCCACCATGGCACGATGTACTTCATCTGGCCCGTCAGCATAGCGCAGCGCGCGCGCCATCAGCCAAAGTTCGGACAATGGCGTATCGTGGGTCAGACCCAGACCACCATGGATTTGCATCGCCTTATCGACCACGTCTTGTAGCACATTCGGGGCCACCACTTTGATCGCCGAGATTTCGGCCATCGCCGATTTCGCGCCAACCGTATCGATCTTCCAAGCCGCATACAACGTCAACAGACGGGCCTGATCAATGGCCATCCTGGCATCCGCCACATCACCGCGATTGCCATCAAGTGCAATAATCGGTTTACCAAATGCCTGTCTGGTGCCCCCGCGCGTGATCATCAGCTCCAACGCGCGTTCCGCCGCACCGATGGCGCGCATACAGTGATGGATGCGGCCTGGCCCCAGACGTCCTTGTGCGATGGTAAATCCCTTGCCCAATCCCAGTATCAGGTTCTCGCGGGGGACGCGGACATTATCGAAATTTACCTCGCCATGCCCGGCGGGCGGATCATACTCCCCCATCGTTGGCAGCATCCGCTCGATGGTAACACCAGGTGTGTCTAGCGGGACCAGCACCATGGAGTGACGGGCGTGAGGCTCACCATCGTCGTCGGAAATGCCCATAAATATCGCGAGCTTTGCATTCGGGTGCCCGATCCCGGTGGACCACCATTTGCGCCCGTTCAACACCAGCTCGTCCCCGTCTTCTTTAATCGAAGCCGCAATGTTACGCGCATCTGATGAGGCGACGGCAGGCTCGGTCATGCAAAAGACGGACCGGATTTCGCCTGCAAGCAGAGGGGTCAGCCACTTCTCTTTCTGCGCGTCAGAGCCGAAATGCCAAAGCACTTCCATATTGCCTGTATCCGGCGCGCTGCAATTGAAGATTTCGGCGCTGAAAGGGTGGCGGCCCATGATCTCGGCCAAAGGGGCATATTCCTGCGTTGTCAGACCGGCAGCGAGAGTCTCATCGGGCAGGAACAGGTTCCATAGCCCTGCGTCGCGGGCCTTGGATTTCCACGCCTCCATCATCGGGGGCACCTGCCATGTGGTCCAGTCTGCCCCGGCATTCAACGACCGCACCTGCGCACGATAAGCATCCTCATGCGGGATCACTTCGACCTGCATAAAATCGAGCAGCCGTGTCTCGAATTTCTGACATTTCGCGCTTGGCTCAAAATCCATCCTTCCCCTCCCCTATCGCCCCTCATCACCAAAGGACAAAACCTGACTTTTCCCGGAGTGTGGGGCGAAATGGCTTCCATCGCAACAAAAACAGAATATATTTCTGTTTTAACGTTGCGACGTTTTCCATGGCAATGCATGCAAAGGAGAAGTGACATGCATATTGTAATCTTTGGGGCGGGTGCGATTGGCTGCTATGCGGGCGGATCATGGTGTGGGGCCGTGGCAAAGGCGGGAGGACGCATCACGCTTGTGGGGCGTAAGTCGACGCTAGATCCGATTGCCGATAATGGACTGCACCTGTCGGGGTCCGGCAGCACCGCGATTGCACCCGACGCGCTGGCCGTTACCGATGATCCGCAGGTGCTGCGCGACGCTGATCTGATCGTTCTGGCGATGAAAGCGCATGCGTTACCCAAAGCCATCAAAGACATCCGCGCAATTGCCAAAACCCAAGCGCCGATCCTGTCCCTTTTAAACGGGTTGGCCCCGATCCGCACTTTGCGCGACGCCTTCCCAGATCGTGACTGCATCGCGGGCATGGTGCCGTTCAACGTGGTGTGGCAAGATCAGGCCCGTCTTCACCGGACCGGTCCAGGCGAGATTGCTGTGCAGAGCCATGCAGCCACTGAATGGCTTGCCAAGTCGGGTACTGCTGTCGCGTTGCATGATGACCTGACACCAACCCAATACGGCAAGCTGCTCTTGAACCTTGCCAATCCGGTCAATGCGCTCGCGGGTATCCCGCTTTATGACATGCTTCTTGATCCGGGGTATCGTCAGGTGATGGGTCAGGCGTTGAAAGAGGCATTGCATGTATACGACCGTGCGGGGATCGAGTGGGCGCAAGTCGGCCCCAATAATCCGCGTCTCGCCTTTCACATGCTGCGGGCACCAACTTGGCTTTTCAAAGCGATTGTCCTGCGCAAGCAGGCGCTTGACCGGAAATCCATGACTTCGATGGCGGAAGATTTACGCGCCGGACGCCTGAGCGAGATTGACATTCTCTCGGGCGAGATCGCACGCCTTGGACGCACGCACGCTATTGCAACGCCCGTCAATGACAGCCTTGTGCGCCTTGTGAAATCGGTCGAAACTGGCGACCGTAAATCTGGACTGTCTGCGCGGCAACTACGGGATGAAATCAAACGATGAAGACACTTTCATTCGGCCCCCTGCGCAGCCGTAAGCCCCCCCAACAGCAGCGCGCCGTGCAACGGGTCAATGTCATTTTGCAGGCGACCGCCGAATGTCTGGCCGATGGCGCGTTGCTGGATCTGTCTACCACAATCATCGCCAATCGCGCGGGCATTCCGGTAAGTTCGATCTATCGCTATTTTCCTACGCTGGATGCGCTGCTGCTAGAGCTTTACCTGCAAACAGCCAGTGAATTGCGTGAAGCTTTGTTTGAAATCTTTGCCGACCAAGACCGTTTTCCAGGCTGGCGCGACAGGCTGGGTGCTGTTCTGTCAATGCAACGGGACTATCTTGCGCGCCACCCATATTACCGTCCGCTTTTAATGCGCTTTATCACCAACCGTGGTCCTGTCGCAGTTGAGGACGAGGATCACGAAGAGCTGTACAGCTTTCTGCGCAGCCGATGGGCCGCAGGCGGCGACGGTTTTCATGGGGGCGATCCGACGGTCGTTGCCAATACCACCGTCCAGATCGCACTGGCCATGGAAGACCTGATCGCCGCACAGACGGATCGTGATGCCTCAAGGCCCTATTCGGCGGAATTGTCGGTGATCCTCGAAGGTTACCTGGCGAACTATTTGCGCGACGATTGACAGGTCACGCGATGGTATCCGCGCGCCCGGCCTGCCGTCCTGAAAAGATGCAGCCGCCCAGAAATGTGCCTTCCAGCGCGTTATAACCGTGGTATCCACCACCACCAAAGCCCGCGACTTCGCCGGCCGCAAACAACCCGGGAATGGCAGCACCTGACGCATCCAACATTTGGCTGTTCAGATCTGTCTGCAAGCCACCCAGCGTTTTACGCGTGATGATGTTCAGCTTCACACCGACCAACGGCCCGTTGGCCCGATCAAGAATCTTGTGCGGTTTGGCTGTGCGCTGGTATTTGTCGCCCTTGTAGTTGCGCGCAGCATGGATCGCCATCATCTGGATGTCTTTTGTGAACGGATTGTCGACTTGGGCATCACGCGCGCGGATCTCGGCCTCGATCTTGCCCAAAGGCAGCAGGTCTTCATCCGTCAGGCCGTTCATCTTTGCAATCAGCTCGGGCAACGTGTCGGCGACCACAAAGTTCTCGCCATGCTTCTTGAACGCTTCGACTGCCGGAGTGGCGGCTTTGTTGAAGATCCGCTGTTTCAGCACTTCTTTCCATGACTTGTCCGCAAAATCCGGGTTCTGTTCGGACCCAGACAGCGCGAATTCTTTCTTGAGAATCTTCTGGGTGGTGATGAACCACGAATAATCAAATCCGGTATCCTGAATCATCTTCAATGTGCCCAGACTGTCAAACCCGGGCAGCGCTGGTGGCGGGAAACGGTTCCCGCGCGCGTCAAACCACATTGACGATGGCCCCGGTAGGATGCGGATGCCGTGAGAAGGCCAGATCGGATTCCAGTTCTTGACGCCTTCGGTATAGTGCCACATGCGGTCAGCATTAATCACGTTGCCGCCAGCCTCTTGGCTGATCGCCACCATACGGCCATCCACATGGGCCGGCACACCTGCGATCATCTCTTTGGGCGGCTGACCCAGCCGGTCCACTGGCCAGCTTTTGCGGACAAGGTCAAAATCCCCGCCTATCCCGCCAGAGGTGACAAGAACGGATGCGGCGCGCAATTCGAAATCTCCCACGATATCGCGGTTTGTCTTCTCGCCGCGCGCGGCAGTGTCATGCGCCAGAATCTCGCCCGAGACGCCTTTGGCCGCACCGTTTTCCATAATGATATGAGAACATCTGTGGCGGAATTTCAGCGTGATCCGGCCTGCTTTTGCATGTTCGCGAACGCGGCGCTCAAACGGTTCCTGCGTGCCGGGGCCAACGCCCCAAGTCAGATGGAAGCGCGGCACCGAATTGCCGTGTCCGGACCCATAGCTGCCGCCACGTTCCGCCCAGCCTACGATGGGAAACCAGCGCATCCCCTGATCATAGAGCCATTGACGCATCTCACCGGCTGCAAAATCAACATAGGCTTCGGCCCACTTACGGGGCCACATGTCCTCTGGCCGGTCAAACTGGGCACTGCCCATCCAATCCTGCAACGCCAATTCGCGGGAATCGCGGATGCCCATGCGACGTTGTTCGGGTGTGTCGATCAGACACAGACCACCCAGAGACCAAAAAGCCTGCCCCCCCAGAAACGCCTCAGTTTCCTGATCAATGATAGTAACCGCCTTGCCGCGATCTGCCAGTTCGGCTGCGGCGACCAGCCCCGCCAGCCCGCCGCCCACGATGATAACGTCCGAAGTTTCCATGATTGATCCCCTAATCCAAGCGTCGATAGATGAATAAAACAGGCACCAGTATCACATACATGACAATCCCATAGACCGCCGAAGGCAACGAATAGGGTCCAAATCCTTCGGAGGCGCCGGCGATGATCGCCGCAATGGCGATGCCCAATGTGCCATTCTGGATGCCGGTTTCAACCGACACGGTTTTGCATTCCTTCAAGCTAAGCCCAAAGAGACGCGGAATGACGAACCCGATCGCTGTCAATATCGCAACCAATGCCAGCAAAGCAGGACCAAGCACCGGCAGGTTTGCCGTAAAAGTCCCCCAGTTTCCGGCCAGCGCCGCCGCAATGATCACAACAAACAGAACGGTCGCGATCCGCGTCAACACGGGCTCTGCTCTGGTCATCGCGTCAGGTGCCAGACGGCGCACAACCAGCGCCAACATGATCGGCACAACCGTCAGCAAGAACATCGTGAATGCGGTTGACGCGATATTTAGTTCCGGCGCGCTGGCCCCCATAAAGGCATTCAACGCAAAGCTCAGAATAATTGGCACGGTGAACATGCTGGTCAGGCTGATGACGGCTGTCAGAGAGACCGAGAGCGCCACATCGCCTTTGGCCAGACGCGAGATGATATTGCTGGTCACGCCGCCCGGACATGCCGCCAGGATCATCATTCCAACAGCAAAGGCCCCTGTGATACCAAACGAAATGATCACTGCGTAGGTGACAAGTGGCAACAGAACAAGCTGGTGCAGCGCTCCGATCATGAATGCAACAGGGCGTTTACCGACGCGCAAAAAGTCTGCAGCCGTTAGCCCGACGCCCAATGAAAACATAATGAATGCCAACGCAAGCGGCAGTACCACTGAAATAAGTATGTCCAACGTCGCACCTCCCCATACGAGTTATCCCAAAACGGAATTTTATTCTGTTTTATGTCCTCCCTGCAGATGCGTAAACTGTTTTGTTGTCAAAAACGCTGTGACGCCGCGTCGGGTGAAGTTGTAGGTTGATGGTGAATTGAAGAAAGACCTACGTGAAGCGCGACATGATTTAAGCCGTCAGTCTCTGCATTTTTTGGCGAACCGAGCAATTTGATCATCTTCCGTCGCCGAGGTGAACGGATAGCGGCTTTTACAACTGCGCAGCGGCGTAGAGGTTTACGATGTTGCAGCAGTTTTCACACTGCATGCGCGCGCAGCGCGAAATGCCAATGACGGTTTGGGGCTATTTGCCGGCATTCGCCGCGATCGCACTT
>NZ_JBEFLO010000013.1:0-86595 GCF_040149565.1 Sulfitobacter aquimarinus
AGACCTGCGCTTCCCCGGTTAGTGGTTCCAGTCCGAGTCCAGACTACACCAGAACTGGATGCGCGACTATGACCCCACAACAGGACGATACATCCAGGCAGACCCGCTGGGGCTGGTCGATGGGGCGAGTGTGTATGGGTACGCGCTCCAGAATCCGGGGCGTTATGTGGATCCGCGGGGGGAGCAAGCCGTGCCCCCGTCAGGTCCAAACGGCGTTGTCCCCGGAGGACCGTGGACACCAGCAGGACCTGGTCAAAAACCATACACTTACTATGGTCCCAAGCCAAAGGCGGGGGGACCACGTGCCATTTGCCGATACGTTCCTGACGGCAAAAACGGCGGGCCCAGAACCGCAAAATCCGGGTATTGGAAGACCCAGTCATCGGGGCAAAGCGGTTGGCAGCGATACGATCTGAACGGAAACCCGCAAACTGCGGATCAGGCACATCCGAGACCACCTCTTCCGAGGCCCGTTTTTCCTCTGATAATGTTCTTTGATCCCTCTTTCTTTGATATATGTGGTATATGCCCAAGGACATGACTTGACATGAAGATAATCCCAAAATCGGATTTGGAACCGGTCTGGACCAACACCGGTCAACGAACTGGTTGCATACCGGTTCATGAGCCCTTTCCCCATTCCGTTTTGCCTTTTATGCTTTACGAAGCAAACGCCTGGCTCGGCGGACCTGCAGGTCGCGTTCTTGTTGTTAGAAGTCTCGCAGGCCATCAGCCATCATTGGATGGGTTGCTTGCGGGTTTGATCGGTTTCGAGCCCGTTGCCGCAATGTTGCCATTCGGCATCCGGTTTGATGTGCACTCTTATCAGAACATGGACCAGCTGGACGAAGACGCTACGACACGGTCTGAGGTTCAGAGCATTATTGGCCTTTTGACGGTATGTCTGATTGGCGACGTGTCTTGTGTATTGCGATCAACAGATGGCACCTGTGATATTGAGATTCATGACCAAAGTGTTACGTTTTGGTACAGTACGGCATCCGAAAAAACGGTTCTGATTGATATTCTCGGGCGCTACGGGATTGATGTCGATCGGCAGCAGGCGAGGGTCTGAGTGATCTCGAACCCGTTACGCCACCGGAGCGTCCACGCTCCTGCAGGAATACATCTGGTTCGAGGGCGTGGCGGTGGTCGACGGGCAGACGGATGAGGTGTTCTTTGTCTGGACGGATCACATTGGGCGACCTGTCTTTGCGACGGACGACACCGGGATCAAGGTGTGGGAGGCGTCCTATCTGCCCTTCGGCGGGGTGGATGTGAGCACCGGCGCTGCGATCAACCTGCGCTTCCCCGGCCAGTGGTTCCACGCCTCAAGCGGCCTGCACCAGAACTGGATGCGCGAATATGATCCTACGACGGGGCGGTACATCCAGGCTGACCCGCTGGGGTTGGTTGATGGGGCATCAGTTTATGGATATGCTCTGCAGAATCCAGGACGGTATGTTGATCCGACTGGTGAATTCGTTCCTATCTTGATCGGACTTGGGATTGGTTTATTGATCGATACAGCAATACATCACTTGGAAGATAAGTGTACTTGCGAAAATCCAGGGATCTTACCATCCAATAAGTACACGGCTCTTGGGGGAGCATCCGGTGCTACAGGCGCATTTGTTGGTGGGAAAACAGGTGGGGTCGCGGGAGGTGGTAAGTCCGGTTATCGCACGAGCGTATGGAGTAAGGTTGGCGGCAAAGCTACTCGTCCGATCGGAAGAACAATTGCGCGCCGCTTGCCTTACGTCGGCACGGCATTTGTATTGAGCGATCTGTATCGCTTTAGAGGATGCTTCATTGACAAAATCTGATTTCTATCAAGCAGCTCTAAAAAAGCTTGCCATAGATCCAATCAACAAAAGAGAGGATATACTCTCTAGCAGGCTCGTCCACGATCTGGGGATTGCTGGCGATGACTTCCAAGATTTCTTTGAAATACTTGACGCAATGAGGCCGGTTAGTGGCAAAATTCCTGCCAAGTACATTCCAAGCGAGTTGAGCAAAGACGCCTTTTTGGTCGCTCGTGCCCACAGCTGGCTTGCAAGAAAATCACCAACGTACAAGCAGTATTGCCTCAAGAGAATTGTCACGCCACAGTTGGAATTGCGCAAGCTTGATGAATTTTTGTACGATACCTGATCGACGCAATGCTACGAGCTGTATTGCATTGTATTATCTGGAAAGTCGTCTTGCGAATTGCTTCGTCGTTTCAACTTTGATTGAGTTACGGTCGATGACCCAGTTGGATGTGACAGTTCACGTAGCGATCGAGGGTGGCATTGATTTCCGGAGATGTTCCATGCCTCAAGCGGCCTGCACCAGAACTGGATGCGGGAGACAAGAGATCTGGAAGGTTAGCTACCCACCCCCAGCTCCCAACCCAAACACTTTGACCAATTCCAACCTATCTAACTGACCTTTTGCACATTGTGTCTCAGCCTGCTCGCGCATGGGTTTGAAACCTTCATCTCGCGCTGCTGCGTGCAATGCTTTGGGCGTTGCGCTAGCACTTATGGCCGCAGTGGTCTTTGGGCCCGGCTCAAAAAACTCCGACACCACCGTCCGCCCTGCTTTGCCGGAACCCGCGCAAGTATCGCACCCCACGCCACGACATTCAGCGCAGTTGGTCCGCACCAAACGTTGAGACAACACACCGCGCAACGTATCCGCCAACAGATAGGCAGGAATACCCAGATCAATAAGGCGCGTGACGGCGGACACCGCATCGTTGGTGTGGATTGTACTCAGCACAAGACGGCCCACCAAAGCGGCCCGCACTGCAATCTCGGCTGTTTCTTGATCGCGGATTTCGCCCACCATGATGACGTCAGGGTCTTGGCGCAGAATCGCACGCAAAGCCCGCGCAAAATCCATGTCGATCTGCGGCTCGACCTGCACTTGATTGATGCCGTTTAACGCGTATTCGATGGGGTCTTCGACGGTCACTATTTTGAGGGCTTCTGCATCCAGCCCCGACAGCGCTGTATAAAGCGTCGTGCTCTTGCCGCTCCCTGTGGGGCCTGCGACCAGAAAGATGCCATTTGGTCGGTTCACGACCTGTTCGATCTGCGCAATACGATCTGCGCCATACCCCAATGCGTGCCAGTCCAGCGCGACCCTAGAGCGGTCCAACAGCCGCATCACGATGCTTTCGCCGTGCTGTGTGGGCAGAGTAGAGAGGCGAATATCAATAGAGCGTCCGCGCATCGACACCTGCGCGCGGCCATCCTGAGGGCGCCTCTTTTCAGAGATGTTCAGGTTCGCCATGATTTTAAGCCGCGAGGCCACAGCTGCACGATGCGCCTGCGGGATCGCGCGACGTGACTGCAACACACCGTCAATCCGAAACCGCACCCGTGCCGCGTTTTCCTCAGCCTCAATATGAATATCGGACGCGCCGGCCACCGCGG
Organism: Sulfitobacter aquimarinus; assembly: GCF_040149565.1. Lineage (NCBI taxonomy): Bacteria > Pseudomonadati > Pseudomonadota > Alphaproteobacteria > Rhodobacterales > Roseobacteraceae > Sulfitobacter > Sulfitobacter aquimarinus. The sequence continues at coordinate 3,426 of NZ_JBEFLO010000013.1, forward strand.
CCTCACCGATGATATCATTCACCAATTTGATCACAGGCCCATCGTTGGCCAGCGCATTCAACCGCTCGACGTCTTCGTCCGACGCCACATCACCCGCTTGTGCGGGCTCCTGCCCCGTTTGCGCCAATGCGGCTTTGATCATCGAAGGCGCAGCAAGCGCCAACTTAACCGGCGACTGCAGGTGATAGCCGATGCTTTGCACAATCTCTTCGGCGCGGGGATTTGATGTGGCCAGCAGAATGCCCTCTTGGGTTTCTTGCGCAGGCACGACTTCCGCGCGACGCAGGAAATCAACGGACAATGACAAACTGCGCATCAACGTGGGGTCAACATCCGCCTCGCTGACAAACGGCAGGTCTAGATATACGGCCAGCTCTGAAAACAGCGTGTCTTCGTCGATTAATCCGAACTCGAGTAAGGTTCGCTCAATCGGTGTTCCGGTCTGCTCACTGCCAAGCGCTGCGCGTTTTGCGCTAGCAGCCGTCAGCTTTTGCGCGTCGCAAAGCCGCGTAAGAAATTCCTGGGGATTCAATTCTGCCACACTCCGCTGCTGCAACCGCAATAAGTCTATGAATAGTTTAGGTTGTAACCTACAGTGTAAAAAAAACGTGCGGAAAACAATTCCGAACAACGTGGCAGGTAAAATGAGCAGTCAGGCTGCAACAAGCATAGGCACATGGGTGGCTGCGCGTTTTTCCGCGTTGGTTCCTGATTGGCTGCGGACCATGTTCGCAGGCTACCCCTTGGCGCGCGTTATAACATTTATTCCGACTGACAAATTAAATGGACGCAGCACTCTTTCGCAAGATTTGCTGACCACAGATACACCCAAGCCTGTCAAAAATATGCGCCACAAACGCATCGACGTGGTTGCCCCATCAGAATTGTTTCTTAGACGCACGATTAAGGCGCCAAAGATCTCGGCCGCCAAACTGCACGCAATGGCAACGCTGGACTTACGTCAGCACACACCATTCGACGCACAAGATGTTTATTGGCAGCTCGATACCCCACAAAATCAGGACGGTGCAATCGAGGTCACGCAGTGGGTTGTCAAACGCGCTGACATTGAGAAATGGCGCATGCGGCTTGAGGCCCAAGGATATCAAATCAGGCGCATTTTTGTGCAAGGAGCGCAAACAGCACAACCCATTGCGGATTTTTCCGATGCATTGGTTCCATGGCAACGCGGTCTGCGCCTGTTCAATGGCGCGCTAGCGCTGGCAGCAACAACCGCTGCATTGGCGGCATGGCTGTACCCCAGTTGGGTCGCCGACCGCCAAGCAGATGTGTTGCAAGCACAGGCTCAAGACCTGCAAATTCAAGCTGTTGATCTGCGCCGCGAGGTCGAAGGTCTGCGCGGATTGGACCGCGAGCGCACGACTTTCCTTGATACCATTCTGCGCCGTCCCCTGCTGGTAGACAGCTTGCGTGAATTGACCGTCGCTTTGCCAGACGAGGTTTGGATCGCGTCGATGGTCTATTCCCCTCAGCGGATCGTTATGACCGGTGAAACATCAGGCTCTGCCGCCGAAATAGTTCTAAAGCTTGGCGGGCGCCGGATGCTGGGCAATCCGCGCCTCAGCGGTCCGGTGCAAAAGACCGCCAATCAGGCGGAGCGGTTCGAGTTATCGGTTGATTTGGGGCGGGTTAATTGAAGTCCGCAACGCGCATACTTAATAGTGTGGTGGCGCTGGCTTTGCTGGCAGCCATCAGCGCATTGATCTGGTTTGCAGTGCTGGCTCCCTTGCAAGACTGGCGGTCTGCTGCTTTGAGCAAGCGGCCTCAAGCCGTTGCAGAAATTCGCCAGCTTCAAACGCGCATCAGCGGGCTTGAAGATGAACGCGATCAACTGTCCGGCAACGAAGAATTGAACATCTTGTGGCGCGCGGCACAAACCGGCGTGGCCACAGCGCGTATCCAATCCCAACTGTCCAAACTCGCCTCGGAACGCGGGATCAGCCTGCGGTCCATCAGCCCGACACGCGCCCGCGATCTGACACTGGCACAGGCCGCAGGGTTTCGTCTTGAGATGGAATCCAGTTTAGATCAGCTGGTGTCGTTCTTACAGGCCGTCGAATACCATTCGCCCGCCTTGCTTGTCGAAAAGGCGAGTCTGCGGCGGTTGAACAAGCCCAACACAGATCAGCCGCAACCATTGGTCTTTGCGCAAATCGACATCTCTGCCCCCGTGGTTCTTGATGCGGAGGTGAACCAGTGATTTCCGGGCTTCTCACCTCAGCAGGTACATTGACCCTTGCGGGAACAGTTGTTGCAGCAGGCTATTGGGCCGTGGATGTATACCACCAGCAACCCCCCCTGCCCGATCTTAGCCGACCTGACAGCGCGACTACAGCGACAGACCTTAAGGGCAATGATCCCTCCCCGCGCCGCAAACGCCCCGATGTCTTCTATGCTGCCTTGCTGGAAAGACCTTTGTTCGCCCCGGGCCGCCGCCCTGTGGTTGCTGAACCCGAAATCGAAGTCGTTGCACAGCAAGAAGTGCGCGAACCGACACCCGAGCCGACAAAAGCACCCGCTCCTGACCTTGGTCTCTTGGGCGTGATGGGAACGGACAATACGAACAGCGCACTTGTGGCCAACGCAGGCGGTGATCCGATTTGGATCACAACAGGCACAACTATCGCAGGCTGGACAGTCACCAACATCGGCACCGACTGGCTTGAATTGAACCTAGATGATGAAACTATCCGAATAGAGATGTACCAGAAATGACCCTAGCACCCCTTTTCGACATTCGCCGCCTGATTGCAATCCTCTTGGCCACAGTGTTGTTGGCTGCTTGTGAAGATGGCGCATTGGTCAGCCGCGAGGACACAGCACCTTTGTTGGCAAACCAAAACAACGCCCGCGGGTCTGCACGTGGTGACGGAACCAATGCCTTTAGGCGTGATTTAACCGGTCCTGCACCAGAGCGACGGGTTGTGGGTACAGACGAATTTCTCAACGAGCCACGCGGCGAAAAAAACCTGTTTCAGGTTTCTGATGATGGTGCCATCACGCTGAACCTTTTAGACGTCCCGATTGCACAAGCAGCCAAAGCCGTGCTGGGCGATGCGCTCAAGAAAAACTACACAATCAAGCCAGGTGTCGAAGGGTCGGTCACCCTTCAAACTACGCGACCTCTGTCAGAAAAAGCTCTGTTAGAGACATTTCAAACCATTCTGGAGCTGAACGGCGCGGCCTTGCAAACCTCAGGTGGGTTAATCACGATCGTGCCACGTGCAGGTGCCGCACAACGCATCGCGCGCACAGGCCAACCCCAGACCATCGGATCGCGTGTGGTTGCAATGCCGCTTGAATACATCGGCACTGCCGAGATGATCCGCCTGCTGGACCCGATTGCCGGCGAAACCGTACGCCTGCAGCCCATCCCAAATCGCAACATCTTGCTGATCTCAGGGACCCGAGATGAAATTAACGCAGCAATTGATGCGGTGAACCTGTTTGATGTCGACGTCCTCAAGGGCAAGTCCGTGGGCCTGTACCGTCTACGCGCCGCCGAGCCAGAGGCGGTGGTTGAAGAACTAAATCTGATCTTTGAGACTGCCGATGGCGGCAGCTTACAAAACGTAGTGTCCTTTATCCCGTCACAGCGCCTGTCGGCAGTCATCGTCGTCAGCTCGCGTTCCAAATATCTGGCGCAGGCCGAACGCTGGATTCGTGATTTGGACCGCACCGCAGGCGGCGAAAAACGCAGGCCTGTTGTCTACAGCTTGCAAAACCGGAGTGCCACAGAACTGGCTCCGATCCTTTCCGAGATGGTCGACGATGTCGTCAAAGAAGAAGGGAGCCCCACAACCGATGGCAAACCGCGGGTTGTGGCAGATGATACCAAGAACGCAGTTATTGTGTGGGGCAACAGTGACGAACAAGAAAGCTTCTCCCGGCTGATACAAACCCTTGATACGACGCCTGTGCAGGTGTTGCTTGAGGCCACAATTGCCGAAGTCACCCTGAATGATGAATTGAATTTTGGCCTGCGCTGGTTCTTTGAAAGTGGTGACGCAAGTGCGACATTCTCGGATGCCAGCAATGGCGGTGTAGCTTCAAACTTTCCCGGTCTGTCGTTCCTGTTTCAGGGCACCGATGCACGGGTGGCACTGAACGCGCTTAATGCTGTGACGGATGTGGATGTTGTATCCTCGCCCAGCCTTCTGGTGGTCGACAATCAAGAAGCGCGGCTCCAGATCGGTGACGAAGTGCCGATAGCAACGCAGCAAGTGCGCGACACGTCTGATCCTGCCGCACCAGTGGTCAACACCATCTCTTTCCGTGACACGGGCATAATTCTCAAGGTGAAACCCCGCGTGTCGCGTTCAGGACAGGTCGTGCTGGATATCGAGCAAGAGGTGTCGTCCGTTTCCAATACCACCACCTCGGGCATCGATAGCCCGACTATTTCAACCCGCAAAATTGAGACAAGTGTAGTGGTTTCTGACGGCCAGACCATTGCCTTGGGCGGGTTGATCGAGGAAAGCCGGAACCGTACCAATTCGAAAGTGCCGGGCGCGGGCGATGTGCCGGTCGTCGGCGCCTTGTTTCGCAATCGCAAGGACAGAGTTCGAAAGACAGAACTGTTGGTGCTGATTACGCCACGCGTCATTCGCAACGGGCACGAGTCACAGTCAATCACGGCAGAGCTGCGCAAACGGATTTCGAGCGCGGATGGGCTGATCCGGACTGGAATTGGCATACCCCCAACTGGCCACCGGATCATTGACTAGCGCGGGCTTCACCGACAAGTTGAAACGGCGCTTGTTTTTGGGTTGTCCGCTATATGCCTCTTTTTAGTTATTCTGCCTACACGGCCTCCGGCGCGCTGGAGACAGGCGAAGTTCAGGCGCCATCAGATGTGGCAGCCCTTGATCAATTGTCTGCGCAAGGGCTAACACCGGTTTCTTTGAAGGCTGGTGGACAGTCCTTGCCGTGGTGGCAGCGTGATCTGTCTTTTGGCGGCGCACAAAGTTCAAAGCCCGACGCACTTGAACATTTCTTCAAGACACTCGCAGGACTGCTTAAGGTGCGGCTTGCCTTGCTGCGCTCCTTGCGTTTTTGCGAAGGCAATACCAAAGACCGTGCGATGGCCCAGGCCCTGAGCCGTGTTCAAAGAGATGTCCGCGATGGCAGCACTTTGGGACAAGCTTTGCGCAGCGCGGGCAGTTTCTTTCCTGATCGATTGGTCACCATGGTCGAGATCGGCGAGGCCGCAGACCGTTTGGCGGATGTTACCGACCGTATCGCCGTCACCCTCGCGTCCGAGGCTGAACAACGGCGCGAGTTGCGCGGTGCGTTGATTTACCCCGTGATCCTTGTGGTCATGTCATTGCTGGTGATGGCGCTGCTGGTTTTCTTTCTGGCCCCAACCCTTGCGCCCGTCTTTGCCTCGGCAGATGCCGAGCTGCCAACCGTGTTGCGTTTGATGGTGGGTTTGCGAGAAGTGATCTTGGCGCAGTGGCCTGCGATTTTGATCGCCTTTTGCGCAGTGTTGATGGCGTCGCGCTTACTCAGGCACCCCGTCCGCAATTTCATCGCACGTATCGCGTTGCGCCTGCCCATACTGGGTGGATATTTACGCCAGTCAGAGACCCTCAAGATTCTGCAAACACTGGCCCTGATGCTATCCAGCGGTGCGTCGCTGCCACGTGCAATGGCCACCGCCCGCGCCACGACCCGCCACCCCGCTTACCGCGCCCTCTTAACTCAAACAGAGGACCGCATTATGGCAGGCGGGGCGCTGTCAGATGGCCTATCACGCAGCCCGCTTGTTGATCCGATGGCAGGCGCGATGTTGGAAGCTGGCGAAGAAACCGATCAGATGATACCGGTGTTGGACCAACTGGTGATTGATCTTCGCGCCCGCAGCGCCCGCACTTTGGCCCAAGCAATCCGCCTTATCACCCCGCTGATCACGCTTGTCATTGGTGTCAGCGTTGGCGGCATCATCCTGTCCACGGTTTCTGCCATTATGTCGCTGAACGATGTCGCGTTCTAAGGGTTCCTTTCCCCCCTCAAACGCTGGCTTTTCCCTGTTGGAGACGCTGGTAGCGCTCGCGATTTTGGCCGTGGTCACAGGCGTTGCAGTATCAGCTCTCAGGCAACCACCCCCTGCTCTGCAATTGGACAATGCGGTCACCCAAGTGCTGCGCACAGCAACGACAACGCGCAACCGTGCGGTCTCAACTCAGGTTCGCATGTCAATGCCTGTGGCCGATTGTGACGGTGATGATGGCCTTATCTGGTTTTACCCCGATGGGACCGCAAAAGGCCCTGAAGTTTGTGTGTCACACGCGGGTCTGGTCCGTAGATTACGCGTCTCTGCCCTGTCCGGCCGCCTCATTCAGGACGCGGTACAATGAAGCCCGCAAAAGCTGGATATTCCTTGTTCGAAGTCCTATTGGCTTTCGCCATCATGGCCATGATCCTATCGGTATTGCTGCCGCGTCAAACGGACATGCTGACCCGCTTACGCAATATCGAGGACCGCGCTTTGGCGCTAGATTACGCCATGTCGCGCCTCGATATGCTAAGCATCGTAGCGCCCTTGTTGCCGTCAGCGACAACAGACACCTACCGTACATGGACGGTGACCGAAAACATCGAAAGTACGTTAATCGCCGGCAGTGACTTAACTGCGCTGCACGTTGAGGTGACCGTTCAGGATCAGCGCGGCACCATGCTGGCCACGGCGCAGATGCAGGTGATCCCCGATGAACAGCCGTAGCGGGTTAAGCCTGTTCGAGCTGCTTGTAGCACTGGCCCTGCTCGCCATGATTGCAACTGGCTTAGCGGGCGCTTTGGGGTTGGCAGTCAGTGTCTGGGACCGCTCGGCAACGATATCCGCCTCAGCCGAGGAAATAGCCCTGCGCAGCCGTTTGCGCATCTGGACACGTCAGGCCATCCCACCCTCGCGCCTTACACCCATTCCGGCGCAGTTTGTGGGCCACACAGACGGATTCAGCTTCTTTACCCTGTCCGAAACACCATTCGCGCCTGATGCCGCAGCTTTGCGTGTGTCGGTCACCACATCCGGAACGCAGATATTAATGACTGCTCAATCCATTGATGATGAAGGCGCTGAAGTCAGTCGTGTCGAGGGTATCTTGGCAACTGGCATTTCCCCACGCCTTTCGTACTACTCTGACACAGCATCCCCTCCTGGCTGGCAAGATACTTGGGAAGACACAAGCCGTCTGCCCACCTTGGTGCGTATAGAAGCACCGGACGGCAGCGCACCTGACTGGCCGGATTTTGTGGTACGGTTGCGGTTGGACTGACAAGTAAGATACTGCGGCTATCACGTGCAAAGCAATTTGGCTTTCAAAGCGACAGCCGCAGCACCGTGATTTTCGAAAATATCATCGCCGATTAGCTTGTGACCTTCTTCTAGGAATTCCCAAAGAAGTTTCTTTTCTTGTTTTGTGTAACCGTCAATCAAACCTTCTTGATCAATAAGGAAGGGCAACATGAGCATGACGTCAATAATATGCTTATCCAAATTAGGCCAACGTAGGCAGAATGCAAAGACCTTGGGTATGAGATACCGGTATCCTGCACTGCTTAGCGCTGGGTTCGGCTCATAGAAGGCATCCAAATCGCTTGGCGTTCCGCTTTCCCAATCCATGCTTTCTAGAGCAGCGACCTGATCTGCATACCTGTCACGTGTTTCGCGACTTATGGCTAATAATGTGACGGGTTTTGTCGATTTGCCGAAGGTACTTGCCAATTCTTGAGACAGTCTCGATAGGTCCACTTACGCTACCTCTTCAACGCTATTTCGCCGAGGCCATAGCATTACGTATGCGCTTCCGACAATTATCCTGCTTTTTGAAAAGTATTCCAATGTGAGCAGGGTGGGTTTTGTCACCACGTGCCCCTCCGGAATAGCACATCGAAAGCTCCAGTGTCCTAACCCAGACATCCTTCTGGATCTTACCCATCAAGATCAAGTTTGGGCCAATACTTGCTTTGCCTTTGCCACAGCTACCGATGTTATGCGTCTTCATCGAATCGAACCAAGCCGTAGTTGCTGGACTACAAATACCATAGTCCGCCGGAATTGAGCTCGGTTTTATGCCGCCAGTAAATAGCTTCATTTCGAGCAAATAGCGTGCAGTTGATCCAGCCAGACCAGCGATACCAGCGAACATTCTTGTATTTGCGTGCATGCTCTCCGCTTGTTGCAGAACCATCCCTTGGCTCATTTCGACGGTACTCATCAGACCTTCGGGGTCAGTTGCACCGAATGGGTTGGAGGCAACGTATTGATAGAGGCTGAATTGCCCACCCTCAAAATTAATAGGGTCTGCCTGCAAGAAGAAACCACCACTAGGATCATAAGCCCTTGCGCGATAGTGGTAGAGGCCACTCTCCGCATCAAACTCACGACCAGTATACCCGTAAGGCTGGGCTAAAGTACCCTGCGTTTGGGTTATTGCCCCAAACCCATCATACTCATAAGCTGCGACGACCGCTCTACCCGCAGGCTCTGCAATCCAAAGAACCGACCCTTGACGGTCTGCGAACATAGCACGTTCAGCACCGGACCCCGCGCCGGAACTTTCCGCATAATCTTCAAAGCCAATCGGTTCATCAACACTAAGGGAATGCGTCCAGCGACGTGTCAGAACTGGTGATCCAGCGGTATCAAATTCCAATAAAATATCCTCATGGGCCAATGGATTGTTAGAACCAGAATCGTAGATGTACGCGATCTGCGTCCCATCAACTGTTTTTGAGATCCGCCGGTCTAGAGCATCAAACGCATAAGCCGCAGTCGTGTTTGGTGAGTTGTAGGCGATGAGTTGGTTATGACTATTGTACGTATACGTCTCAACCGCACCACCCCCCTTCGCTGTCTTCGACACGCGGTTGCCCTTGGCGTCGTAGGCGTAGGTGAAATCTTCGTCTTCTAGCAGTTGGTTATGATCATTCGACGCATAGATCGCAGACAAATGCGATGCAGTGCGGTTGCCCTCCTCGTCATAGACATAGTCCTCGACCGGCAAGGGTGTGCCGCCAGCAATCGGTGGTATCCCCTCATCCACCTGAACCAGACGGTTCAGATCATCGTAGTTTATAAACTTGGACTTCTCAGGATCAATCGCATCCAAGATCGCGGTCAGTTGACCGTCAACGTCGTATTCATACGCCAGATCGGTCAAAGCCACCCCAGACTGCGCGTGGTTGAGCGCGGTCAGCAGGCCGTTGGTGTAGCCGTAGTTCGACACGCGGCCTGATGTAGACGTCAAAGACGTGCGCCGTCCCTCGCCGTCATAGCCAAAGCTATAGACCGTGCCCCAAGGTGCCGTCAGGTCGGTCAGGCGGTCTTCGGGGTCATAGGCATAGCTGGTGGTACCACCCAGAGAATCCGACATTGTCAAACGGCGGTCTAGCTCGTCGTAGGTGTAGCTCAATGTCACCTGTGGCTGCGGGCCGACGGTGCCGTCAGTGGTGGTTGTCTCCAACCGGTTGCGCAGGTCGTAGGTAAAGGTCACGCGGCTGTCGTCGTCTGCGGCCTCGGTCAGATTGCCACGCGCGTCGTAGGCGTAGGTCAGCGTGTTGTCGGGTGTCACCACTTGGGTGCGGCGCGACAAACCGTCGTAGCTGGCGGTCTCTACCGTGCCGTCCTCGCGGGTCAGAGTGCCAAGGTTGTCACGCGCGTCATAGCTGCGTGCCATGGTCTGACCGATGGGGTTGGTGCGCGTTGTCATCCGGTCGCGGGTATCATAGCCGAATGTGGTCACACCCCCGCCGCCGTCTGTCACCGTTTGGATGTTGTCGCGGGTGTCATAGCTGAACGATTTCACAAAGCCTTCGGGGTCTGTAGTTTGGGTTAGGCGGCTGACACTGTCGTAGGCATAAGCATGGATTTCATCATCGCCATTGATGTGCTCAGTCACTTCGCCGGCGGCGTTGTACGTACGGCGGATCAAGCCCTCCGCAGGATCATCTAGTGCCACCAGACGTTCCAAGCCGTCATAGCCCATTGACGTGATCAGGCCCGTCTCGTCCGTCACCGTCGCAAGGTTGCCTGCAGGCAGATAGCTGTATTGCGTCACACCATCGATCTGTGCGCCGTCAGCGCCGGTCACTTCAACAGTCAGCACACGGTTCAGCGAATCATAAGTCCGCTGGACCTGCCGCTCGATGGCAGTGCCCGCTGCTTCGGCAATCATCGTGGTGTTGCCAGTAGCATCATATGTCATCTGCGTGACGGACCCATCTGCATAGGTGACACTGTTCAGGTTCTGATCCGCATTGTAGTCGAATGCGGTCAGATTGCCGTTCTTGTCCGTGCGCGAGGCAAGCTTGCCCTCAGCAGTGTAGACCTTGGCCTCAGTGCCCCCCTCGGGATCAATCGTGCTCAGCAGGCCACCGAATGCGTCATAGACATAAGTTGTCTCGAACCCGTCCCCGTCGATCATCGACACGACATTGTTGAACTCCGGCTCATAGACATAGCTCATGGACCGCTCGGCAGGTGTGCCCACCGCTTCGGTCATGGAAAGCACATTTGCAAGATTGTCGTAGGTGATCTCGTCGACACGGACACCGCCCGGTGCTACGTCACTGGGCCGCTCTATGCGGGTGACAAGGTTCTGATCGTTGCGGGTCATTGTGGTAACCCGCCCAAGCGGATCAGTCGTCTGGATGATGGAACCGAATTCGTTCACCACAACTTGCGTGATCTCACCCTTGCGGTCAGTCACAGTTGTTGTCCGGTCCTCAGGTGCCACATAGGTCAGCGGCTGTGCCGCCAACCCGCCAAGGCCATCGGTCAGGCCCAAAGAGGCAGCAACCTGATTGTTGATGTTGGATCCATCAGGCAATGTCGCACCGCTCATGTTTCCAACGCCGTCATAGGTGTAGAGCGTGGCATTGCCGTTCTGGTTCGTGGTCGAAATCAGGCGGTTGTTTTCGTCGTAAGCAAAGCTGACTTGCGAGCCTGTTGGTTCCTCAACATTGCTCAGCTGCGCTAATGCGCTGTAGTTGAATTCAGTGATGCGCCCGTCGGGATATGTGATGGATTGCAGCAAGCCGTCAGCGGCATAGGCAAACACGGTCTGCCCGCCAACCTGATCGGTGATCGTGGCAAGCCGGCCCAATGCGTCATAGGCGTAGTCACGGCGCTGGCCATACGTGTCTACTTCGGCAGTTTGGCGTCCATCTTCGTTGAAGATAACCGTGCTGCCATCTTTGTAGCGCCGCTCCCATCCTCCGCCGGGCAATGCTGCTAAAGTCGAGAAGTCACCGTTGCCAGAAACATAGCGGCCATCGTCCGATGGCTTGGAGAAATCAACGGTGACAGAGAACCGCTGCGAACTTACAAGGTCAAGGCCGCCATCGCCGTCCACGTCAATGACCACAAGCTGCCGGATGCCATGGTTAAAGTCGGTGGAGACCGAGGGCTCGAATGTCCCATCGCCCACCCCGGGCAAAACAAACAGTGTTTGCGTCAAAACCGATGCGTCATCGTCGTTGCCAGACACAAGAATGTCGAGAATGCCATCCCTGTTCACGTCAAACAAGGCAATCGGCGCTGCAGTTGCCGTTGCCACAGGGCGTTGCAGGGCGACGGGCGCTGCAAAGCTGCGGCCATCCACGTTCTTGTAAAAGTCGAACTGGTTTTGGGCCGACCAGATCATGTCTTGCAGGCCGTCACCGTCGAGGTCGGCAAATTTGGCAAATTCACCCAGAAGGTTCTCCCCACCCTCGCCGAGGTCCGACACATCACGGGTAAAGTTCCGGTCGCCGTTGTTGAACGCAATGTTCACACCCCTGCGCGAGCGGACGGCAACGTCCAACCGCCCGTCCTGATCGATATCGGAAACCTCGATTTGCACGCCGCCCACTTGGCTGGATACGCCAAAGTCAAAGGTTGCAACGACTTCTTGGTCAAAGCCATCCGCACTGCCAAAGTAAACAGTCACGTTTGAGCGGATCACAAAGAAGCCAGTGCGACCGGGGGTTACAATGTCTTCGAATCCGTCGCCATCCAGATCAACAAGCGCAAAATCAGAAGGCCGGTCGTTGGTGAGGTTTTCGTTGACGAAGTTCCCAAAGCCATCGCCTTCGGCGACGCCAAACTGTTGGGATGTCTGGCTGGAATGGACAACATCCAGAATGCCGTCATTGGTGTAGTCAACTCCAACCGCTGCCAGCAAATTGGGGAAATAGCGCCCGGTGTCAGGCACATCGCTTGGCTCGGATACTGCCACCTCATTCACAATAGAGATGTCGCGCCCGCCTGCGTTCAGGGCAACCGACAAAGATCCTGAGCCCGAGTTCGGGAAAACAATGTCCGTTGTACCGTTGCCGTCAAAATCAGCGACCATCAAGTCTTCGACACCAAAACCGGGCAGAACCAAGGGTTCGTCGTCAAATTCGGTAAAGTCGTTGAGCGGATCAAACGGTGTGACGCTGTCATCATCGATAATGGCAACCGTGCCGTCCGGATTGACCACCAGCTCTTGCAAGCCATCAATCGACCAGCCGCTGCCATACGGGCTGTCGGTTTCGTTCTGGACGTAGATCTCTGCACTGTGGCCTGCACTCACAATCGAACAATCGTATTGCGCACGGGCGACGAACTGTGCATCGTAGCGGCCCGACGCAATGCCCGAGCCATCAAAAGGAACGGATTGGCGCAGGGTCACAGCCTCGCCTACTAGGGCGGGGGTTGTGCCGTCTGCAGCAATGCGCGGCGTCCATTGATTGGTGTCGTTGACCGACAATCCACCCAGATCAAGGCGCGTGCTTAATGTGACAGGCAAGGACGCATCAGCCGCAATGGTCACATCGCCTGAGATGATCACAGAGGGGTTCGCGGCTTGGCTGTGGTACGTCAGCCCAACTAGCTGTGACTGCCCAAAGGCTGTGTATCCGGGCAAGGTATAGGTGGTCGCATTGTCGCCCTCGAATGGCGTCAACATCCGCACGCCATTTGGCATATCGCCTGATGCAACTGTACGGGGTGACTGTGGCAGGAAGGTAAACAACGCTGATTGGTTTACATCTGAAAGAGTGGCGCTGACGGTTGCCCCACCCGTATCAACGCCTGCAGGCGAAATCCGGCGGAAGCGCCCGTTGAGATCGTTCACACGCCACAACTCAAGGCGCGTTGCCTCAGGCAGGTTATCAAGGTTCGGACCGACAACAGAAATCGGCTGTGTGAATACCGCACCGGGCGCGTCCAGCGCATAGATACGGCACGCCTGCGTGTCTTCGTCAAAACCGGGATGATCAAACATGTCCGGCAAGGAGCCCAGACAGATCTGGCCTGCGTATGGATCGCCCGCAGTATCTTGCACGGAATCCGCCGGTATCGACACATTGACGCCCGAGACAGTGCCACTCAGCACGGTATCGACGCCTGCAACAATAGCGGCACAGCCATCGTCAAGCGGCACCAGCAAAAAGTCAGGCGCCAAATCACGGTTCTGGTTTTCAGTGATAGAGATGGCACGCAGAGTAGACAGATAGCCACCTGGCCCACCCGCCGCAGAGGGTTCAACGAGCACAAGATCACTGCCCGCCGCGAGGCTGCCAAAATCAAACGTACCATCAACCGATGTCGAAGTCATCAGGGCGGCATCGCGCAGACGCACTGGAACATTACTGACTGGTGTGATGGTGCCATTGGCAAAGTCCCGTGCATCCAATACCCGGCCAAAGATTGCCGTATCACCAAAGTCTGCTTCGACAACCTCGATGTTCAACACGGCCTCATCGGTGAGCGTGCCATCAGACACCCCAACCGTAAACGAATAGCTGCCAACTTGCCCTGCTTCGGGACGAAAACGCACTTGACCGTTTGTAGCTTGCAATGTGATTCCCGAGGCAAGCGGCAGCGGTGTGGCATAGAAAGTGACCGCATCGCCATCGGGGTCAACGCCGGTCAGGTCAAGGGCAAGTTCCAGACCCAGCTCAACCGTATAGGACGCATTGAGCGGCCCCAGAACAGGCGCGGCATTGCCCGCCAGCGCGGTGACTTCAAAGGTCTGGATGTTGCTTAGCAGGCCATCCGAAACGGTAACCTCCAGCGTGTAATCACCAGCCAGATCGGCGATGAACCCAACCTGCGCATTGCCCAGATCGCTCAGAAACGGGTCGGCACCTGCGGGCTGCGCAAGGATCGCATAGCTGAATGTGAGGGGGTCATTGTCCGGATCACTGGACGCGGCCGCAGAATAGATTTCCTCAGCGTTCAGATCGATCTCGGCGGACCCGGTCAGGGCCGCAACCGGCGCACGATTCGGGGCTGTCAGGGTCCAGGTCGCGGCAGGGCTATCAAGCAAACCATCAGAGACCACAAGGCTGAACACATAATCACCACGGCGATCCGGAACGAAAGACATGATCGGCTGATCGCTGCTGGCCAATATGGCGACGCTGTCCTGCGGTGCTGACACCAGCACCCATTCAAAGCTGAGCGCATCGCCATCCGGATCAAAAGAGGCGGACCCATCAAGGGTGGCTGTCTCGCCGACAAAGGCTTGTGCATCACCGCTTATCGTGGCGACGGGTGCAGAGTTTATGACCTCGACTTCGATCACGGCAGGGACCGCGATCATCGCGCCGTCATTGGCAGTGACCTGCAACAGGTAAACACCTGCGCGGTCGGGTACAAAGTCCAGCAGCGGGCCATCCGTGACAGGGGCCGCCAGAGCAGCCGAGCTGCCCGCCGGTCGGGCAATCAACGACCAGCCATAGCTCAGAGCATCCCCGTTGGCGTCCGTGCCATAAAGGGCGGCGTCAAAATTCACTGTCGCTTCTGCCAGCGCTTCAAATTTTGGCCCTGCGACCAATACAGGGCGGATGTTGCTATTTCCGACAAAGACCGTATCGGGCAATGAAGGCACGCTCCCATCCGCAACAATAAGCTGCACAACGCCCGACCCTATGCCCGTACAGACAGGATTATTGCGGTTGAACGGCTTGTTCTTGTAGCGCGCGCTTGCACGGGTGACGCCATCAACCTGCGCGTTCAGCTTTGTGGTGCCAATGTCAGGGGTGGTGACATGCACGCTGGTTTTGCCCGGCACGACAAAACTTCCATAGGCATTTCCGGCGGCATCTTCGAGGGTCACCTGACGGGTATGGCTCTTCTTGTTTTCGATTTCCCAGACCTGAAATGTGGTCCCGTTGTCGGTCCGCTTGCCCCGGTTTCGCAGCTTGATTTTGATTTGTTCGGAGGCATTGGTACCCCGCAAATCAGCAGGCAACCGCGTGTCGAATTGGCACAACCCACCACGATCCGACCGCTTGAGGTGATAGACGGAGGCCTGCGAGATCACGTCACGGAACCGGCCCGTGCGCAGATCAAACGAGACTTCGGGCATGACAAGGCCCGCCTCGTTAAGCGAGACAACCCCGCCGTCACCGTTCAGGCCGATGCCCGACCACGCATAGGACAGCGCCGCAGATCTGGAGGAAAGCGACCCGTCCAGCGGGACCGTCCCTGTCTGGCCCGCCAGTAGATCGGGCCCGGCCTGCGCCAGCGGTAATGTATCTTCGACGCGCACCAGAATGGTATCCGGCACGCCCGCAGTGGCATCATCCGCAACCTGAAGCTGAACAATGTAGTCACCGGCAACATCGGGTGCCAGTGCGACAAAACCCGTTCGCTCGACTTCCAGTGCGGCGGCGCTGCCCACAGGTGCTGACAGCAAGATCCAGGTGTGGCTGATCAACGCGCCATCAAGATTATAGCTTTGGCTGCCATCCAGCACCAGACGTGCGTTCAATGGCGCGCTGGTGACATCACCAATACGCGCAACGGGACGCGCCGTCGCATCGGGCCCAACAACGATCAGCACCTGATCCTGGTCGCTGCGGTTTGCATCCGACACATCCAGCGCCACCAGATAGTCACCCGCCGTATCGGCACTAAAGGTGGCCAGACCGTCGGCATCCGTGCTCAGGCTTGGCGTCGATCCCGCAGGCTGCACGGCAATAAACGCACTGGGTGTCAGCACATCCCCGTTAATGTCACTTGATGCAAAGGGATCAAGCACAACGGCCTCGCCCACGGTTGCGACCAATTGATCAAACCCAAGGTCAGCTACCGGGCCCGACTGCGCCGCACCGCTGGTCGCTGATCCCAGCGGCTGCGGCACCACACCAAGCCAGGGCTGCTGGTGCAACTCGCCATTGGACAGCTGCACGTTTAAGGCAATGACCGTCCCTTCAGAAGACCCTGCAAAGCCGCTCATCCAAGCATAGGGGGCCAGAACATGCCCGACAATCGGCGTGTTCACCTTGATGGACGTGGCCTCGTAGAAGTTCCAGATCACACGTCCGGCGTATCCGGTGCCACCCAGCGGGTTCATCTGGAAATCACCAAACTTGCCAGCAACATTGATCAGAACCGTGTCGGTGCCGTTCAGGTCGATGGAGTACCCGCCGGTCTTGAGATCATTCATATGCGTTTGGACAACACGGGTACGCGCGCCAAAGATCGCCTCGGCGGCAATCGCATTGGGGGCACCGCCAAACTTCTTGTTGTTCTGATCAGACACATCGGCAGGCGCGCCCGTCAGGGTGGCCAGGAACGCGGCTGTGTCCCGGAACGCCTGAAAGTTGAACGGCGGCAGATCGGTCGCGTTTTCGACTAATGTACCGTTGTTCACGTTGGAATTGCTTTGCACGCCAGAGATACGCAGCTCGTCGCCGGGTGTCAGATTGATCGTCGAATTGCGCAGATCGCCGTTGATGTACATTTCGGCGTAGGGCAACCCGTCCTGCGCGGGCGCATAGCCGAACTGGCCTGTAACGCTTTCGATGTAGCTGTCGATATATGTCCGCCCTTCGACCTCCTGATTGCCAAAATAGCCCTCAGTGATCAGGTTGAACGTGCTCAGGCTGTTTTGGAGATCAAGACCCGTTGCCCCCCCTGTCACCGTCACGTCAACCGTGCTGGTCGCCGACAGATTACCGACCGCGTCCTGCACAGTAAGGGAGAACGTGTAATCACCCGGTGTGGAAAGCGTGGCACCTGAAAGCGCTGCCTGCGGATCTGCGATGGTCGCGGTGGATCCGGCGGGGGCTGTGACAATGCCCCACAGATAGGTCAACGCGTCGCCCTCGACATCAAAGCTGGCAGACCCATCAAGCGTCAGCAGGGTGTCGTCACCGGGCATGCCGCGCAGACGCGCGCGTGCAACGGGTGCAAGGTTGTCAGAGCCAAAGCTGACAACCGCCTGCGCCGCAACGCCACCGTTTGCATCCAGAAACTCGACCGTGGCTTCATAGGTGCCGGGCAGATCAAGGGTGACGTCCGGGCGCAGGGCGGCAGGGTCACTGAAACTGGCAACACTGCCAGAGGGACGCAAAGTCCAACGCCATGATGGGGTCAGTGACGAAGAGGGAAGGTCAATTGCACCAGTAGGATCAAGCCTGACAGTTTCGCCTGCAGCAGCTTTGATTGGTAGCGCCGTCTGAGCCCTTGCAACGTTCCCTGAAAATCCGAAAGCGACGCAAAATACCGCCGCACAAATCGCGCGCAAAAGAGTATCCATGACCATCCCTACTGATACAATCATCTATTTTTTCGACCCTAGGTAGCAAAATTAGGGGCCACAAGACCGAAAGTGACGTAAAGTCAAATTAATGCTGTATGCTTAGAAAGAGCTAATTATCAGCCCATTAGCGGTAGAACCCACGTTTATTACACCAAGGTGAATTGCCTGATCTCCCTTGTTCATAACGGTTACGTGATAGTTTGCTCCCGATGGCGGAGAGACCCAATCGGTCTGCAGTTCTCGAATTAAGATGTCCCTGCTTCCGGTTGATCCCGTTAAGTGCTCAAGCAATTCAATTGGTGCCAATTCCACTGCGATCCCTGGTCTGCCGGAGAATACAGTCGCAATTGGCAACAGCGATTCGCGTAACGCTGCATCGCCCCCCGTGACGCGCACAAAATCAGAGGTTCTTTGCAAACGCAGCGGCGCCCGACGCCAAACTCGGTAGGCTTCAAGCTGCGCTGGCGTCACCTCTAACGCAGTTGCCAGTCGTTCCAACATTGCAGGATTGGCTGTGTTCAGATCAATCAAACCCCCTGCATCTTGCAGACGCAGCTCCGCATTCTCTCCGCGCCATTGCACAGGCAACATCATGTCTGTTGCAAGCGGTGTCTCTGCATCGCCATAGACTTGCGCCGCAAGCGCTAACAACGACGTACGGTCCTGTGCATCCTGCGCTACTAAGAAATCCGTGCGGGTGTCCGACAAGCGGTTGATGGCGCGATTGCTCGCTATTGCAAACAACAAGGCGATGATGCTGAGTGTGGACAACACTACGATCAAAGCAAATCCACGACGCCTGTTGTATGTCCTATCCATGCGTCCAATCTGCCGCCGGGCTTTCCATGATGCAATCCCTTTCCCTACCTGTCCTGATCTTGCTGCACGTCCTTGGCTATGGTGCCGTGCTCATAGTGATAGGTGGCCCTGTGATCTGGTCCGCCGGGGTATTTGCCGTGTTGCTGATCTGGATCAGTGTGATTGACGCGGACCGCTTTGAAATCCCTGATATGGGCGCGGGGCTTTTGGCGCTGTCTGGTCTGCTGTTTCTTTGGGGTCAGGACATGGCCGTTGTTATCGACCATATCTTGGGTGGGCTGATCTGGCCCTTGCTATTTTGGGCCATTGCCTATGGCTACCTGCGTGCACGGGGGTTTCACGGGCTGGGCTTTGGCGACGTGAAATTGATGTGTGGCATTGGATTGTGGTGTGGGTTCTTTGCGACCACCAATGTGGTACTGGCCGCATCTCTTGGCGGGATCGTGATCCTCGGGTTGCGGGCACTCACCAAGCGCTCTTTACCTCGAGGCCTCAACCAATCCATGGTTGCATTCGGCCCCTTTCTTTGCCTTTCTGCGTGGACGATTTGGCTGGCCGGAGCGCATCTATGAAAACCCGATCCATAAACTGGACCAAACGCAGTGGCATCACGATACTGGAAGTGCTGATCGTGCTGGCGATCATCGCCATGATTGCAGCTGTGGTCGGGCCGCGGTTGATCGGGTATCTGGGTCGCGCCAAATCTGAGACAGCTTCGCTTCAGATTGATCAAATCGGCAATGCACTGCAATTGTTTTACATCGACACTGGTCGCTATCCGACAGACGCCGAAGGGCTGAGCGTGCTGGTCAACGCCCCCCCCGGTGACAGTTCTTGGCAAGGACCCTATCTGGACAGCGCCGATGGCCTGAGCGACCCTTGGAACCGTGGATATATCTACGGCGAGCCTGGCGACAACGACCGCCCGACCGTATCGTCACTGGGCCGCGATGGTCAAACTGGTGGATCAGGTGAAGATCGGGATCTTGGGGTTCAATAGCTGGTCTCAAATTTGGCCAGAAGCTAAGTATACCTATCAGAGTCAGGGCACTAACAGATCCAGCGAAACAGAGTTAACATATGCGACATTATCGGGGGTTTCACTAGCAAGAGGAATCGATGTGGGAACGACTTACACTCAACTAAGCATCACAGAACGACGCAGAATAGATTTTCATACCGCACCAGCCGCGACACTGGTGCCCTCAGAGAGATGTAAGTTTGGTCCCCGAAGAGTAGTTAGATCATGCCCCATGATTTTGCTGTATGAGCGACCTTGCGTTAGTGAATCATACCCTCCGGCCAGACTGTTTTAACTGGCCTTAGCGCGAAGCTTGTTCTAAGATTTGGTAACAGAACGAGCAAAAAATCGATGTCCAACGCCCGCCAAATCCTTTCCATGCTGAACAGCCGCGCTGTCGGTGACGAAGAGCATTTTTTATCGGTTGCCCTCCAGGTAGCTGCGGGTGAAGCGCGTCAGGGGCGTCAATCTTCAGCCGATGCAATACGTGATGCAGTCCAGAAAATTCGTGGCGGGGCAGATAAGCCACATGTTCCAATCGCTTTTTCTAAACCGCGTGGAGACTTGGACGGACTTTTAGATTTACGCGAGCCAAGATATCGCCTGCGGGACGTTGTTCTGGCGCCTGATCTAGAGGGTCGCCTCAAAGTTGTTGTCAGGCAGCAAAACAGTCGTGAACGTCTTCGAGAGCATAACCGCGCACCGTCTCGGAAGGTATTGTTCGCAGGGCCGCCTGGCTCTGGGAAAACTATGACCGCCGAGGCCCTTGCAGGGGAACTAAAGTTGCCGTTTTTTGTGGTACGGCTCGAAGGCCTCATTACCCGATATCTAGGAGAAACCGCAACTAAGCTCCGCATGGTTTTCGATGAAACCTTGCAGCGCCGCGGTCTCTATCTATTTGACGAGTTCGACGCCGTCGGTGGACATCGCAGTGCAGACAACGACGTCGCCGAAATGCGGCGTGTCCTCAATAGCTTTCTTCAATTTATGGAAGAGCCTACGAGTACGGATAGCCTTATCGTTGGTGCCACCAACCACGCCAGTTTACTTGACGCGGCTCTTGTTCGTCGTTTTGATGAAATTCTGCCGTTCGATATGCCAAGTCAGAAGCAAGTCCGCGCTTTGGTTCTCCGGCACTTAAAACCACTAAAGCCCTCAAAGGTCGATTGGCGGTCCATCGGAAGAGCCGCGAACGGTCTTAGCCAAGCTGAAATTGCACGTGCCTCTGAAGAGGCCGCAAAAGAAGCTATCTTGGCAGAACAAATGACGGTGGATACATCAGACTTGAAAATGCATCTCAATGCCCGCCGCGCTGCTCAAGCCGTGTTTGCGAAAACAAAGTAAACCATGGCGGATTACAACAAGCCTCATATCGACATATCGGGTCGGCGCGTTAAAGTCGACTATAAGTCAAACAGCTCGGCCAGATCAACGAAACCAGCTCGTGATCGCCGCGAACACGGCCAGCGTCTCCAACAGCAAATGGACGCAGCATATTTGCAAATCGCTCAAATGCGTGCTGAGAGCCCTCCCCTGCCGGAAAATTTGCCCACTCCCGTTGGTGAATACTTGACCGTTGAGCTCGCCCGCTCCCATCGCGAGCTCATGGCACCAGCGGCTCTCGCACCAGAAGTGCGACAAGGCACAGTACAAGTCGCGGCAAACGATGCACGCACAATTACGTTTCATGTATCGCCCCGTGGTCGTGAGATCTTAAGTCAGTTGCTTGATGAATATGTAAACGGCGAACGAACGGCCAAAGGCAATCCCCCAAGAGCTTCTTTGGCAGAACCCATTGAGTCCATTCGAGCAACGCGGCTCGAAGAGTTGTGGCGGGAGGATCAAGTGCTTCTTCCCGCTTTGGGCGGTGCCGCCACGTGGTGGGCGCTCTGGTGTGCCCGAGGATTTGAAGCGTCTGCTGCCCAACTGGCGCAGTCGCTTGGGGCCACCGTTGCAAATGAAGACAGATGGGCACGGTTTCCCGAGGCTATCGTCGTACCGGTCCTCGCGACACGGCTGCAGATCGAAATGATGATCTGGGGCGGACGCGGTGAAATCGGAGAGCTCGGTGTGGCGCGCGATAATCCGTCTGTCATCATGGACGATATGCGGGACTATCAAGACGATCTTATCAACGATCTCGCCGGGCGCATCACCTGGCCGGGAGCAAATGTGCCGGCCGTCTGCATTCTTGATACCGGAGCCAATCGCGCGCACCCGCTGCTCGAACCCGCACTTTCAGCAATCGACATGCAAACGCTCGATGAACGATGGGGTGTCGATGACAGCCATCCCGGTGGTCACGGCACCGGTATGGCGGGTCTCGCCTTACTCGGCGATCTCACCACTCCCATGGCGGATCTTATTGAGCCGATCCTCAGTCATCGTCTTGAAACCGTGAAGGTCCTGCCCCCTGCCGGATGGCCCGGACACGATCCTGTCAATTACGGCGCTGTAACATCATCCGCTGTTAGTTTGGCGGAAGGTAGGGCGCCAAACAGAAACCGCATAATCTGTTGTGCTGTCACAAACGAGGACCGACCCGGGGACGGACCGTCCCGGTGGAGCGCAGCTCTAGATCAGATGGCATCTGCAACACAAGATGGTGACGGCGATGATGCCCCACGCCGCCTGATTGTACAGGCCATGGGAAACCTGCAAATGGGTGTGGCAAAGGGTGATAATATAGATCCTGATGATTTTGCAGGCGAAGACCCATCCCAAGCTTGGAACGCGATCACCGTTGGCGGCTATACTAATTTTGATCAGATAGCTGAGGCAGGTTACCAAGACTGGACTGTTGTTGGTGCCGCTGGCGACCCTGCCCCCATTGCGCGTAACAGCGTATCATGGCCAGAGAGCCGCTCACCCGTAAAGCCTGACGTTGTTTTTGAAGCCGGAAATCGTGCCCTTAGTCCTTATGATGAACCCGTTATGGACAAGCTTCCCTCATTGTCTGTTTTGACAACGGGAAAAGGCGCAGGGCAAGCCCTGACACCCTTTAATGCCACAAGTGCTGCCACCGCTGCAGCCGCACGTATGGCCGCGCAATTGACTGCGGCGTTTCCAACCTATTGGCCGGAAACCATCCGCGCGTTAATGGCTCATAGTGGAGAATGGACGCCGCGCATGCTCGCCCAGCTCGACAACGTCGATGGCTTGCGAGACCGGCGCCTTCCCAGACGCCGGTTTGGGTACGGTGTCCCAAAACTCTATCGCGCTATGCGATCAGCGGAAGACGATTTCGCCATGATTGCGCAGGATACAATACAGCCCTTTGCACGTTCTGGCGCAAGCGGTGTCAGGTTCGGGGACGCGCATTACTATCCACTGCCTTGGCCGAAAGCCGTTCTCGAAAATCTCGATAATCGCAGATTGCGGCTCAAAGTGGCGCTTTCCTATTTCATCGAACCAAATCCGAGTTTTGATGCAAGGATTGACCCCGCTCGATATCGATCACATGGCCTAAGGTTCGACCTTAAAAGGCGCGGTGAAGGTCTGGGAGAATTCCAGTCTCACACAAATGCTGAGTTTGGGCGCGCGACTGCGCGTCGCGAGTCCGACAGTGGTTGGATGTTCGGCCCCGACGCAGTGTCGGCGGGTTCACTGCACGTTGATGTTTGGGAAGGGCCTGCGGTTGAATTAGCTGCACGCGATCAGCTGTGTGTCTACCCCGTGACCGGTTGGTGGCGCACACGGCCAGGACTTAAAAAGCTGGAGACGCCTGCACGATATGCTCTTATCATGAGCATTCAAAGTGACGGGGTTGATTTATACACGCCAGTAAGTGTCGCAGCGGCTGTCCCTGTCGCTGCTCAGGCAGAAGTCGCCGTTCGATAAGCGCTCAAGTATACAATCGCCCTATTAAGAGAACTCACTAAGATGACGTGGCAAACTCCAAAGCGCCGATCTGGCGGCCGAGCGATTGGCCCTGACTGGACACTCTGGCGTAATCTATAAGTATACGAATATACCAAATAGCACGGGTGAATTATGCACCGGATATTTGCACCGCCTCAGCTGCCATGTTTTCATGGCTTCGGAACCGTGTTGCAAATATCATGCTTTTCTTTCCAAGCTCCCAAACCAACAGGTCAATTGGTCCAGTAGGAAAGAGAATTTGACCATTGCATTCGATCCTCCATCAGTTTTGCGAACGGAACGATGTCGCCTCCAACACTCGCCGACTCCAAGGCAGACATATATGCAGCTCGATGTTCGAAATCGATAACTGTCCAGGGGTAGCCGCCGGATGCAAACATTGCGTTCATCAAGAAACGTGCCATGCGCCCGTTTCCGTCGGGATAGGGGTGGATGTAACCGAGTAGCCAGTGCCCAAGAACTGCGCGAACCGCTGCGGAATCTTCATTCTCGAGTCTTTTGAACAGGGTCTCCATACCGTCGGCAATAGCTTCCACGCGCGGCGGCGTGTGACGTGATCCCCGTAGATACACTGGATGATTTCGGTAGCCAGCCAATGCGCCAGCCTTCAGGATACCTGCCGTCACAGACGGCCGGAATAACTCTTCATACCAACTATCATGATCTTGTCTGGCCGCCTGCCCTACCGACGCCCCCGTTAGTATCCTTTCAATCGACGCACGAACGGATTGAAAAGCTTGCCAGTAACCGCGGGCCGCAAGCGCATCGACATCCTTCTTGTGTTCCACGTTTCCAAGAGGGTCGAAGGACCCCTGTCGCACTTGCTCGATCAACTCTGTAGTGACGGAATAGCCTTCAATGGAAAGTGAGTGATAGGCATCGTTGACGTAGATGTCGTCGACCACCGCCAGATACGTATCTTTGTCGGCAGGCATACCTGGTTCGTCGGGAAATATGCCTAGAATGGCCTCGCGATGTGTGTCCCACGCAGCATTGATCCGAGCCGCAAGTGGCGAGCTGCCCACTTCGAGGGGCATCACGTGGGCACCTTCCACGAACGGGTTCCTCTCCCGGACATCGTAGTCAGCGGCCTTCATCTTCTTGAGAATTGTGTCGGCCTCATTGTCGCGCCCAACGCGACGCAACGCACCCGCAATCCGCCCTGCGGCCAAAACGTGCCCGCCGTCAAGCAATTTGACAAGCAAGGGACCTGTATTCCTCAAACCGCTCAAGACAATTTGCGCTTCCATTGCATAGGAGCGGTAGAATGCTTCGGGGACGTTTATGAGTGCCGCTTCAACAGTGAGAATGAACAGCCCATCTTTTGTGACGATGTCGCTCTTCGGAGGCAGGTCCTTCTTGAGGTCGTATAGCGACGTGTCGAACGGCAGCACCGTGTTGTTGCCAGACCCCTTGGGTGTCCAAACGATCACTTGCTTCGGAATGTGGGTGCTTTCGGCGTGCAAAAGTAAAGATTGCTCGGACGAGAAGCACCACTCCACGCCATAGCGTTCGTGGCAGTACCGACGACAGAAGTCCCAGAATGATGTGTACCAGAAGGTCGAGTCATGGGACTTGTCTTGTGGTCGAGTCACAATCAGCCAACCCAGAATGACATCTGTTAGGAAACCGTTTTTCTTGAGCCTCTCTCGGTGGGTCCGGCTAAGCTCACCGCTTCGAAGGACGTTGCCATGTTCCGCTTGTCGCTCCTTAAGAAGCTCGAGCGAGGCCGCAAGTTTTTCATTCGGGGTCGCCATGATAGGAGGGTCACCTTTCTAAAGAAGTTGGCGGTGCTTTAGACGTATTAAGAGACGTACACTTAGACGTAAAGCGTGTCGTTTGTATACACGTTTTTTAAGCCGTGCAATCACACGTAAAGTTAGATGTGCATCTTGACGGGTTTTATGCTGATCCCGCATGGGACCTAGCAACTGAACGGGAGCGTTCGCCACCGATTAAAAGTCGAAGCCAGACCAATAGAAAGTGAAGAAATTCAAACGCCCCCTGCCCCACTCACAAAGACAACAGATGTCGCAACACACCCCACGATAAGACTTACGCTTTGAGTAGAAAAAATACTCGGTAATAAATCGAGTTCTTCACGGGGCGGATCAAAAATCCAACTTTCGCGCATGTAAGATGCGCGAAAGTTGGATCTTAGTCTTGATTCAAGGCGAAATCGATATCTGCCACAGAGCCCAAGGCCACCAAGCCGATTTTGTGTCCGCGGCAACAACTTACATAAGTTCCTACCATCCGACCGATTCGAGCCATAGACATGTTTGCTATCAATTGCGATCATGTGCCCAAGAGCTACAACATGTTGCGATAATTCATCGAAATCCCGAAAAAATGATTTTTTTCAACATGTTACCTAGGGTTCTTCGGGCATGACGGCTGAATTGAAGAATCCTTTGCCACCGAAAAGGCCAAAAAATTGTTGCCTGGGGATAAGTTGCGTGTCATGAGTTCAATTGTCGCAATCTGACGTAAATCACGCCTTTTAGCGACGAAACGCAGATGACCCACTAAGAGGTCGTGAGGGCAGCATGAATTCAAACGCAACTAGCGCGCAAACCAGCTCTATCGCAGCTTCCATTGCGTCGAACGCTGCCCGCCTGTCGGAAGCGCTTAACAACCATATGCGCAATAGCTTCCAGCCCGACAGCCGAAAAGCTTTGCGTAAGTTTCATCCTGCCGAAGTTTCCGAGCTGACAGGTATCAGCATGTCCAACCTTAGGACACGCCATCAGGAAGGCGATTTCCCCGAAGTAGAGACTGATTCCAGAGGTCGCAGGCTCTATACCGCTCAAGAGATCGACCAAATCCGCCATGTAATGGCAAAAACAGGCCGTAACGGTGAGACTTATCTTCCCGGACGTCGCAAGCACGATGCCCTTCAGGTTATTTCTATAGTGAACTTCAAAGGCGGATCCAGCAAGACAACCAGCGCCATCCACTTGGCTCAACGCTATGCGTTGCGAGGCTATCGAGTACTTGCAATCGACATGGACCCACAGGCGAGCTTGACCACGATGTTCGGGTACCGTCCTGAGATCGAGTTTGCTGAGAGTGGCACCGTTTATGACGCGCTAAAATACGAAGACCCTGTGCCGCTGAGCCAAGTCATCCGAAAAACATATTTTCACAACCTTGACCTCGCTCCGGCAGGTCTCTTGCTATCCGAGTACGAGACCGAAACTGCGTATGCGCTACAGCACAAGATCGACCCGCCATTCACACAACGCCTTGCGATCGCTCTCGACGAGGTCGAAGCAGACTACGATCTCGTCATCATCGATTGCCCGCCTCAACTTGGCTTCACAACAATGACAGCTTTGTTGGCGTCTACCGGACTTCTAATCACGGTTGTTCCTAGCATGTTGGATGTTGCATCAATGGCGCAATTCCTTGAAATGGCTGGAGAAACTGTCCAAACTCTCGAAGAGGCGGCGGGGCCTATCGACTGGAACTTCCTTAAGTTTTTGGTCGCTCGATATGAGCCAACGGACGTACCACAATCACAAATGGCGGGTTTCTTACGCTCCATTCTCCTAGATCAGGTATTGACCACACCGATGCTCAAATCCACAGCGATCTCTGACGCTGGCATGACACAGCAAACCATCTATGAACTGGATCCCTCGCAAGTCGTGAAAAAGACACTAACCCGCATATTAGAGTCTGTTAATGGCGTCGCGGATGAATTCGAAAAGACGATCCAGCAAGCTTGGGGAAGGGAAACTGACTAATGGCCCGTAGAAACCTATTCCAGCCCCCTCCCCCACCCGATGCGGCCAGCACTGCGGCGCCGACCGAAGATCAAAAGTCGCGTTTCCCAAGTACGGGCGCAATGAGCGGCGTGAAATCCACGCTGAAGGATGTTGCGAGCAATGCAGTGAGAGAAATCTCCGTTGATGTCATAGAAGAAGACGGCCCTAAGGACCGTCTCACTTTCACCGATGCCGATGTTGTAACATTGGCTGAGAGCATCAAGGCACACGGCCAACAAGTGCCGATTATGGTGCGCCCCATCGCGGACAAACCGGGACACTACAAGATTGTCTATGGTCGCCGCAGATTGCGGGCCTTGCGATCTCTCGGCCTCCCAGCAAAAGCACTCGTGAGGTCTCTTTCTGACGAAGAGGCGATACTTGCCCAGGGACAAGAGAACAGTCAACGTTTGGATCCAAGCTTCATTGAAAAAGCGCTTTTCGCCACCGAGCTGGCTACAAGCGGCTACGAACAAGCAATCATTCTAGATGCCCTCGCTGTGGACAAGCCAATGCTGTCGCGCATGACCAAAGTTGCACGGTCTATTCCAAAGTCAGTCATCGAGAAGATTGGCTCCGCGCATGGCATTGGACGCAGACGCTGGGAAGAGCTGGCAGACCAGTCGCGCAGCGATAGCGTCGATCTTGAACAGGTCACCGCAACGCTTCAGTTTAATGCTGCCAAGAGCTCCGACGACCGCTTTGGCTTGGTCAGTGATGCCATTACTCAGGCGCATAAATCTCAAGCGCCAGACAAACCGGCTGCCCCCCCTACCCTCTCCATCAAGCTTAGCGATGGGACAGCTTTGGCCGAGGTAAAGGAAACGGCACGTGCTTTGACATTTAAGCTGTCAAAGTCTGATGCACCAGAATTTGCTCAGTGGATGCGCAACAACGCAGAAGCTGAGCTTACACGCCTCTATGAGGCGTGGCAGTCAGAGGAAAAGTCTGACTGATATCGACCGAGCAGTAAAACTTAAAAAAGGAGCACGACCAACAACCCAAAAAAGAAAGAGCCCCCCAAGGTTTCCCTAGGAGAGCCCAATCTGTTCTTTGCACTTTCAGATTTACCAGCTTCTCCGCGCCAGTCAACAACAACCGATTCGGTTGACCAAGATTTGCGGCCTTTTTTCTGATTTTCAGAGATATTGGTGTCTTTCACATCAGGTTGTCGTGAAAAAACATGGCATTTACACAAGCAACTGCACCCACCGGGCTGCGGACCAGTGAATTATTGTCCGCGGACAATTCCATTCCAGAGCGTCACATCGTCGTAGCAACGCTCCGCAACGCAGCGCCTCGTCTTGGTCTCAGCGCATCGGTGATATCGACCTTAGATGCGATGCTTTCGTGCCTAGCGCCAAAGCGCAATCACCACACAGTGTTTGCATCGAATGCAACACTCTCATTTCGACGCAACGGCATTTCAGACAGAACAATCAGACGTCACGCGGCAACGTTGCAGGATATTGGCCTACTGGTGCGTCGTGACAGCCCAAATCGAAAGCGCTTCACAAAGCACAACAGACACGAGGGCAAGGCCCTTCGGTTTGGCTTCGACCTATCACCACTCTTTGATCGCTTGCATGAGATTGCTTCAATGGCAGCTGAGGTCATGAAGGAACGGGAGCAAATTGACTATCTGCGCGCCAAAATTCGCGCAGCAGCCAATGCAAGTCTGACCGACAACCCAAACGATGAGATCGCCCTGGACATCTTTCGTGTCCTACGTCGGAAATTGTCGCGCAAAGACTGTGAGCAAATCCTCTCAAACCTGACAATTTCGGTAGTTGATGCCGAGTCCGTAGATGATGAAAATCCAATTTCAACAACAACTATGACCGCCAGTGACGGTCAAAATGTCCGGCACCATCATAAATCAAATAAAGAACATATTGATAAAGAGGGCATCCCACAAAAAAAGCAAACTACTCCTATGACCTCGGATGCTCCGATCACAATACAAGAATTGCTATCGGCTTGTCCCGAAGCAGCCCAATTTTCGCTGAGAAGAATAGAAACTATCCATGATGTCATTGCTCACGCACGAACACTGGCCCCAATGATAGGGATCAGTCCTCAAAACTACGAAGCAGCCCATGAGCGACTGGGTGCGTTAGGAGCAGCGGCAACCGTTTGGGCCATCATGCAATTCCATGACAAGATCAAAGCAGTCGGTGCGTATTTTAGATCGATAACCACCGGATCAAAGAGCGAAGGCTTTAGCCCAGAGAAACTCATCCGGCGTTTGGCTTTGGCGCAAAAATATGCAGTTTGATTTCAAAATTGTCCGCGGACAATTTTCCGAGCCGCATCGTCAGCTTTGATGAACTACCGTCCAATCAAAGGTCGCATGAGGTGCCAAATCTTGCGGTCGCCTGCTAAACAGATATTATTGCTTCTAGAAGAGATGGGGCAGGGACCACTGATTGATCTACAGTCCACCATGATGCTTTGCCGATACCTTGTGCGCACCATTTAGGCGCATTACGTACCTCAGTCGCTATTGAGCCTTATTCAACGCTCAAGGATGGAATTCAAACACGCTTTTCAATTAAAATATATATTTATCAATAGGTTAAGGGATAAGCGCGTACGATTTCTTGCTATAGTTTCCTGAAGCCCGATTCATTAGTGTCTTGAGAGGTTTCGCGTTCCGCCAAAACAGATGCAGCGTAGCATTATCCTAAAGTAAAAGTTTCCTTCTTGTTTTGGGACTGTCTGAAGGAACCCTTGTGGGGTGTTCCTGACGGGTCCGGGTCGGTTTCCGGCCTGTCTGTTCGGACAAGGAACCCCCCATGCAAACAGAAGTGCTGCGCGCAGAAGCCCAATCGTGGTGGCGACACCGAGAGCTTAGAAGAACTGGTGACCTTGATGAGGCGCATCGGTTGGAACGCCAAACAATCCGCCGCGATATTGAATATCTCCGTACGGCCCTCAACAACCCCAACGCTTATGTCAGCTGCGGTGGTGGAGGGACCATTCTTCACCTCGGGCTGACAACAGTCTCGCTCTATGCCCCCGTTGAACGCTTCCCGCTCGCCAGCTTAGCTGTCCGGCTTGGAACGCCTCTGATCGACTGCCGTCCCGTCCGCGACATCATCGCTTTCGCAAACCTGCCCAAGGTCACAATGGACGGCCAGATCGATCCGGAACCTTGGACGGCCTCAAGCCGTATTTCGCTCCTGACATATGTCGACGCTGCCGAACGCCTTGGCGCTCGTATCGTCAACGATCCGCGCGCAGGTCGCGCGACCTAACCCAACCTTCCAAATCAATCTCAACCGAAAGGAGGCCAGCCATGGCCCGATCCCGCACGTCCAAATTCGACGCATCTGAAGCCATCACCAATGAACTCATCCGCATAATTGAACGCGGGGTTCTTCCTTGGCGCAAACCGTGGACCGCAGGCGGCAGCGCGCGTCCATTGCGCCACAACAGCGAGCCCTATCAGGGCGTGAACAACTTCCTGCTCACTATGCGCACGGTGGTGGCAGGATATACCTCTCCGTTCTGGATGACCGTGCCACAGGCGAACTCACTTGGAGCTAAGATCCGGAAGGGCGAACGCTCGTCCGTTGTTGTTTATTATGGCCAGAGTCGAACGCAGTCCGATGATGAGCAGGATGCCAACGATGGCAATGCCGAAGAAGCCCGCGTCTTTCGCTTCCAGAAGTCATATCGCGTGTTCAATGCAGATCAAATCGAAGGCTTGCCGGATGCATTCTACCCTGACGCCTGTCCGGTCCCCGATCATGCGCCGTCTGCGCCAATCGAGCATATGCAGGCGTTCTTCGATGCCATCGATATTGCGACGGTCTTTGGTGGAACCGAAGCACGCTACAATCCGCCCGTCGACAAAGTGTTCATGCCAAGCATCGAGCGCTTCAAGAACCCGCTGAACTTTTACGGGGTCTGGGCGCATGAGCTGGCCCATGCCACCAAGGCACCCCATCGCTTGAACCGAGACTACGGTCTTAGCCGGTTTGGCAACACAGCCTATTCTCGCGAAGAGATCGTGGCCGAGCTGACGTCCTGCTTTCTGGGGCAGGAGCTTGGGTTCACAGCGCATACCCTAGAGCTGAACGCGTCGTATTTGTATCACTGGCTGCGTGTGCTGCGCTCGGACAAATCGGCGATTTTCAAACACGCGACGGACGCGCAAAAGGCCTGCGATTATCTGATCGCGAGGTCAGAGGCGTGCAGGGCAGGGGCCAGTGATCAGGCAGCTTGAGAGGTCGGGTTTTTTCGTGGGCGGCGGCTCTCAAAAAGTAAAAGCAAGCTTTGGGTTTTGTGTTTTCAATTTCCTCGAAAGGACAGACCCATGACCACCTCCCAAGCCTCGACAACAGATCGCCCCGACATCACTGTGATCGCCGCGCACAACGATGCCTTCCGCAAATTCGCGTGCCTTGGAATGCCTCCAGATATCGCCATTCCTGGCCGGATGCATGTCACCCGCTCGCTGATGGAAGCGGAGGACGGGTTCATGGACGAAGCAGTGAAGGCGACCGGTGAGTTTGAGGTCTTTGAACCTGAGAATGATCCAGACGGGTGCCACGACTTCGGGGCCGTGGATATCCGCGGGCAAAAGGTCTTTTGGAAGATCGATTTTTATGAGGCGGATAGCGATTTCCGCTACGGTGCTGAGACGCCTGACAATCCCGCAACCACCATGCGCGTGCTGACCATCATGATGGCATCCGACTGGTAGAGCAGGGGACCAGCCTCACAAACGATGCACAATCTGAAGGCTCGCTGACCCCAACAAAGGGAAAGCGGGCCTTTTTTCATGTGATCCTCAAACCCGGGGATTGGTCAGGCCGTTCCGAATGTTCGGGGCGGCGCAACATCTCAAAAGGACATCACATGACACATGCTCTCAAATCCATCTCGGTCGCCATTGGTGATCTCACGTCGCATCCTGCCAACGTGCGCAGCAACTCGCCTGAAACTTACGAGACAGAGGCTATCGCGCACCTCACTGCCAGCATCGGCGTCCTGGGCATAATCCAACCGCTGCTTGTGCAAAAGATCGATGGCAAGTTTGGCGTCTTGGCAGGTGGCCGTCGTCGTGCAGCCCTGAACGAGTTGGTCGCTGACAAGACCGCCAAGGGCTTCACCAACAAAACCAAGATCGAATGCCGTTTGGTGCCGGACAACTGTGATGTGACCACAGCCCTGTCGCTGGCCGAGAACATCACACAGGCACCGATGAACGCTATCGACGAGTTCGAGGCGTTTGCGCGTATGATGGAAGTCGATGGGCAGTCACCTGAGACGATTGCCAAGACGTTCGGCACCACAGTCGCCGCCGTGAAGGGTCGCTTGCGCTATGGTTTGATCCATCCCGATATCCGCGCGGCGGCCCGCGCCAAGACGATCACCCTCGATACGATGAAGGCCTTTGCGGACCATCCAAGCCAGGCCGTGCAGCTTGAGGTGTACGAGGCGCTAACAGGCGATGACAGCTATGTGCAGGCCTATACGGTGCGTCAGGCGCTCAAGACTCGCGGTGTGCAGGTGAGCGACGATATCGGGGCCTTCGTGCGCGAGGACTATGAGGCGCGGGGTGGTCCCATCGCTGCCGACCTCCTCGAGGAGCACTCGGTGTTGGAAGACATCGCACTGGTCGAGGCCATCATGGTCGAAAAACTCACCGCCGCCGCCGAAGAGGCACGGGCCCAAATGGGGTTTGCGTGGGCTGAGGCATTGGTGCGCTACGACTATGCAACGATGGCAGAATATGGTCGCGTCTATCCCGGTCCGGTCGAGCCCGATGTGGCGGGACAAAAGCGCGTGGATGCGATCACCGAGGAGCTCGAGAAACTCCGACTTGAGATGGAGGACGAGACCCTCGAGACCGATGCCTACAACGCCCTCTACGATCCCGTGGATGCGCTCGAAGAAGAGGCGCGGGATCTGCAGGAGGACTACAGTGCCGAAGATCTTGCGCAGGGCGGTGTCATCGCATCTTGGTCGAACGGCAAGATTACGCTGCATGTCGGCCTGGTACGGCCAGAGGACAAGCATGAGGCGACAGCGCAGGCAGCAAGCGCTGCTGGCACATCCATCGACTCAGACGGCCAAGGCGCAGAGACAATCGTCTATCCCGCCTCACTAACCCAAGACCTCAAAACGGAGCGGGCAATGGCGCTTGGGGCGGCCATGACCCTGTATCCCGAAGCCACGCTTGATCTCACGTTATTCAAGTTGGTCACGGACGTGCTTGGCGGCATGAGTGCAACCCAGGCCGTCAAGGTTGAGGCCCGCAAAGAATACCGCAGCCATGCCAAGATGGATGAGATCGATGGCACGTCGCTGGAACAGGTGGCCGAGGCGCACGACGCGCTCGATCTGTCCTGGGCGGATGAGGCGAAGTCTCCGGCCGATCAGTTTGCGGCGTTCCGTGCACTCGAGGCAGACGAGAAGGCCAAACTGGTCGCCTATGCCACGGCCGGCACCACGCAATCCTGCTTTGCCCGCAGCGTTCAGAGTGACAGCCTAATGCATGACTTCGAGATCGAGGTCATGCCTGACGTGCGCGCGCATTGGACGCCAAACGCGGCGCTGTTCAACCGGTTCAAGAAGGCGTGGCTGCTCAAAATCCTTGGCGAAGAGCTCGGCCTTGCGCAGGAGGCGGTGACACTGGCGTCTATGAGCAAGAAAGAGATCGTCGCCTTTTGCGACAAGCTCTTTGCCGAGCCATTCGCGACGCTGACAGAGACGCAGCAGCGGGCGGTCGCTGCGTGGTGTCCGCCGATGATGCAGACGACCGGTGGCACCGGCTTGATAGTCGATGAGGAGGAAGACGCCGCTCAAACCGAGCCCGTTCAAGCGAAAGCCGCCTGATCCGTTGAGGCGACCCGCGCTTGGAAACACCAGGCGCGGGTCAGATCCCGACATTCCCTTGAAACACCAAGAAAGACATCCCCATGGCTATTCTCAAGTTCACCGCATCCGCTGTTGCGGCGCAGATCGCGCATGCGCGCTCCTGTTCAACCTTCCTGCCAAATTGGAACGGGCCAGTCGACAAGCCCGCCCTGATCCTCATCGTTGGGAACGGTGTGCATCTGCGCTCCAACGGTATTGACGGCTCTACCACCCGTATTGTCACCACCGAGCAGTCCGATCCCAGCTTTGCCTTTGCGAACGGCATCAATCCGTTTCGGGACAGCGATTGGATGGCACAGCGTCAATTGGCATTCCGCGATCTGACCGGACAGTTCTACACAGACATCCTTGACGATGTGCAGACACTTATCGATCGCGGGCAGGGGGCCATTCGGCTGGCAACCGATGGGCATTCTATCCGTGTCTTCGTCCGTCGCGCCTCAGACTTCCTGATCGGTGGCACCTATGAGGTTCCGTCAGGCTTGGGTGGCACTTTCCGAGTGGTCCTCAAGGACGCCTGCGACACCTTTGCCAT
The DNA here is from genome assembly GCF_040149565.1 of Sulfitobacter aquimarinus. Taxonomy (NCBI): domain Bacteria; kingdom Pseudomonadati; phylum Pseudomonadota; class Alphaproteobacteria; order Rhodobacterales; family Roseobacteraceae; genus Sulfitobacter; species Sulfitobacter aquimarinus. Next base: position 37,896 of record NZ_JBEFLO010000013.1, read on the forward strand.
CGTTCAGAACTGCGGCAACTGCGAAGACTTCGATGGCATGCAGCCTTACCGCGTGCCGCTCGATGCACTCATGGAGCTCGAAGACCGGAGGGCAGCGTAATGGGCTGGCTTTTCTACACTGACCGGCGGGTTCAGACCTACGCCGACGAGAAGGCAGAGATCACACGTCTCTGCACGTTCGAGACAGATACGCGCCGCACGACACTGGCCAAAGCCAGCAAAGTTGGCTCGACGTGGTATGCGGCAGCACAGGTTGAGAGCCTTGATGCGGCACCTTTGGAGGATCGGACCTATGTGATCGACAAGGACGGATCATTCACCTTCGGTGCAGTGTTTCTTACGCGGTACGACGACGGGTGCTGGGGCTACAAGGACATGGAGGAAAGCGCTGGTCCTTGCGAATCCCGCGCGCCGCTGAGCATTCTCAATCTTCTGTCCGAGTTGAAAGACCCCGACAGCTACGCCCTCGCTTGGCGGCAGCGGTGTCGGGACTGGGCCGCGATCCCTGACTACGCAGAGGGCGACAAGATCAAGCTCGCCTCCCCTGTGACACTTAGCGATGGCAGCACCTGTCAAATCGTCACAGCAACTCATTACAGGCGGGGACGGCAAAAACGGCGCTGCTACCGCATTGAGGAAACCAGCAGCCTTGTGCGGCTCTCAAAGGCGTCACTGGCGGGATCGAAGCTCATCAGTCGCGAAATAGCTGAAGGCAGTGCTGTGTTGGCGGAGTTTTTTGCCCAGCAGGGACCGTAGAAGGCCCCACAGCGCGTTCTCCGCCGTATTCTAGCCCCAGCCGCCTCCTCTGCGCAGCAAAGCGTAGAGGGGGCTTTTTGTCCTGTGAACCACAAACCGGATCACAAAGGACAGAAAACATGGCCCATCCCAACCAGAAGCACTCCAATCTAACCCCATCTAACGCTCAGCTTAAATCAGCCCTGTCGCTGATCGCCGCCGAGATCGCGCTCGGTCCTCTGCGCAGCTCCTCACTCGCAAAGATCATGCGCGACACCTTTGGCGGCAGCGATGCCAGCGGTGCGTGGAACTGGCGTATGGCCTACGACATGATGCAGGCTGCTGCGGTTCAAACACTTTTCTTGGATGCGAACGGGTCAGATCCACTTGGTGCTGCCAAGAACCTCGCGATGCGGCTTTTGACCGAAACCCGTCGGTCCGAGCAACAGATCCGCCTGCAACAGTTCTCTACCCCGCTGCCTTACGCGACCCTCGCCGTGCGGGCGGGCGCAATCCGTTCTGGTGAGACTGTGCTGGAACCCTCTGCTGGAACGGGCTCTCTGGCGGGGCTCATGAAGCGGGCAGGCGGCATTCTCATGCTCAACGAAGTCGATCCGTTTCGCCAGCGGCTACTCGATGTGGTGTTCGACGCGCATGCGACGGCGCATGACGCCGAGCATATCGACGATTTGCTGACATCAACAACAGTACCCAGCGTTATCGTGATGAACCCGCCGTTTGCATCCTCGGTGGATCGCTCCGGCGATAAGCACATCGCAGCAAAACATCTCATTGGCGCCGCGAAACGATTGGCACCCGGCGGACGTCTTGTTGCGATCATGCCGATGGGCTTCACCCCCGAGCGGGATGCTGCACATTGGGCCCGCGCAATGGGCCTTCTTACGCCGCGGCTTGCTCTCGCCATTCCCGGCCATGTCTATCGCAAACTCGGCACGAGCGTGGATACCCAACTGATGGTCTTTGAAAAGACCAGTGATGACGTCGAGATGATCCGCACCTCCGTCGACGATCTCGACGCAGCGGTCAGCATAGTGGACGAGGTCGCCAGGGCGCGCCCGATTATGGCTCCAGTGACGGCGGCACGCTCATTGCATGCTCATCGCTCTCTGTTGCAATCTGCGCCTCACAAGGCGCGCAAGCCTGATGTCTCAAATACATCCGCTGCCAAGACACCTAAACACGCAGCAAGGCCGCTGTCGTATACCCCGCTCGAGACCGCGCGCGAAAACACCCCCATTTCCGAGATATACGCCCGCTATCGTCCGCAGCGGATCGATATCGCTGGTGCACAGGAACACCCGACGCCGCTGGTTGAAAGCATTGCCATGGCCTCGGTCGCACCCCCCGTGCCGTCCTTGCAGGCCGCCGAGGGACTGCGCCTGCCGAACCGACTGATTGCAGAAGGTCATCTCTCCGAGGCTCAACTGGAAACCATCATCATGGCCAACGATGCCCACGGGCGTGATTTGCCCGGCAAGTTCACTATCAATGAGGATCAGACCAAGATGCTGCGCAGTGATGAAGATGCGGATGCACGTGCCTACCGCTTGGGGTATTTCCTCGGTGACGGCACCGGCTGCGGCAAGGGACGCGAGTGCGCGGGTCTTATTCTGGTCAATTGGCTTTCGGGGCGGCGCAAGGCCGTTTGGGTGTCAAAATCCGCAACCCTGATTGAGGACGCCGTGCGCGATTGGACCGATCTAGGTGGCTCGCCTGCAGATATCCAGCCGCTCTCGAAATGGAAGCCCGACCAGCAAGTCACGATGGGCGATGGCATCCTGTTTGTGACGTATGCCACGCTGCGGTCTTCCGGCAAATGCGGTACCACGCGTCTGAACCAGCTGCTCGCGTGGATGGGGGGCGATTTTGATGGCGTGCTCGCCTTTGACGAGGCCCATGCGATGCAGAATGCGGCTGGATCGGAACAGGGCAGGGGGGCAAAACCGTCCCAGCAGGGGCTTGCAGGTCTGCGATTGCAACTCGCCACGCCGCGCGCCCGCGTCTTCTACGTTTCAGCGACGGGGGCTACATCTGTCCACAACCTTGCCTATGCATCCCGGCTCGGGCTTTGGGGCCAAGGCCCAGAATATCCGTTCCCGAGCCGCGAGAGCTTTGTCTCGGCGATGGAGGCGGGCGGTGTGGCTGCCATGGAGGTGGTGGCCCGCGATCTTAAGACGCTCGGGTTCTATACCGCGCGCGCCCTGAGCTTTGATGGGGTCGAATATGATGTGCTGGAACATGCACTGACGCCTGCCCAAACAGAGATCTATGACGCCTATGCGGGCGCGTTCCGCACGATTCACCATAACTTAGAGGCCGCACTGACCGCGACAGGTGTCAATGATGCATCGGGAGAAACAAATGCCTCTGCCGCAAAAGCATCCGCCAAGTCGCGGTTCGAGAGCACAAAGCAGCGCTTCTTCAATCATCTGCTGATGGGGATGAAAGCTCCGTCTATTGTCAGCGCTATTCAGCAGGACCTGTCCGATGGCTTTGCCTGCGTCATCCAAGTGGTCTCGACCGGCGAAAGCCTTCTGAAACGGCGCTTGGAGGTGATGGACCCTGACGATGAACTCGTGGAGGGCGCGCTGACGCCGCGCGACTACGTGCTCGGTTATCTCGAGCAGGCTTTTCCGATCTACACTCAAAAGGTCGTGGAGATTGACGGCAATGTCGTCGCAGAGCCGCTGCGGGATGAAACAGGGGCATTGGTCGTCTCTCGCGAAGCCTTAGCATTGCGGGACGAGGCAATGATGGACCTGATGGCGCTGGCCCCGATCCCCGCGGCACTGGATCAAATCCTCTGGGCGTTCGGGGATGAAGCCGTCGCTGAAGTCACAGGGCGATCTATTCGCCCGCTCAAATCCAGCGACGGCGCGCTCTTTATCGAAAAGCGCGCCGCGAGCAGCAATTCCTCCGAGACGCAGGCGTTCATGGATGGGGAAAAGAACATCCTGATATTCTCAGATGCGGGTGGCACAGGGCGATCCTATCATGCGGCACAAACGGCCAAAAACCAGAAGCGACGTCGCCACTACCTGCTGGAGCCTGGCTGGCGCGCGGATGCAGCCATTCAGGGACTTGGGCGGACGCATCGCTCCGCTCAAGTCAGCGCACCGTTCTTCCGGGTCTGCACTTCGGACGTTCATGGCGAAAAACGCTTCACCTCAACAATCAGCAAACGTCTTGATCAGCTTGGCGCGCTCACCAAAGGCCAACGCGAGACAGGCTCGCAAGGCATGTTTCGCGAGGAGGACAATCTTGAAAGCCCGATCGCGCGGTCCGCGCTGCGAGGATATTACGCCGATCTTGCCGCGGGGCGAGCGGAGGCGATGGGTTATGAGACCTTTACCGATTGGACGGCCTTGCGCCTGATCGACAAGGACGGCGTGTTGCTGGAAGAATTGCCGCCGATCCAACGGTTCCTCAATCGGGTGTTGGCGTTGCCGATCCATATGCAAAACGCGCTCTTTGCGGAGTTCATGCAGCGCATTGCTGATCAGACAGAGCGTGCACGGGACGCAGGTACGCTTGATCTCGGGGTGGAAACGCTGCGGGGCGAGACGATCAAACAGGTCTCAGTAGAGGATCTCTGGACCTGCCCGCAATCCGGGGCTGTGACACGTATCATTGGATTGGAGGTGACGGATCCTGTTCACATTGCGTGCGCCGATGATGCCCTTCGCAATAACTTCGACAATATCCCTATGGTCAATCGCGCATCGGGGCGGGTTGGGCTGATCTCAAAGCGTCCCATGCAAATGTATGACGAAGACATCGTCACCCTCATGCGCAAGGTGGTGCGCCCGACTGGTAAATCCTATCTCGAGGAGGGCAAGTTTGAAGCCTCGGCTTGGGAGGCCGCCGCGCAACCAGAGTTTATCCGCCTTTGGGACGAAGAGGCCGACAGTCTGCCCAAAACCACCACGACAAAGCTCTACCTGCTGACGGGTCTTTTGCTGCCGATCTGGAAGACCATCCCGACAAGCAACGAGCGTATTTATCGCGTCACGCCCGAAGGCTGCGCGAGCATGATAGGCCGCACGCTTAGCGAAGCAGGGGCCGTAGCCCTTCGGGCGCGGTTCATGACAGGGACGCCTAAAACACCGAGTGAAATGCTGACAGCTGCCCTTGGCACGACGGCACCCGTCGATCTGGGGCGCGGCCTGACGCTGACGCGCCGCCGTGTTGCGGGTGATGTGCGCCTGGAGATCAACGGGGCGGATAAGGGTTCGATTGAGGGTCTCAAATCCCTTGGGTGTTTTACGGAGATCATCGCCTTCCAGCTGCGGGTGTTCGTGCCGCACGGGGCGGGTGTCGATACCACTGCCATTTTGTCCCGCATCACTGGTGATAACGGCGGCCGCACGCGAAACGCTGCCTGACCAGTGGGGCAAGTGCCCCGTTTCCAAAGCAAACCCAGAATACCAAAGCCCACTGCAGTGCGCGGGCTTTGGCTTCCTGCCGCCACAAAAACATACCGGAGACTGACATGAACATCGAAGCTATCAAAGCCGCAGTGGATGCGGGTCAGACCGTCCACTGGGCGAACACGGGCTACATCGTGCACAAAGACGCCTTCGGCCAGTACCTGATCTCATATCGCCATGGTGGCAGCACCATCGGTCTGACGGATCAGTCGGGAACCCGTTTGAACGGGGATGAGGCGGAGTTTTACGTTGCGGTTGCAAACAATGACCAGTGATCGAGGCTGGATGCGCCAGATGGAATGGCCTCAAGGACGGGGGAGCGCGTTTGGCGAAGCTGGCTCTTCACATTGTGGGACGGTGGATTTGGAGACCGAGGGAGAAAGTGGAAAGCAGGCTTTCTGTTCTGTGATCCCATGAGGGGTCAACAAAGCAATCTCGGATGGTCTGGCAAGATGTCAGGTCCCGATAACCCAAGAAGGATAAGACCCATGTTCGCAGGAACCCTTACGAAAAACGCCGACACCGCAGCCGCTGTCTTCACCGGCACAATCCACAACACCAAGTTCGACATCGCGATCCAGTTGGAGACGCGCCCGAAGATGTCCGAGCGCAGCCCGGACTTCGACGTGACCGCCGTCAACAAATCCGGACGCAAGGTGCGTATCGGTACGGCCTGGAATGAAACCGGCAACACCAGCGGTAATCCCTACATTTCGATGCAGATCGATGTTGGACTTGGCCCGTTTCGCGTTAACGCGGTGCAAACGCAGGAAGCCCGCAAAGCCAAGAGCGAAGACTACGAGATCATCCCGCTGGTCTCAAACGGCACGATGAAATCCGGCTCAATCTCAGGCGAGCTGACGGCGATGGATGCTGACAACGCCTTCGCAGGCTACATCGCCAACATGATGTTCGATTTGGACTTCATGCTGATCGAGAACGACTACAAGACCGAGGAAACCCATCCCGACTACCGGATCGAAGTCAGCTCGCCGAAGGGCAAGGCGATCCGCGTCGGTTCCGCTTGGATGGCGAAAAGCACCCGGACCGGCAACGATTATCTGTCGCTGCTGATCAACACGCCTGACGGTGATCTGCGGGTCAATGCCGTGCAGAACGAAAAGCAACGGGGTGGCCAGACGTTCTCGATCATTCCGTTTGTGCAGAGCGATGATCAGCAGCCGGACGCAAGCAGTGGACTGTCACTGGTTGCTTGATCGCACCAAGACCATCGACTGATAGAGCAGGGGAGCCGCGGCAACGCGGTTCCCCTTTTTTGTGTGAGTGTGCTTGAAAGACACCCGTGCCTAACCCGGTGCTTTTATTGGCACCCACAACATCATCGCTTGTTATCTCCGGACTTGTCGAACCACCCAAGTTTGGCACAAGGATATACTATTGTAGCATGATTTTTGAGAGGGCGGATGGCTAGAAAACCGAAAACAGACCGCGTTTGGTTCGAAAACTTTGACCTCGAAGTGGAAATCACTGCGCTGATCACGCGCATTGAGACATTTACCAAGTTTGAGCTACCAGACAAAAAGCGGGATATGGCGTTTTCTTACGCAGCGACGAAGCTGGGTAACACGAAAGAGGCCTACGCCAACGCGAAGAGCGAGGGCAAACCGGTCTCCACATCCCGTCGCGACTTTTTAGAAACCATTCAGGATACGATTTTCTTGGCGATCCCGGCTGAGAATGTCGCGTTGATGCCGTTGAGCGAATATGTCCTGAACGATCCGTCTTATTATCAGGACGCGATGTGTCGCGCAGCATCCCTCACCGAGGATGAGCTCTTTATGGCCCTCTCTCCCATGCTCAAAGATATGACAGTGCAGGATGCCCGCGACTTTATATCAAAGCTTTGGCATGACGGGATCGACGATAATGCCAGAAAGTACGCGGAAGCATTGAAGCGTCCGGAGCGTGAGCGCGTTCCACTGCGGCTGGGTCGAATTGTTTAAGCTGCCGACGTTGTCTGGCCTACAGCGGACCTTCATTAAATCTGCGGCAAATGACTGCAAGGAGCCCAGACTCACCGATGCTGCGGACGGGACGAATGGCCGTTAACTGGTTCGCGCTACCGCTTGATCGACCAGATCATCGCGGTCTCGTAACCTGACTCTTCCAGCATCTCGATCTTGGACTGCCATCCTGCGGGGCAAACGACAAAGGTAGCGCCCATGCCCCGCTTGGCGAAAGCGGCTTCGGCGGCGCGCAGAAGCGCCGTTGCGCCTTCGCCGCCATCCCTTAGGCGTGCTGGATCGGCCAATTCCGGATGGTAGTAATCGTCGATCACACCTGTCTCGGTGATGTCATGGGCAGGCGGAAAGTGCAGGCGCGAGGCGGGCTGCGCAATGATGTAGCCCTCAAGTTCTCCGGATGCGCCCATGACCATCATGTCCCTGTCTCGCAGCGTGAGGCTGCGCGTCATCCATGCTGAAAAGCGTGGATTGGCTTCGGGATGTATTTCCCAGAAGGGGTCGATATCGAAAAGAACCTGCAGGTTCTCTGCGCTGCGCATTACGATGCCAGCAACATCGTCTTCTGTCGCTTGCCTAATATTTGAAGGCGTGCCCTGATCGTCAAGATCGGTGCGCGACAGGTAGAGCGTCAACGGATCATAACCCGTGCCCTCGAACGCTGCTCGCCAATCCCCGCCCGCCACATAGGACGACAAAATAATCCTGGCACCGGCTTCTTGAAGGGCCTTTTCAGCCGCAACCAACAAAGCATTGACCGTGCCATCAGGCGCATCCGGTGCGGTGTATGAGTCGGGCAAAATGAGGCCGGGTTCACCGCTTGATCCTGCGTAGATCGGCGGCACCGGCAGCAGCATCGAATGAACGACACCGCCGATCCAACCGTCATCATCTGCGACCTGCCAAATCTGGCGGAAGGGTTGCTGTTCAGCGGTCAGCGCGAATGTCAGAGCCTTCTCGATCTGGGCCGGTGCATCCTCTGCCATCTTCCAAAGGATGCCATCCTCTGCATGGCGCACCTCAGCGTCCAGCATCAGTAGATCAACTAGTCGCGGTATGTCGTCAGGTGTTGCTGGCCGGATGATCTGAGGCATGTGTGAGTTATCTTCGTAAAGGGCTGGTTCTGGCTTCGTCGTATGTATCGACCAGCCACGCAGATTTGACAAAGCAGGAGATTTTCACCAGCGTTTAGAAAATCTATCGCCTTGGGCCTATGAAATGAGACAGCTAAATCTGAATGCACTGCGCGTGTTCGCGGTCGCGGCGTCACACGGCAACCTGCAACGGGCAGCGGACGAGCTGAACCTTTCGCGCGGTGCCGTGTCCCAACGGATCAAGCAACTTGAAATTGACCTTGGAGTGGTTCTTCTGAAGCGGGGTGCGCGCGGCGTGTCGCTGACCGCTGAAGGCGAACGCTGTCACGCTGGTGTCACCGACGCGCTTGCGGTTCTGGAAACGGCACTGGTCGGAATCGGCGAAGAGAATGATCGCATCACTCTTCACCTCGGGTCTTCTACGGCCACAAAATGGCTGATGCCGCGCATGGATGCCTTCGCAACTGCATTCCCGAAAATCTCGCTGAAGACCGAAGTTCATGAGCAAATACTGTCCCGCAGCCTCGGTCGGAACGAGATCGCAATGTGGCCAGGAAGGGCACAAGACCCCAACCCCGTCCACCGATCACGTCGCCTGACCGACATTAGGCTCGTTGCCGTATGCAGCCCTGATTTTCTGCGGCCTGACTGGCCCATGGGGCTGGAAACCCTGCTGACGCTGCCTTTACTTCAGGACGCGCATCGGCGTTGGGAAAAGCTGATCGAGGCGACAGGCTATGGCAACGCGCACAAGCTGCTCAACTTTGACCGATCTGCCTTGGCGCTAGACGCAGCCATCGGCGGCCACGGGATCGCCATCGCGCCGCCCTACATGATCGAAAACGACCTCTCTTCGAAGCGCCTTGTGGAGATTTGGGTTGATCCAGAACCATCGAGCGATGGGCTGTATGTTTCGTGGTCAAAGGATCATGTTGGCCAACAACGCATCAGCCGGATTGTTGATTGGATTGCATCTGAGTTTAGGTGAAAAGCGGACATCCAGTGTCAACCATCGAACGGCAGCAAGTCCCGCACTGTTGACCTTGAGCGATAGAATATCAAAGTCCGCTCTGACGTGCTCGCCAATCAACTGAACCTCTGACGCAATACCTAACGGCCTCCCCTGCTCGGCTTCGCGTGTCGCAGGTGAGAACGGCCCTGCAGTCCGTCGCGCATGCGGCCATGCGGCCTTACCGCGGTGGCGCACTTTGGGTCCCCGTTTGCCCGTCTCGCGAGCACGGCGGCGCTCGGCCACGCCTGCGGTCTTCGCTCTGGTCTGTTTTGCCAAGGCAAAACGATCCCGTCGCTGCGTCCGCCTGCGTGTCCGGCCCCACCGCTTGCCTGCTCGCGTCGGACAAACCTGGCGTCAAAACACACACACATGAGTATGGAAGCATATCCTCCGGATGGCCCCCAAATCAGCCCGCCTCAAGGATCGCAAATCTTTTCGGCGAGAGTGGGGCGTGTGGTGAGGTCCGTCGCGCGCGCGAGGGTGCGCCTTTTGTAAGCGTTGCGCTTGGAAAACTTTTCCGCCCAGCAAGCTGGCGGCTACGCCGTCCCTGACCCGGACAGATTCGGTTAACCAGAAATCGGCCATGCCCCCACACGCATGTGGTGGTCATCAAACTCAAACATCTGGAGATGAACACATGGCCTACGATCAAGCGACAACATACGAGACAATCGAACTCTTCGGCCTGACGGAGAAAGATGCACACCTGCCAATCCCGCAGGACGATATCCTGAAGGACAGCATCATCCGCGAAGCATTTGAGACCCTTCTCGGGCAGCTACGTAACACTGGACTTGAGGGAGAGATCGAGCCTCTCGCCCACGGGCTGGCAACAATCCTGCAGCGCCGCAAGGTAGCCCTCGGCAAGGAAGTCGACCGCACAGCCGATAAGATCGGCGCACTGGCAAAATGCCACGATGGATCAGAGATCGCAGAGACGGCTCTGGAAGAGGCACAAGCGCGCTTCGTGCAGTTGCGCGAGATCGTGGACGCGATCGAGACGATGGGGGAGGCCGCTGCAGAGTGCTACGAGACTGAGACCGGCAATGCCTTCATCCCTGCATCGGGATCGCGGGCAAGCGTTCGGGCGCAAGAGACGGGTGCCGTCTTCGAGGCCAAGCAGCTTCTGGAGCAGCATGATCGTGAGACCGCCGCCAAGTCAAAAGTCGAAGGCGTACCGCTCATCGTGTCGGGGTCAACCGACTGGTCCGACATCGATGTCATCTTCCGGACCCTCGATAAGGTTCGGGATCGCATCAAGCAAAATCGCAATCAGGATATCTTCCTCTGCCACAAAGGCGGCAAGCATGGGGCGGAAATGATCGCGGCCCGGTGGGCGCGTGCGCGGGGTATCAATCAAGCGCGCTTTGATCCGCGCTGGTCCGCACACGGACGAGCGGCACCGTTCAAGTGCAACGATGAGATGCTGGACGATAAGTTTGCAGCGACAGGCGTTGTCCTCTTCGGCGGCAACGGGGTCGCGCTGAACCTCGGCCAGAAGGCCGAAGCGAAAGGATTGACGGTGATGCGGGTCGCGGATCCCGCGAAGACATCGGGCGAGGCATAAGTCAGAGAGGGTCACCTTCGGGTGGCCCTTTTTTCGTTCTCAAGGGGCGCGTGCAAAAAAGGGTGCGTTCGCTTGGACAGTTGTTCGCCATTCTCGGGCCGCCTGACAGCAACTCATCTCGGCAGGATAGGGTGGGGTTCGGTGGCATCAACATCACGAGCTCTAAGACCGCAGATACAATGAGGCGCATGAGGCCTTTAGATCGCTCCATCATAAGTCTTAGATAACGGACCAAATCCCAACACGCTGCTCCAGAGCGAACCCGACCTTCACCTCTATCGAGATCAACGAGTCCCGTGGCGACTGCGATGTGGGGGCACACATTTGGGCCTCTTCTTTTTGCTCATTGATGTGGATCGCACGGGGTCGGACCGGCCGTTCCCTACGCTGTGCTCCGGCAAGCACAAATACGGCTTCCACGCCTTTGGCGCGGACCCTCCGCATTTGCGCTTGCGACCGGTCCTGATGCCCCCATGCCTTTTGATCCTCATCGCAAAAAGGAGAGACCCAAATGACCAACCACTACGTCGCAACAGTTCCCGTCAAATACACCGATGGCGAAGGCCAAGAACGCACCCGTTTCCAACGCGTCGGGGCCATGTTCCGCAACACCCGCAACGGGGATGGCTCGGAGTTCTTCAGCCTCAAGCTCGACTTCCCCGTCGGCGTCCAAGAACTCGTGATGTTCCCCCCAAGCTCAAAGGAACCCCAAGAGTAAATCCTCCCCGAGGATGGGCCGCCGTCAGGCGGCCCTATCTCTGTTCCAGAGAACGCCGTGCGGTCAACTGAGACCCCTGCCATAGGCCGCGGTCACGGTTGCCGATGACAGGACTGCGGAGCAGTCCTGATGGTTTCTGTTGGGGTTGAAAAAGCGCGGTGACAGAGCCGCCAGCCAGCCTCAAGGGGGCCATCCGCAAAAACCTTTCGGCAAGAGCCTTCCCGGTTTTTGCGGCAGAGAATTGGCAAGCCAATTCTGGCCTCCCTTGACCCTGTCTGTCTGCCCTGTCGGTTGAGGTGTGTCCCGCCCCATCGCTTCCGTCCGAACATTATATGTTCAGACAGATCTCAGGCGCGGGCCCTGTTGAGATCGGCCGATGCTGGAGCCTGCGGCTGGTGTTGGTTGGCGCCCTCTCGGGCGCGGCCTCGCACCTTTGGTGCTCGGCGTGAAACGGAATACAAGCCTGCCTGCGCCCTTATTCACCGTAAGTATATTATTGACAGATTAGTATATTTTCGTATGGTGGGTGCAGCCTTGTATGAAGGTGGCAGGAAATAGGGGGTCTTTCTTCGCATGTCTCGCTCAAAACGTCTCACGGATGCGCAACGCATGGAGATCGTGCGTGAAGCTGCGGACGGCGTTTCCACTTCAGTGCTAGCACAGCGGTTCGGAGTGACACCGCGGGCGGTGCAATACACCTTGAAGAGTGACGCAGAGCGCCAGCGCGATACCGCCGTGCCGGTGTTGGCGGTGAGTGTGAAAGTAACTCCTGAGGAGATGGCAGCGTTCGATGCGGTGCTTGCGTCAGCAGGGATAGAGACGCGCTCGGAAGGGCTGCGCCGCTTGATGCAAGCGGCAGGTGGCACCTTTGTGGCGGACGCCCAATTGGCGGCAGAGATGGCGCGCTATCGCGCCTCTTTGAATGACGTTGGAAACGGAGTCGCCCAGATTGCCAAGCAGATGCAAAAGGCCAATCGGGCGGGGCAGGGATCTGGCCCCGAATTCTCCGAGTTGCGGCTTGCGCAGATGCGCGGGTTAGCGCGGTTCATTCTGGACAGTGCAGACGAGATTGACCTGCTTGTGCGTCGCCGTCGCGATGCGATGCAGCTGGAAGCGACAGCCGCTCTAAGGGAGTTTGCGCATGCCGCTGAATGATGCAGTCAGCACCGTTACGGGCGAGGTGTTCTGCGATGGGTGGAGCCGGATCCGTGGCTCGATGCAGGGTCTGTATGCCTCCAAGCAAAAGCAGATGGTGCGCGCTGCGGCGGGACATCGGGCCGCTGTGTTCAAAGCGATCCGGGGCGGGGGCACGCATAATAAATCCCAGCTGTCCAACCAGCTCGAATACCTCACGACGAAGTCCACTCACATCGTCGACAGCAGCGGGTTTCTGGATGGCAAATCCAAGCTTGATCGCGGCGAGATCAAAGACCTGACCGAGCGCTTTGCCAAGCGGTGGGACGCGGGGTTCAAACCCAAGCTTGGGCAGACCACACATCTGCTGATGTCCTTCCCGATTGGAACGCGCGGAGAGGATGTGCGCGACATCGCGTCCGACGTGGCCGAGCGGTTTTTCCAAGCCGATGAGGGGCACTTCGATTACATCATTGCTGTACATGAGGACCGCGATCACCCGCATGCGCATCTCGTTCTGAACCGCCGCTCGCAAGAGGGTGAGTTCTTCTATTTGGCGCGCAACCACCGGTTCAACTATGACGACTTTCGCTTGGCCATGGTCGAAGAGGCGGAAAAGTATGGCGTGCGTCTGGAAGCCACGCGGCGGATAGATCGCGGCGAGGTGCACTACCCTCCCCGCACCCGCGAGGTTTATGCTGCCAAGGAAGAGGGCAGGACGCCTCTCGAGCGGGAACGCGTTGGCAAGGATCTGACCCGCACCCTGGCCGAGATCGCAAATACCAAAATCATGTTCCACTCGCTGGCGGCCGAGGCGTCCTCCGAGAACCGCGAAGACATTGCCGAGGTTCTGTTCCGTGCCGGCGAGGTACTGGCGAAAGGGGGTCACGTTGAAACCGCAGGAGGCATTTACATGGCCGAAGACGAGTCTTTTGAGGAACTGCGCAGCCGTTACGCAGAAAAGGTCGCAAACATCACAAACCTGATCGCGGCAAAGCCGGATGCGGAGCGGCCCGCGCTGGAAAAATCCCTCAACGCAATTCAGGTGCGCGTGCAGCATATGCAGCCGCTCGGGCTTCGGTCCAATTCTCTCTCGGAGGGCCCGTCAGAGGGTGGGGTTTATTCCGAAGCCAATATTCAGCAAAGCCAGCTGGAGCGTCTGTCGGAACCACGGGTACGCGCCCGTGTGGACGCGGCCCTTCGCGGCACGGGGATTAGCACATCCGAAGTTGTGGCCCGGATGGAAACCGGCGCGCAAAACGCGGCTCTCGAACATCAATGGATTGCGGATGATCTGTCCAAGGTGGCCGAGGCAAAGGATTTGAACCTTGAGCGCCGCGCGGATTTAGAGCAGGCGCGGGATGATCTTAATGATGTACATGTGCAGCTGGGGACCATGCTGGAACGGGAGGGCGTGCTGCGGCGTGACGGGGTCATTGAAGACGCCCGCGAGGTGCAGGCGCATGTCACCGAAACCCAGATTGAAACCGCTACCAATGCCGTTCGTATCGAGACTCGGATTGAAGCCGGGACTGAGGATCGGGACGACGCCGTGATCGAAAGCCTTGCCGTAGAGCGTTTGGAAGACGAACAGCGGAACTATCTGCGCGACCACCCAGAGCTGATCGCCCGCCCGACGGATGTGATCCGCACGGATGAAGAGGGCAGGGCGGTGATCGTAGATCGGGCCGCTGCAGAGCGGGTTATCGTTGAGGTTGAAGCGGCGCGGTTGGGCGCACACAGCAGGACGCCAATCTCCGTCTCCGTCGCGCGCGATCTACAGACACGATATCCTGATATGCCCGAGCAACTGGCGGAGGGTCTCGGCGACACCTATGAACGGGTTTATGAAGCGCGCGGCGCTGAACGGGAAGAAAACCTGACGGAGCGCGAGACAGTCCAGAATGAGACGCCCGAACTGTCCCGTGTTCTCGCCCATGAACGGGCAGGGGAGTTGTCTTCGCCCTTTGAGACTGCAACCGATCGCGAGGCCTTCCGTGCGCAGGTCGCGCGGGTGTTGGACGCAGCGCAGCTGGATCGCCTGAAGGATGGTGACAGTGACGCTTTGGAAAATGTCATCGAAGATCGTCTCGACCGGCTCTATGCCGCAAAGGTCTATTTGCAATCGGATGCGGCCACCGCAAACTCGGAGGCGTTGAGACAGGTTGTCGATGAGCTGGCAGATGTTGAAGTCGAGAGACACCGCGCGGCGGACATGGACGGCGAAACTGAGCGGGGCCAGGTCCATTGAGTGGATCTATGGGTAAGGCTTGGATAGCCATCGGGGTGGTTCTCGTGACTTTGGTTGCAGGCGCCATGGGCTACACTATCGCCTCCGCAGCTCTAACCTTCAAAGCACTTGGCTTCAGTGCCGATATCGATTTTGGATATATCGCGCAGAATTACCTCTGGATCAGAGATAGACGGCCCGATGATTTCCAGCTGATCAACTTGATCATCGGCGGGTGTGCCGTCGCGGGGCTGATGCTAAGCCTTGCCATGTCCGGCTCGGCCCTCACGCGCTTTGGCCAGACCCATTGGCAAAAACGCGCCGAGATGAAAACCAACGGGTTCTTTGGCAAGCCCGGCACCGGATTTATTCTGGGCAAATTGGGCAGCCCAAAGTCGCGTGCCCGCTACATCACATCGAAGGTCTTTCCCCATGCCCTGATCGTGGCACCAACGGGGCGCGGTAAAACCACAGGTTTTGTGATCCCGAACCTGCTCACATGGCAGGGCTCTGCCGTCACGTTGGATGTAAAGGGCGAGTGTTTTGAGGCAACGGCCCGCCACCGCGCTGCGCAAGGCGACAAGGTCTACCGCTTCGCGCCCACGGACTGGGAAGGCAAGCGGACTCATCGCTACAATCCGCTTTTGCGCATTTATGAGCTGAAAGACCCCGCGCGCCAGCAGATGGAATTGCAGCTGCTGGCGACCTTATTCCTACAAAGCGACAATGATCGCGTTCAAGGGCTTTTGAAGGGAGGTATTGATCTGTTCGTGGCCGCAGGCTTGTTGGCCTTCCAGCGCAAGAAGCCGAGCTTGGGCGAGATTTACCGGATCGCGGCCTCGGGGGGCAGCAAGCAGAAAGAGTACGTGGCTCGGAGCCACGAGATTGACAACAAAGCCGCGAAGTTGATCTTTACGCGACTGGCATCCACCAACAACGACACGCTGACCTCTTATGTCTCGCTGCTGATGACGTCAGGTCTGGATCAATGGCAAAACCCCGCGATTGACGAGGCGACGCAAGTTTCAGACTTTGACTTCCGCACGATCCGCAAGAAACCGTTCACCGTCTATCTCGTTGTTCAACCCCTGATGGTGAAACCCCTCGCGCCGCTGATCCGGTTGTTTTTCTCGGACCTTCTCTCGGCGATGCAAGAGAAGGAACCGGGCAAAGATGAGCCTTGGCCTGTGATGATCATGCTCGATGAGTTCAACCGTCTTGGCAAAATGCCCATTGTGGTCGAGAGCATAGAAACCCTGCGCACCTATCGCGGAAATCTGGCGGTGGTCACCCAAACCATCCCCGCCCTCGATGAAATCTATGGAGAAAACACCCGCCGCGCGTTGCAGGGCAACGCTGGCGTAAAGCTCTACCTCACTCCCTCAGATGAGAAAACCATTGAGGAGCTGAGCAAGGCCGTAGGCAAGACAACAAAGACGGTCATCACGCGGTCGCGATCCATTGGCAAGAATCCGTTTGAGGGGCGCAGTCAGTCCACGCGGACGGAAGAAACATCTCTGTTGCCTGAGGATGAAGCGCGCCGGTTGCCGCTCGATGAAATTATCATGGTCGTGGATGCGCAAATGCCAGTGCGGGCGAAACGGATCCAGTATTTTGATGATCGGCTGTTTGCGACGATCTACTGCGCGCAGAAGGGGGAATTGCCGTTTCCAGTGATGGGCGGAGGTGGCGGTAAGGCGCACGGGCCAGATTCTTGCGTGTCAAAGCGGACCCCAAGTCAAGCTGGAACGAGTGCGGAGCCTAATGCGCATGATGAGCGTCTATTTGGCTCAAAAGAGCTCAGCTCAGGTATATCTGTGTCGCTAACCAAGAAAAGTTCGAAGGCTGTTCAAACCGTTGTCGAAGAGGAGCAACGGCAGATGGAAATGAGCTTTGCCGACCAGAGTGAGATGCAAAGTGAGGAACGCGACGGAGGCGATAGAGATCGACTCGATACAGTGGTGGATGACTTGGACGGGCTGGAAAGTCGGTTGAAGCAGGGGGAGGGGGTGTCTCGCTGATATTGGTAAGGCGTAACGCAACCATTGAACGCGCGTAGATCACTGGACCAGTCGTTCGCCGCACCAGATTTGAAGGACGGCAGAGCGGACAAACCGGACTTATGCAGGCGCGGCTGTTGCTGACGCAGCATTAGTTCGCACGCGCGGCGCGTTCATCGCTGTGTCGCAGCTGATGTCGCCATACCGGTCGATCAGAGGCCCCGATTGTGCCTGAGCCAAGACCGAACTTTCGCCGTACGCTTCGCCAATATGAAAGATGGTGGGACAGAGATACCGTTCGCGAAACTCAAGCTAACGGCTGCTTTACTCGATTAGGCTGCCGCCAAAGCCATCCTTCATCAAAGCGTCCAACATAGGACAAGCCGCAGAGCCATCGTCGCAGTTCTTGGAAAGGCTCAAGAGCGCGTCTTGGAGGCGCACTAAGTTCTCAATCTTGGCGGTGATCTCACCCAGATGGTTCTCAGCCATTGCTTTCACCTCGCCACAGGATCGGTCACTCTGCTCGGTCAGAGATAGAAAGGTCTGAATAATCGAGATCGGGAAGCCCAAATCGCGACACCGGCGCACGAACCTGAGTTTGGCAATTTCATCGGACGAGTATAGCCGACGCCCGCCTGCCGAGCGCCCCGGTTTCGGAACAACACCCTCACGTTCATAATACCGGATCGTTTCGATGTTCACGCCGCTTTGTTCTGACGCTTTGCCGATGGTGAACATTTTGCTTGCTCCTGTAGTGGCTACAGGAAGTAGAAGTGCAAAATGGACATGAATGCAAATCAACAACCCGTGGTAGACACCGGCATCGCTGCCCGCCTAGTGATGCCCTTCGCAGCGCTTTTGGCGCTATTGTCGGCGTCTTGTTGTGTTTTGCCTATCGGCCTTTCGATATTAGGCCTTGGCGGCGCATGGCTCACCATGCTTGGCCCATTCATCGCTTACCGAGGGTTCATTCTTGGCGCTATCGCGATCGCCCTCGTTTGGGCGTGGTATCGTGTGCTGCGTCGCAAGCCATGCGCAACGCGCAGACGATCTGCAATTGTCTGGACGTCAGTCGCATCTATCGCCTTTTTGATCGCACTGTCTTCGCCGCTCTGGGAGGCGTCAGCGCAGCGTTTTATGTGGGATTTGTGGAGATCGACACGATGAAAAACAAACTACTGGCGCTCGGGGTGGGCGGCACGATTGTGGCGATCCTCTGTTGCTTCACGCCGATCTTGCCGGTCGTGCTTACAGCGCTTGGCCTGACAGGCCTGCTTGGTGTCGTCTACAGCGATGCTGTCTTGCTGCCGATATTGGCAGGATTTCTCATACTCACGGGGTACGCGATATGGCGACAGAAGACGCAAAAGTAGTGCTGCAATCGACTCTCACCTGTCCATCTTGCGGGCACGTTGAAACCGAGACTATGCCGACCGATGCCTGCCAGTGGTTTTATGAATGCAAGTCATGTCAGACCGTCAT
The DNA here is from genome assembly GCF_040149565.1 of Sulfitobacter aquimarinus. Lineage (NCBI taxonomy): Bacteria > Pseudomonadati > Pseudomonadota > Alphaproteobacteria > Rhodobacterales > Roseobacteraceae > Sulfitobacter > Sulfitobacter aquimarinus. The sequence continues at coordinate 56,301 of NZ_JBEFLO010000013.1, forward strand.
GAAACCGCTAGAGGGGGATTGCTGCGTCTACTGTTCTTACGCAACGGTTCCATGTCCACCTATCCAAGAAGGCAAATCCTGCTGCTAAGAGCGTTGTTCATATCAATGCTCGCGCCTGCAAAGCTTATGATCAGCGAGTGACGCCAGAACATAACAATCCTCGGCTACGCCATCACCTTCACATCCCTTGGACATTCGAACGAGTTCTTTCTCCAAAGCGCGCAACCGTTTGATTTTGGCGCGCACATCCGTGAGCTGCGATGTCGCAATCTCCGTAGCAGCTTGGCAAGAACGATCCGGGTGTTCCTGGAGCTCTATGAGGGACAGAATAGCCTCAATCGAAAATCCCAGATCACGAGCGTGACGAATGAAACTCAGTCGTTCCAATCCTTCCTTATCGTAGCGTCTTTGGTTGCCACTTGTGCGCTCGGCCTCTGCCAAAAGTCCCATTTCTTCATAGTAACGAATGGTTGGAACCTTGACCTTTGTGCGTTTTGAAAGCTCGCCGATAGAAAACATGAAGAAACCTCTTGAACCTCTAGTCACTAGAGACATTACACTATCACCAACGTAAGATGAAAGAGGATTCACCCATGTCAGGTTGCTGCGGACACGACACCAAATTTGACGGCGTATCAGACGATTACAAGCGAAGGCTTTGGATCGTCATTGCATTGAACGCGACGATGTTCGCAGTTGAAATGACGGCTGGCCATCTGGCGAAGTCACAGGCGTTGCAAGCCGACGCTCTCGACTTTGCGGGTGATGCAATGACCTATGGCATTTCTCTGGCCGTCATTGGTGCCTCTCTTCGCGCCCGTACCAATGCCGCACTTTTCAAGGGTTTTAGCCTGTTGCTGATGGGACTTTGGGTATTCGGATCGACCGGCTACCGCATCTTTTATGTCGGGGTTCCCACAGCCGAGATCATGGGTGTTGTTGGCTTTCTGGCATTGCTCACAAACCTTGCCAGTGTGGTCTTGCTGGCGCGCTACAAAGACGGTGACGCCAATGTGCGATCTGTCTGGCTATGCTCTCGCAATGACGCCATCGGCAACGTCGCCGTCATGTTCGCCGCCTTGGGCGTCTGGGGCACTGCAACGGGTTGGCCTGACCTGATCGTTGCAACAATCATGGCGGGGCTGTTTCTATCATCGGCTTTCCAGATCGTGCGGCAAGCCCTCGCAGAACGACGGGAAATAATCGACCACGAACACGCGGAGGCATGATGCAGGGATTTCTCATTTTTCTGGGTCTGGCGGTTACCGCTATGACCCTTGCAGCAATCCTCTGGTCGATCGCCTTTCCTGAGCGGCGGATATGGCCGCCAAGACGATACACGACACTCACGCCTTTCTTTGTCTGGGTGCCAACATTCACGCTGTTCGGGGTTCTCATCCTGCTGGGTATTTGGGGGTGGGCTGATCTGGCCATACCGAGTTGGTTGCGGTTTGGCGTCGGCCTGCCTCTCATCCTGATCGGCAATATCGTCGTGTGGATGGAAGTCTCACACTTCGGGGTGCGGCAGACTGGTGGAGCCAAAGGGACCCTTCGCACAGAAGGCATGTATGGCTACTCGCGGAACCCGCAGTACATGGCTGACATTGGCATCGTATTTGGCTGGATGATCTTGTCAGCAGCGCCTTGGGCTATAGTCGTAGGACTGGCTGGAATAGTGGTGCTTATTGCAGCGCCATTTTCCGAGGAGCCTTGGCTCAAGGATCAATACGGAAGCGCGTTCGAACAGTACGCGTCACGTGTGGGGAGGTTCTTCTGAGGTACGCAACGAGCCAAGGTCGGATTGCGACTGACACCAAAAATGTAACAATACTAAAAAGCTAGGTAGGCATTCCATCAGCTTTCGGAAGACTGGGGTCCATTTGATCCCAAGGCTGTGCGCTCTTCACGTAAATGTCACGGCTTGGCTGGTACCAACTCGGATCATCCAAACTACCCGCGAACAGGATCATTGCTCCTTCGCTTGCCTGGTTGATCAGAAACAGCGGTGATCCACATTCAGCGCAGAAACCGCGAAGCATTGCATGGCCGCGATCAGCTTGGCGCTCGAACCACTTTGGTTCACCTTTCTCTAAACTGAAATCAGTTTGTTTCACCAGCACAGCTGGAAAATAGGCACTTCCAGTGGCCTGCTGGCAATCGCGGCAATGGCAGTTACCCATGTAGCGGGCAACACCTTCGGATTTGTATCGGACTGCTCCACACGAGCACCCACCGGAAAATTGCTCAGGCAACATTATCTTTCCTCTCTAGTTCATTTTATGGAGGAGAACCGACTTCGCAAGCACCTAAAGTCTGAACCTATCTGGTTGCTATCGGGCACAGAAAGTCTGCTATCTGAACAAGGGTATTTGCGTCTAGGCTCATGCCAAATTATCCCGTCGACGCTTCGCAAGCTCGCGGTAAAGAGCGGGTGGCGTCACCCCAATCCAATCGGAGACGTGTACCCAACGGCCTTCTTTTGGAGGTCCATTAAGTTCGAGATAGGCATCCAGCCGATCTGTTACCTTTCGCAAACGCATGATCTCAATGCGCGTCCGCAGTGCCTGAAGTTCTCTGGTCGTTCGCTCAAATGCTCTTACCGATAGATTTCCCCCCCAAGAACCGTTCTCAAGGTCCTTCAAAAGCTGCGCCTTAGGTATGGCCGAAAACTTTGTCGTCCGATCCGTCACCGCATCGCAGTGATACTGATCTGCAAACAAGGACGCTTCAGCGACCAGATCGCCCGCGTTGGCAATGTGCAACGTGAGAAGCCCGCCATCTTTCAGAGCTCGCCGAAGAAGCACCTGGCCCTCTCTTACAAGGAAAGCCATTTCAACCTTATCGTTACGCCGAAAAAGATACGCGCCTGCGTCTAGTGTTCGAACAGATGCGCCTTCGAATGATGTGAGCCAATGATCTAACATGATTTATATCATGTTTCATGTTGCTCATCATATGCAATGTCTTTGCGCAAATACCGGATCAAACAAGGATATCAAACATGACAACCAAGCGCTTCGCATTTCTCATGCTGTTCTTGCCCACCTTTGCCTTTGCTCAAAACCACTCTGGAAACCACGGCTCAGCCCCATCGGACTATGCAGGGCAAGAAACGCGCCTTATCAAATCCCTTTCCGAGGACGACTTGGAAGAGATCGCACGTGGCGGCGGTTGGGGTCTTGCACGCGCCGCCGAGCTGAATGGCGTTCCCGGGCCAACGCATCTCCTTGAGCTTGCCGATGAAATCGGTCTGACCGAACAGCAGCGCCACGACATCGAGGTGATCCGGGCGCAGATGCGGGCAGACGCCATAACTGCTGGGGAGCGGTTCGTCGCGGCGGAACAATCGCTGGACGAAGCTTTTCAACTTGGTGCGCCGGATGCAGGGACACTTGAGCGGCTCGTCGTGGAGGCAGGTGAGGCGCGGGCAAACTTACGCCTGGTTCACCTCAACGCGCACCTGCTGACTTTGCCATTGCTGACTGACACTCAAGTGACCCAGTATTCGGTGCTGCGCGGCTACTCAGATGATCCATGTGACGCCATTCCTGACGGGCATGATCCGGAGATGTGGCGCAACCATAATGGGTGCAACTAGGTTGTCCAACGGCGACACATCCTCGTGACTTGTCAAAACCATATACCCCCAGTAGGTATTTGGTATGTTTCGCTTAGTGCTGTCGATCATTCTTGTTGTTGCGTTCGCCGGTGCTTCCACCGCGTCTGTTATGCATGGCTTGAACTATGGATCGGATCACGCTGACCACCACGCCGAAATGACAGAAAACGATCTGGTGGCTGATGCAGAGAAGGCGCTTGCGGACTGCTGTGATACCACGGGCGGCATGGGATCAACGCCCTGTTTTGGTGATCTTGTAGTCACGACGGCGATTTTGCCAGTTAGTCCCTCACGCGAAATGGTCATTGGTGTGCTTTATGCTGATTTCGAGTTCTCGAACCTAACACGGGCTGTTCCGACCGGTCCTCCGAAAGTTTGAACGGCAACGGGCGCTTGTCCGCAATCCATTCAACTTTCAAATCAAAGGACCGACAGACATGATCACACGTCGTCACTTCACTAATCTTTCCGCAGCGGCTCTTGTCGTGGCCGCTCTTCCTGCGCGCGCAGGTACGCCTATGCACGTTCTCGCCTCTCCCGGGTGCGGATGCTGTCACGCATGGGCCGATTTGGCCCGCGCACGCGGCTACGCTGTCACTGTCGCAGAGCTGACCGACCCCGAGGCGCAGAAGTCAGAACGCGGCATACCGCTTGAACTGGCATCCTGTCACACCATTGAAGCGGATGGATATGTCTTCGAAGGGCATGTTCCGTTTGAAGCATTGGAAGCAGTCCTGCAGGATCGCCCAGACGTCACCGGGCTTGCCGTTCCGGGCATGCCGATGGGTTCCCCCGGCATGGGAGATGATCCGTCCGCCCGTTACGACGTCATTGCATTTGGCGGAGAGGCGGGCACCGGAACGGTGTACTACCGAGCTGGTACAGCACAGCCCTTCGACACGTGATGGCAAGTCGCAAGGCAGTTCTTATGACCGGCGGGCTCGCGCTCGCCGGTTTCGCCGCCGCCTTTGTCATGGCCCAACCCTCCGATGGGGTCGGTCTGTTGTCACCCGATGACGCTGAAGTGGTCGCCCTTGGTCAGGGCATCTACGTGGCTCAATGTGCTGCGTGCCACGGGGCGCGCCTCGAAGGGCAACCGAACTGGCGGATGCGGGGCGAAGATGGTTTGCTACCAGCACCGCCGCATGACGCGACCGGGCACACGTGGCACCACGACGATGAAACGCTCTTCACCCTGACCAAATATGGGCTTGCCGGACTGATGGAGAATGCACCCCCATCCGGTATGCCTGTCTATGAAGAAGTGCTCAGCGATGAAGAGATCATTGCCGTGCTATCCTTCATTAAATCAACCTGGCCCAGTGATATTCGAGAGCATCACGACAGACTCAATTCCCAGTCCGAATAAAGGAGAATTCAGATGATCAAACAATTTCTTCTTGGCTTGGCCGTCGCAGCCGCTCCGGTGGTTGCTGCAGCGCATTCCAAGTCCGAAGCAACGACACCTGCTGATGGTGCGACTGTCACGGAAGTTTCGGAGCTTTCGATGCGGTTCGATGATCCGATGCGCATCATTTCAGTCACGCTGACTGCAACCGATGATGACATCGAAATCGAACGCGAGACCGGTATGGAACCAGCAACGGAATTCCGAGCAGTGCCATTGGATGCGCTTGCGCCTGGAAGCTACCGTTTCGACTGGCGCGGCATGGCCTCAGACGGTCACCCGATGCAGGGTAGCTTCTCCTTCACGGTCGCGGAGTGACCGGACTGGCCCCAATCGACGGTCTTGCCGTCTTGGCCATTGTAGCCAAAGCGATTGGCTATGGCGCGGTTCTGCTCGCGATTGGGGGCGTCTTGTTTTCCTTCATCTTTGCGAAGCGCGCCGAGGCGTCTGTCCTGCGCCTTGCTAGGCAGCTTGCCGTCGGTGCGGTACTGGTTGGCCTGGCTGTGTTGGCTATACGTTTTGGCATTCGTGCCGCCCGCATATCTGGGATGGGATTTGAGGGCGCAACGGACCCGATGATGCTCGGGTTTGTTTGGGAAAGCCCACTTGGCACCGCCGCGATTTGGCGTGGATTTGGCGAACTTGCGATACTGGCGGTTTTGGTGCCTCGTATTGGGCAATGGATTGCTTTGGTGGGCAGCCTTGCCGTGGCCATATCTTTTGCTCAGGTGGGCCACGCTCTGGGTGATCCCAGGATGGTTCTTGCTGTCTTGCTTGCTCTTCACATTCTGGCCGCAGCTTTTTGGGTCGGTGCACTTATACCTTTGCGCCGCGCGGCGCTTACTCCCTCGGGCGTTGACGTGTTGCACCACTTTGGCAATGTAGCTGCTTTCGGAGTGGCCGTTCTGATCCTTGCAGGCACAGCGCTCTCCTGGCTCCTTTCAGGCTCCGTCACTGCATTATTTGGAACCGCCTATGGCTTAGGGCTTTTGCTCAAAGTCGCGATTGTTGCGGTACTTCTGGGCTTTGCGGCCTTCAATAAGGTGAGGCTCGTCCCTGTTTTGCGCGCTGGGAAACCTGGCGCGGCACATGCGCTTCGACGGTCTATTTCAGTTGAAATGCTAGCTGTGGTCCTAATCCTATTGGCAACCGCAACGATCACTAGTGTAACGACACCACCCGTCAATCTCTAACGACTTAGCCGCGCGCCTTGTCGAGCAATTCGAGCAATTCAGTGAATTTAGCCCGCTGATCCTCTCGGTCCCCCGAGGCGAGCGCATCTTCGATGCAGTGTGACGCGTGATCATCTATCACGAGCTTTTCGACGCCTTTGAGCGCCGCGCGGACTGCCGCGATCTGTGTCAGGACATCGACGCAATAACGATCTTCTTCGACCATCCGGGCGATTCCGCGGACCTGCCCTTCAAGGCGATTGAGACGTTTTAGCGTGGCTTCGCGATTGTTGTGCATGGCCTTCTTTTCGCATGGTGGCAGAGAAAAAGTCGAGAGAGTACGGGATCAAATCTCTCGGTCTTGATTATATACCCTAGGGGGGTATATATAGCGAAGCAGTTCAAACGCAAGCACCACCCCGCATACGAAGCACGGAACCGGAGAAGCCAATGCCTAAAGACGCACGCAATGTTGCTGAGATTGATACAAATCCGGCTGAAGAAGCGGTCGGCAAAACTGCTGTGCTTTACCGAATGGCCTTGCCAGATCATCTATGCCCATCCGGGCAAAAGGCGCGTTGGCTTCTTGAACGCCAGGGCTATGACGTCGATGATCGGCTGTTCCGAACCCGCGCCGAAGTGGATGCCTTCAAGGCCGAGCATAACGTCAAAACGACACCGCAAGCGTGGATTGAAGGAGAACGCGTTGGCGGCTACACCGACTTGCGCGAAAAGCTCACCGGCTGGGATCCCACAGTAAAAACCTATCGACCTGTCTTGTATCTGTTCGCTGTTGCAGCGCTTACCGCAGTGGCACTTTCCATTGGGTTTCTCGGCGCAATCACATGGCAGACACTTGGCTGGTTCATCTCGGTGTCGATGATCCTTCTCGGCATGCAGAAACTGCGCGACATCGAAAGTTTCACCACGATGTTCCTCAACTACGATTTACTCGCGCGGAAATGGGTGCCTTACGCCTATATCTATCCGTTCGTAGAAATCGGCGCGGGTATCCTCATGACTGGCATGATCCTGACCTGGGTGTCCGCTCCCGCAGCGCTCCTGGTTGCGAGCATCGGAGCCATCAGCGTCTTCAAAGCCGTCTACATCGACAAACGCGAGCTGAAATGCGCGTGCGTCGGTGGAAATTCAAACGTACCACTTGGGTTTGTAAGCCTCACCGAGAACCTGATGATGGTTGGTATGGCCGTCGTGATGCTTTGGTTGATGATTTAAAACTAGCGATCAGCAATCAAAGCGGGCCTTAGGATGCAGATCTGGAACGGCATCAATATCCCGCGACCTGCAATTTCGGCTCCTAAACCATGCTGCGGCATCCTCGAATGGCGGTTTCTCCCGCCGCGCGACAGCATGAGGTTTTTCGCTCATGCCGCATTTTCCTAGCTGCGCGCGCTCGCAGCACAAAATCATAATGGCTGAGTCGGGCTCTTTTGACGCCTTCGCTGCGATTTGCATGAATGGCTGCTTACTGCTGCTACCGCCGTCCCAATCTGCCAAGCCTTGCAAGCTGAGCCAGCATCTGCGATCCAGTCCCCTTCGATGGATTGCCCCCAGTGGGTGTCACATTTGCCATCCCCGGCCGTTGCGGCATTTGTTGCACCCCAAACATCTGACGCGCTCTGAGTGCGGCGTATTCTGCCCCACTTGCCCCCCCAACGAGATAGCGATTGTAGGCTTGTTGATTACCCATGGCGGCACGCGCAAATCCATAGCTACCGCCCAAGCCGCCAGACAATGCTGGCATCATGATGTTTCCGGAAATCGCCCGTACGATGAATGGCGTCGCGACGATGAACCCTTTGGCCATCAACACCATCATAAAGAAGGGAATTAGCGCGCCGATATTGGTTGCACCCTCTGGATCACCCAGTTCACCGATGAGGGCGGATGCCACGCCAGTTATCGTCGCAAACACCCCCGCTACGACAATCGGATAGATCGCAAAGGACACGAGCGCTGACAACCACCGCGCAAAGTAGTCTTTGGTCACGTCGAACAGCGTCAGAAATATCATCACCGGCGCAATCCCGATGAGCAGGGCGATCATCAGACGCGACGCGACTAAGATAAACGCCGCCAAACCGCCGAGGATCGATAGCATGAGCACGCCAACGATGTCGAGCATCGCGCCTGCCATCCAGTTTAACTCTGACCCCGCCGCATTCAGATACTCGCCCAACTCTGCAATCAGCCTGTCAAACTCTTCGGCGAATGTTCCAGACGGGCCGGGCACGCCGCCACCCACGGATGCGACAAGCGCTCCTGCGATGCTATCGATGCCATTGAGGATTGCTGAAGACAGTGCGTTGAACTGCACCCAATTGGTTGCAAATATCCCGATGAGCCCGATCTTGACCGCAAGCCAGAACGCCGTTCGCCCGTCCATCGCTTTGTACTGATAGATCATGTTCAGAAAGACGAAAATCACGACGACGGTTGTTCCAAGGACGAGCAGCGTCCCCACCGTTGCGGCAACAGACCCGAACTGTGTTTCGGCGGCCGTGTCGAGATAGCCTTGGGAGGTTTCAACGAAGTAGGTGACAACGCTCATTTCAGGATGTCCCTACCAATTACCTGCGGCTTCGCAGATCGCTTGGGGCTGAGGTCGCAGTTCATTTGCGCGGCGGTTGTAGGTGTCCGAGGCTTGCAACATTTCTGAACGGTCTGCATCGGCATGATTTTCTCGGAAGATGACTTCGGCTTTGTCCCAAGTTGGGAAGCGCGAGGCGCAGTCGCAGGATCCTGTCTCTACGACCCGCTCCATGTTCTGTGCGCGGTAAATGTCCTGGACCAAAACACGCTGGTAGGCGTCTCGCAGCGCGATGTTTTCCATCCAATCGGGCTCGTTTGGGCGCTCAGAGCAGACATCCGGAATGCTCTCGAGGCTGGGGATCAGATTGCGCTCCGCCACCAAGGGCGGTGCAATCAGACCCAAAGCAATGGTAAGCCAAGTGAGACGGACGACACGATGCTTCATCGGGTGCCTCCAACATCTGCGCCTTCGGAAGTTTCACGTTTCAGGAAAACCGTGTGCCCGATATTGGCAAACTCGGAAGAACTGATTGAGACCACCTCCCACCCGATCTGGCCCTTTGCATTTAACGCGGCCTGCATTTCGATCAGGCTGTTTTTGCGATCCATCGGGAACGACAGAATCTCGTATTCATAGGTTGTCATGCGGGTGCTCCAATCTGTTCCATGCCGGGGAGGTAAAATTCGGTGATCCCGCGGGTGCCGTTGTGACGCCCGGTCTGGATAATTACGTCGATGGAATTCTCGATGTATCGCACCATGTCTGCATAGGTCATCGGGATTTCTGTTTTGAGGGCAGCGATGGCGAGGCGCTGGATGGCCAATTGCGGGGTTTCGGCATGTAGCGTGGTCATGGATCCGCCGTGACCCGTGTTGATGGCCTCCAGGAAGGTCATGGCCTCTTTGCCGCGCACCTCACCAAGAATGATCCGATCCGGCCGCATGCGCAGCGTCGCGGTGAGAAGAACGTCTGCGGTTTGGAACGCTGCATCGCGGTTGGCGATAAGCGTCACCATGTTTGGTTGAGCGGGCAGAAGCTCGGCGGCCTCCTCGATCGTAATGATCCGCTCTTGCGCGCCGACATGGGAAAGAATTTTGCGCGCCGCCACGGTTTTGCCGGTCGACGTACCACCCGAAACGATCATGTTGAGTCGGTTCGCAGCGCAAAATGCCAGTGCATCGTCGATCACACCGGCTTCCACCACAGTGCGTAATTCTCGAGTCTTTTCCTGCCGCAACTCTTCTAGCTTGCGCTCTTTGCCAAACAGAAACGACAGTTGGATGTTTTCGAGGGGGAGGCTTGAGAAGAACCGCAAGCTGATCGACATGGCCGACATGACGGCAGGCGGCGTGATGACCTGTGCGCGGATCGGGCGGTCTTTGTAGGCAATCGAGACGGATACAATGGGCCTGTCCTTGCTCATGGTGGTGTTTGCGCTGGAGGCAATCTGATTGCCCAGATCTTTAACGGCAGTCTCCGACAGCCGCTGATCCAGCAAACGCATGAAGTGATCGCCCTGGAATTCACCCCAGCAGGTGCCGTCCGGATTGATACAAATCTCGATGACATCGTCGCGGGACGCCGCGTCCAGCTTATCAAGTGAGGTTTGAAGATAGCTCAACGACATCAGTCAAAATATCTCCAGATCACGGTCAACCATGACAGTAACACGGGCACCTTGATCTACATAGATAACAGGACCGATGGAGAGATAGTCGCTGATCACGCTGTCGGTTGCATTCGCCAGGTCATCCCCGACATCCTCAAGAACGTCTGCTGTGGCTTCATCTTCGACGGAGGCTGCGGCCGCACCTGGGGCTGCGGAGATGAGAGAAATCAGAGCTGCAGAGCCAAACCGTTCCGCAAAGCGTGTATCGACAAAGCCGGTCACGCCGGAACGGCCCAACTCGTCGCCGCCAAAGGAACTGATCTGGACGGTTTGATTGTCAGGCAGGATAATCCGGTCCCAAGCGATGGTGACGCGCTGCTGTGCGATATCTAGCCCCGAGCGATAGCGCCCGATCAGGCGTGATCCGCGTGGGATGAGAAGGCGCGATCCGTCAAAGCTGAACACATCTTCGGAGACAACGGCGCGGGTTTGGCCGGGCAGGGAGCTGTCGAGTGCGGTTTCCATGACAGCCTGTATCATCGTGCCTTGAATGATGGTGTTGGAAGGGTTGGCGATGACTTCGGCTTGGGTGACGGAGGTCGGCAACGCGCCGTTCAGGACAAAGTCTGTCACTTCGCCGAATGTGCGCTCGGCAAGAGGGGTTTCATTCGTGCCTGACGTTCCGCCAAATGCAATCGTCGGGGACGCGATGCGGCGGTCCTGAAACGCGCGTTCTTCTGCTGCGCGTCGCTCAAGATCAGCCATGCGGCGTGCTTCTTCTTCGCGGCGCAACCGTTCTGCCTCTCGCGCAAGGAGGTCTTCCTCGGACGGTCCGGTAGGAACCGGCGCAGGAACTGGCCGATTGGCCTCAAGTTGGGCCAACTCCAAGTCCATTCGGATTTGGTCCAGGTCGCGATCACGCGCCGCCAGTTTGTCCTGGAACAGCTGTTGGGCGGCTTGGGACGCAGTTTGCAAAGCTGCGATCTGTGCTGTGAGCCCATCAATGGCGTCCGCAGCAGCCGTGTCTTCTTCTACCACCGGTTCCGGCGCGTTGCGCAATTCCTCAATCTGGGCCTGAAGGGTAGCCAGCTGCGCGAGAAGCTCTGCGTTGGGCTCACTTGGCGCAGTTGGGGCTAGGACAATTTGGGTTTCCGGGGCAGGGGGCGGAGGTATCGCTTCGATCGCCCCAAAGCCGTCACCCTCATTTTGAAACACATCAGGTGTGGCTGTTGGCAGAGCCGTTTCCTCATCTGCTCCGGAGATCATGTAGAGAACGGTGCCACCTGCACCAACGAGTGCGACGACGATGAGGGCAAGAAGGGGCGAGCGTCTCGCCTTAGGTGAACCCCCGCGATTTCCGCCCTTTTCCAAAGCGGCAAGGCGTTTCTCGAGCTCTACGTCACTAGTATCGCTCATGATGACGCCCCTGCTGGTTGCGCCGCCTCAATGCAAACCACCTCATCCCCGAGCCGCAGCACCCATTGCGTGTTTACGCCTGAGACGCGGATTACACCGTCCTCGATGGCTTGGGTGTTTACCGTGCGCTCGCGGCCATTGGAGTATCGGAAGATGGCTGGCACAGGCGTATTTCGGGCAAATGCGAAATACGTAAACGTCCCATCATCCCAAACGCGCGTCGGGGTGAACTCGGCCTGTGTGCTGGCCCCGTAATTATAGTTGGGGGCTTGGCTCGCAATTGCACGGGTTGGTCTCGCGTCGTCATCAGGATAGCGGAACTGGACCACATAAAAGGTGGGGCTCTGCGTTTCTTGGACGTTGAAGTAATAGCTGCGACGGTTGGTATAGACGGTCACATTGGTATGAACCCCGCGCGCGACGGGTTTTATCGCAAAGGCCTGCCCGCCCGGCACACCATCGATTTCAAAACCCTCAGTGTCGCCTGCGATGATCGAGCGGATGCTTTCACCTTCACCGAATTCAATCGTCGTGACATGGGTGAGGGAGACGCTCAGGCGATAGACCTGTGCCTCTTGATATGTCGCGAGCCGGACGCGGCTGTCATTGGGTCCGCCACGCGGAATGGCTTCGGCCAAAGCAAGGCCGGGAAGGAGCACGAGCAGAAGTGCTATGAAGGATACTCGGTACAAAGTCAGTTCTCCAATCTGTCGGAGCGGATGGAATATTCCAGCACCGTGAAGCCAAAGGGGTTGGTCCAGACCTGATCGATGGAGCGGCTGGTTTCGGGGCGGAACTCAAAGAGCAGGGTGGCGGTGAAGAGACCAGTTTGGACGCCATTGATGGAGTTCAGGCGCTTGCGCAGACGGACCGTTGCGCGGTTGGTGCCGATCCGGTTGATGCTGAGAACCTCGACATCAAGTCGCCCGCTCGTGCCATAAAGCGTGGGCGGATAATCCGCATTGGCACTGTTCCAGATTTGGCGCAGGGAGGCTTCGGCCGCGCCATCAGAGCGGCGCAGTACACTTCTAACCCGCACATCATTGTCGAGTTGGTTATAGACCTCGCGGTCACTGATATAGCGGAAGACTTCCGCCTCAATGATGGCCTGGTTTTCCGTGACAGTCGTAGCCCCAACAGAAGCCTCCGGCAGGGCAAAGCCAGTCGATGGGTCGTAAGGGACGACGACAGGCGGTGGGTCGACATCAAGGACCGCGACGGCAGCCGCACTCAGACACCCGAGAATGCCAAAGATCAGTCCGATCAAGCCAAGCCGTTGCCAAAGACGTTCTCGACGCAGCGCGCCGTAGACCAGTTCTTCTTCAATAATTTCTTGTTCACTCACCACGCATCACACCCTAATCAGCACTGAGATCAGGCAAGGTGAAATCCATGAACCGCTGTTCTTCGGCGATGGTGGCGGCATCAATCACGCCGCCCGTGCCGTCTCCAACCGTCTGGATCGCTTCGAGCTGCCACATGGCAACAAGCGCAATCGCAAGTTCTGCCGTCACGCGCGTGTTGAGATCGACGCTTTCCTTCAACTCATCCATGTCGTCGATCAGGCCAACCAGCCGATCAACGCGCTTAAGTGATTGACCCGCATCGCCATAGCTGTTTTGCGCTGCGGCCGAAACCAGCGCGCCAGTCGTGGCTTGGGTCGCAATCCGGTTGGCGCTCGCGTTCCCGCTACTGGCCATTTCCGAGAGCGTATCGTCATCAAACCCAAGATCGGCCAGCACGCGGTCCATCTGGGTTTCGATCTCGCCTGCGCCCGACCCGGACAGGCCCGAGAAGTCCCCATTCTTGATGGCTTCGATGGTCGCCATGATATCACCGAACTCTTGATCGAGGAGGCCGTTGAGCTCGTCCTCCATCTGTGTGCGGATGATTTCTGGCAACTCGGCGAGACGGGTGAGGGCCTCATAAGTGCGCTGCAGCTCTGCAAGTTGGTCCGTGAGTGTGGCAAGCTGTTCGCGCAACTGGGTCAGCTGTTCGTTTTGCAGGATTTCGTCTTCGATCATCTGCCGGAGCTGCTGGATGTTCTGGGCAATGTTTTGGGTGTCGACGACGGGCACGCCTTGGGCGAGGGCAGGGTGCGCGAAGTGGAGCCCTGCGACTAATGTGCCAACCAATGCAGTCTTTAATGCCCATTTTGATTTTCGCATTAGTCCAACTCCTCGATTGTGAAATCCATGAAGTCCCCTTCGGCCATCCGAGCTGAGGCTTGGGCCAGTTCTTCCGCACTCAAGACGCGGGTCCTTGTTGCTTGCAGGCGAATGCGGGCCGCGACGAGGCGCACAAGTTCAGCGCGGGCATAGGTGTTGAGGGCCATGCTTTCTTGAACATCCTCAGTTTCAGAAATCCGCTCGACAATATCGCGAATACGAAGGGCGGCTTGCCGGATCGCAGCAGGGGAATTGTTGCCGTAGAAAGCAGCGCCATGCCCCGTGATCGAAAGATTGGCATTCGCTAGAAGGGACGGATCGATCGTGCCCAAAGCTTCGATACCGCCAATGCGGCTGAGATAGTGATTGTAGCGTTCAGGGATGACAGTGACGTAGTGCTGGGTTTCTTTGAAAGGTGGCACGCCGCTGTATTCGAACACGCGACCTGGCCCTGCGTTGTAGGCGGCAAGCGCGTTGATGATGTTGCCGTCAAAGGTGTTGAGTTGCGTGGCCAAGTACCGCGCGCCGCCATGCACCTGCAGATAGGGGCTGTCATAATATTCTGGGTTGATCCCAAGGTCGCTGGCGGTGCCCGGCATGATCTGGGTGAGACCGAAGGCACCGACGGGCGAGCGGGCACCAATCGTAAAACGGCTTTCCTGCCAGATAAGAGCTTGCAGAAGGGCGCGCCATTGGACGGGAGAAAGTCCGGCACGCCCTACGCCTGCAAAGCCGCTGGTCTCTTGAGCGACGCGGATAATAAGTTGTTCGATATTCTGGGCCGCATCGCCAAACATCTGCGTCCCTGCGGGATTGGGATCAACCTCGCCTGAGCCATAGACTGCCTCCACCGACCGGGCAGGATCTCCACTGCCAGATTCCAAACCGGACACCATTGCGGGTAGCCCCTGACCGCCGAAGCTTGATTGCGCATCGAGAATGCGCGCCAGCGTTTCCAATTGTTCGCGCTCGATCTGGGCAATGAGTTCGCGCACGGATAGCTTGTCGGCTTGGGTCGCAAGATCGACTTCACGATCACCGGTTTCCACTATGTCGCGTGCGGTCAGACCGTTATCAACCGTTGGCACGCCCTGAGCGAACACAAGGCCAGGCAGCAAAGATACGCAGAGGATATGGGCGATCTTAGACTTCAATGTCACCCTCCAAAGCGCCAAGAGGCGTGAAGGTGCAATCGGGATCAATCGGTGCAACTGCCGCAAGGAATGTGAAGCAATTGGCCTGTGGTTCTTGGTATTGGGCACAAGATGCCAGAGTGCCAATCGCAGCCAAGAGAATGAGGATACGTTTCATGAGAGTCTCCAAAAATCTGGACGGTCGCGATAATCTCCACCTACAAGCGCTTCACCCTTCTCCATGCCGCCGAGGATGGTGAGGTTGGGGCCTAATGCGCTGAGATCGGCATCAACGACGATGGAGCCCTGGTCATCGCGAATGAGTGCCAACCGCGAATTGCTGCCCGTGTTCAAAAGCACATCGAGTTCTTTCTCAAAGAGGTTCAGCATGGCGTAGTCGGACGCATGGGCGCGGATGTTGGGAAGAAGAATTTGCGTTGGCACCGCCTCGACAATGGTCTTGCCGGTGCGTGTGCGTTCCAGCTGGCTGGCATATTGCGTCATCATCACGGCAACGGTGTTTTGCTTGCGCGCCGTCACCAGCCAGTTCGAAAGCCGTTCTGCAAAATAGGCGTTGTCGAGGGCTTTCCAGGCTTCATCAATAACGATGATGGTGGGACGGCGGTCTTCAATCTCACGTTCGACGCGGCGGAACAGGTAGCTCAGAACGGCCATGCGTTCTTTTTCAGACTCGGAATCCAGAATACCCGTTAGATCAAACCCGACGACATCACCTTCGAGAGAAAACGTGTCTTCCAAGGACTGACCAAATATCCAGCCATAGCGTCCATCACTGGTCCACTCGAGCAGTCGCTGGTGCAAATCACCGACATCATCGGTGGAGACAAAGAGCGAGGCAAAGTCTTTCCAATTACGTAAAGCTGGATCAGTGGCGTTCGCGTTCTGGCGCACGACCTCTTGGATGCGATTGGTTTGAACGGGCGTCAGCGGCTTATCCGTGCGGTAGAGCAGGGTGGCCAGCCAGTCCGAGAGCCAAGCCGTGCCGCGATCGTCCACCTCGGTCCAAAGCGGATTGAGGCCTGTGGCTTGTCCAGCCTTCAACGCTGCATAGCTGCCCCCATTGGCGCGGACCGCCATCTCCATACCGAGACGGTAGTCGAAGACGAAGATCCGCGCCCCTGCTCGACGGGCTTGGGTCATTAGGAATGCGGAAAGGACGGATTTACCTGATCCGGGACGTCCCATGATCAGTGTGTGCCCGCTGGTCGGTTCTTTGTCTGGACTGCCTTGCTCGTGGTAAGACAACCGATAGGCACTTTGCTCGGGCGTCGGGAGCATGGTGATGACCTTGCCCCATGGCACGTCATCGGCCTTCTTGCCGAGTTGCGTGCGGTGGAACGCTGCGAAATCCGCAAAATTCCGATTGGTGATGGCACTGGCGCGCACGCGCTTGGGTTGGTTGCCGGGGTGTTGGCTGAGGTAATGCGCCTTTGCGGCCACCCGCTCGCCAATCATCTTGACGCCCTCGGCGGCTGCGGCATTGACGATCTCGGCGCCCAGCGTTTGCAGCTCATCAAGCGTGTTGCAGAAGATGGTCACGACCATGTGGTGTTCGCCAAAGCTTTGGCGTTTGGCTTCAAGATCATCGGCGGCGATGTCGAGCGCTTCCATGAGCGAGAGGGCGGCGTCCTGTGACGCCTGCATTTGTCGTTTCTGGCGCTTGATCCGTCCGGCCATGAGGTTGGAATTGATTGGCGTGAAGGAATGGGTGACGATCATGTCGACAGGCAGGTTCAGCATGTCGAACATCGTGCAGGATGTGGCCTCGGAATATTCGCCGATGGTGAAACTTTTGCCGTAGCGATGGCCAACGACGCCTTCGGATAGCTCGAAGTGATCCTCTAAAAACGTCACACGGGTGTTGGCCACGTTGAACGATAGGAAACCGTAGGTGCTGGCTGGAAAAAGCGGCAGTTCCTGACCGGTATTGAGCGCCCCGAGGAACCCAACCAGTTCACCAGACTTCGCCGACAGCACGCGTGGTTTGAGATCAGCCAGCCCCGAGGCAAAGACATTCACGGCCTCGTTCAGCCGTCGAAGGCGTTTTTGTGTTTCTTCTTTGAAGCGCTCAGGTGCGCTGCGATTGAGAAATGGAAGAAAACTCTTGGACGGCGGACGGTGCATGACTGTGAGCGTCAGTGTTTTGTCGCGCAGCCCGCTGGTCGCCAGCTTCTCGCGCCACTGGCGATCCACGTCCCCTGCAAAACTACCGGTGCGCACGGGTTCAAGCTCCGGCGCAATCGCCTTCGATACCTTATGGACATAATAGCTGAACTCTGGACCTAGCTGGGCGACGATACGGGCAAAGAGGGACTTGACCTTGTCGAGGTAGGCATCGTCGGTTGTATAACTGTTGACCCCATCCAAGCGGATGCATTGGAATAATTCGTTCACCCGCGTGCGAACCGTTTGGTCATCGACCAAACTGACATAGGGCAGCATATGTGCGAGGCGCGTTTCCCGTGCGTACCAGGTCGGTGTCAAAGTGCGGGTATCGACGGCTTCGTCGTTAGTTTCATCACGGGGCATAACTGTCCCCACCATGAACTTGCCGGTTTCGGGTGGGCGGTGTTTCCTGCAGCGCCGTCATCATCACGTCGATAAAGCGGGGATCCCAATCGGCGGCTTTCCAAAGGACGGGATAGATTACGATCGCAACCCCAAGGATCACGATGTGCTGGACCCATACGAACAGCAGCACCGAGCCAAAGAGCCAGACCATCGCATACATGATGGGCAGGCCCAAAAGCTTGGGCGGGCGCACGAGGCCGAGAAACAGGGGCGCGCGTTCAGCCACCGGCAAAAACCGCGGCGACGATTGTGGGGGCAGCCGCAACACCGGCGATGCCGACGAGGACCCAGAGTGCCTGGCGCAGATCGATGATGTTGAAGAACCAGCTGAGGAACACGCCTAGGACAGCGAGTGTGGCGATGACGACGCCAAGCGGGCCGGTCAGCGCATCGACGATGCCTTGTAGCAGACTTTGAATTGGGGAGAGGTCGATGCTTTGCGCAAGTGCGGGTTCTGCAATCAGTAAGAACAGCGCCAATGATGCTGCGAAAGCGCGTGTAAAATGTCTCATGGGTTTGTTCCTTTCAGTCGAGCGGCCACCGCCATGACGCGGGCCACATGATTTTGGGTTTCTCGGTAAGGGGGGATTCCGCCATATTGGCGCACGGCGTCGGGGCCGGCGTTGTAGGCAGCCAATGCAAGACGCGGATCGCCGAACAACTCCAGCATCATTGCAAGATAGCGGGCGGAACCATCGAGGTTCTGGAGGGGATCACGCGGATCGACACCAAGATCGCGGGCGGTTGCCGGCATCAGCTGTCCAAGGCCAATGGCACCAGCGCTCGAAACGGCATTCTGGCGGTACGCGCTTTCAATTTCTATGTTGGCGCGGAAGAGTACGAGCCAGTCTGAAACCGAAAGTCCCGAGCTGCGCAAACCGGGATGGCTACCGTAACGTAGCGCTGTGGTCTCAATCGCCGTAAGAACATCCGGACGGGGCAGGGGAGCACGCGGCGCGATGGCCGCAATGCGGGTTTCTTCTGTTTCTGCGATATCATCAGGTGCGTCCAATATCGCGAGCGCATCGGCCGCCGTACCTTGACCCACACCGTCGTTGTAGTTCCGAGCAAAGCTGTTTTGGGATTGCGTGGCGGTCAGCGAGCCGTCGCTCTCCATGACCAGAACCATTTGGGCTGCTGCGGGTGGAGCAAACAGCCAAAAGAAGAGAAGGCTAGTCGCTGCTGCCTTCGTTGCGGCTAGCGAGTTTGTGAGTTGTTCGCTGGCCTTCTTCGAGCGGAACATCGGCGTGGGAGAAGCCAATGCCAACGAGGAACGAGACAACGCCCGTGATGGTTTTGAATTCGCGGATTTTGATATCGTTGTGAGTTGTGCGGGTCCGAGCCGTAACCAATAGCTTTTCCACGCCATCGTCAGAAACGGCACGCATGATCCAGATACCGTAATAGCTCGGACCTTTCTTGTGCGCAGATTCCTGGCACAAAATCTCGGCGTTATAACCGCTTTCCACGAGTTCGCGGAATCTAGCCTCAGTGACCACATTTGGTGTTTCTACTTCCCAGTTCATGACTGCGATCACACTTCTCATATTTGCAACGTATGATCGCCTCGCCCACCATGGACATTGCTACCATACGAAAGTATATTAATGAAACGCAAGATATATTATTGCGATTCTGTTAAGGATATTTTCACCAGCCTGCTCAGTCCGGCGGTTTTGTCCTGATGTCTAACATAGAGGATTCTTGTCAAAGAATGAAGATGCTGCATTTGATCCCGCAGGTTATACTATTGAGTGTTGCGTTCAGTAGTGCGGCCAACAGCGCAACCTGTCTCGCACCGCAACGGCCGTTTGTTCCAAACGACCCTGCAGCGATAATCGAATATGCTGATCTGATCAGGCAGGATTTCGAGAGCTATATCACAGACATTCAGCGGCATTTCCGGTGTCTGGAGGATGAACGGGTCCGAGCCTTCGAGGAGGCCCGGCAGGTCAATCAAGATTACGGAGCTTTCGTGAGCAGCTTGGGAAAGGATTGAGTTAGGCTTCAGTTTTCGCGTTAGAAATTATCGGACATCGTTCGATGTTATTGGAGGTCTCATCGATCCACAGAGTTGATGTTTCGCCATTATCCCAAAGGTACTCAACCCCTACCGTTCTGCCAGTCAATACGCAGATCATTCGGCTGATAGCTTTTGCTTCCAATGACATATCATCAAACTGCCTCATAGACTTTTCCTTGTTTTTGCAAAAACCAGCTCAGAATCCATACGAATGCCCCGTTCCCACTCAATCTGCGAAGGCTTGCGTCGCATGCAGAAAATCCAAGAGGTCAATTTGAACTTCGCGACCACTCAACTTGCTGCAATATGAAATTCCCGCTATAAGGGAGAATAATGACAGAGCTGCACTATCGCACGAACGTAACGATCAAGGCGAAATATCACTTAATAAGCCTATGATAAAAAACTGAACAATTTTTATGCTCGCCTGAAACAGCAGCAACAGTTTCGCGAAATATCAAGCGAAGGACCGCAGATGGTGCACATCGACGAGAATTTCGTGACGAGGCCGCTGAGCCGCGGCCTTGATTTCAAAGAACTGTTTCAGGAGGCGATTTCCGCCCGTGCCGGACTCTCTTTGGTGGAAACAGCTGATACGAGCTCTGAATGGACACCCAGCTTACTAGCAGAGGCGCTTGCAGAGGCTGACCCGAAAGGTCGAGGTGTTGACGTGCGTACCGTACAAAACTGGTTTCAAGACAATGACAAGGGGATCAGTTCAGCGAATATCATCTGCCTTGCTCGTGTGTTTGGCAGGGGTGACCCGGACGCGATCGCAACGTGGAGAACAGAGCTCAGAGCCGCAAACAAGTTACTGGCATCGAAGCGAAGAGCCCGTCGCAAAAGCACCCGTTCAACCACGTCCGTTGAAAATGCCACAAACCCCCAAACTTCGACCGAGAGAGTTCAAGCATCTCAGAATGGGCAAAACAGCTTTGCAAGGCTGTCTGAGAGGATCTTCACTAGTTCCGATGGTTTCAGTATCTCACTCCTTGTCTGGGCCGGCTTTTTCATGCTTTGCTTGGCTGCGTTTATCGCCAAAAATTACGACATAACCTACCCAGCAGGGCCAGATTTGGACAAACAGGTCGGTTTGCTTTGGTCGCTCAGTTGGTCAATTGAATGCCTTTTACTCTATCCCACATCGTTTTTACTTATTGCGAACCTCGTGTCTTTTTGGAAAAGGGAAAGTCAGACAGCGGTTCACTCTGAAGGAGAAAAAAGCACTTGGAATGACCTCATGGACAGCTTGCGCTTTCCATTCTGGGTAGCTGCAAGCGTTGCGTTCGTCTTAGTTTTTATTGTCCAATGGGGTGGCGTGTATCTAGTTGGCCTGACACAGACGGATGCGCCAGAACTGATTGATTGGCTATTCGTCGCGCATGTTCGGCCTGACGTTATTACGATGTCTGAAGCTCTTTTCGTCTCCCTGCTGGCATTCTTCTATTCGGGACTGGTCTATTGGCTATATTTCATAGGGCTGCTCCTGCTCTTTGCTGTCACCGAGGACTTCCAAAGACGAGCATCATCACCTGATCCAGACTTTGAAGATAGCTTTTTTGAAAGGACAGGTGAGAAGCTGCAGAGATGCATTTACCTCTCTACAATCATTGGAATCTTTGTAGCTACAGCCATTCAGTTGAATGCAGTTTATTTGAAGTCTGACGGAGAAACGAGTTTAAGCTGGCTGGCCAATGACTTCGCTGCAATGCTGGACCCAGACGCCAAAAGCTGGGCTTTTATTGAGCAGTCTTCCGTGTCCTCGCTTACAAGTTCCATACTGCTGTTACTGCATCTAGCCCTGTTCGGCGTATGCACGATCAAAGCTCGCTCTGGCCTGCAGGCCTGTCGCACGCGAAACCCGCCATCCGGACGGCTTAACGCAGCGACCAGCAGCGAACTTGAGCCAATCGATCACGACCCCTTGGTTAGGCAAATCTGCATGCTGGGCCTTCTTTGTTTGACCTTCGGCTCAATTGGCCAATTTGTTGGGTTTACAGTATTACTATTTGCCTCGCTGCTTATAACTGTAGCCAGCATTTGCTGGTCTCGGAGGGGTTCTAGGTCGCGCCTTATCAGGGAGAAATAGGTGTTCAGCGGGTGCAAATCATGAGCAACAAGAAGGGCATCTCATTCGTTGTTCTATCTATGGCTGCTTTTACGTTCGAAGACATGTTCCTAAAGCTACTTTTAACGGATCTGCCAGTGGGCCAATTACTTTGCATGTTTGGGCTTGGAACGGCATCGGTATTTTCTGCCGTAATGTGGATCACAGGCGCCCGATTTGATGAAGCAGGAGCGTGGGGGAAGTTGCCTCTTTTACGAGCGTTTTGTGAGGCCGGCGCTGCGCTCACATTCTACCTCGCTCTGTCGACTATCGATCTGACCCTTGTTGCAGCTGTTTATCAAGCTGTGCCACTCGTGATCTTAATCGGCGCGGCTCTTATTCTTCGAGAACAAGTGGGATGGCGTAGATGGCTGGCAGTGTTCCTTGCACTGCTTGGGGTCATTCTAATAATCGGCCCGGGCTCTTTGGACTTCGATCCAAATGCATTTTGGGCTGTGTTGTCAGTGCTGTTCGTAGCGGGGAGGGATTTGGCAACACGTAGAATAGAAGGAAGCCTATCTTCGACGCTCATATCGTTTCAGGGCTTTGCAGTTTTGATCCCTGCAGGGCTGGTGTGGCATTTTGCTGCTGGGGAAGTGATGCTCCCAATCTCACTCACTCATTTGGCGCTTACACTTGGCGGCGTGCTCTTTGGAGCCATTGGTTACTATTTTATCGTTCGCGGTATGCGAAAAGGTGAATTATCTGTAGTAGCACCATTCAGATATAGTCGTATCCTGTTTGCGATCCTGATTGGGGCGATCGTGTTTGGCGAGAGTGTAGACATGCTTGCATTAGTTGGCATCGGTCTCATTGTTTTTGCTGGGCTGTATTCATTGATGTCAATCGCAGAGTAAAAAGGGACCAGATCGCGGCGTAAAAAGGGGCCACTGCGTTTGATGTTGTGTTGCGCTTTGGCGCGCGTGCTCGTCACAAAGCTGAAGCGTGCCAAAGCGCACGGTGGCCGTTAGGCCAACGTTCTTCTGGTCTTTGTCGTGGTCAGTTTATGTGCGGTTCTTGCGACTGTGTTTGAGGCGGTAGCTTTCGCCATTCATCTCGAGGATGTGGACGTGATGTGTTAAACGATCCAGCAACGCGCCGGTAAGGCGTTCTGATCCAAAGACCTCGGTCCATTCGTCGAAGGGTAGATTTGACGTGATGATGATGGATCCGCGTTCGTAGCATTGCGATATGACCTCAAAGAGCAATTCCGCGCCGGATTTACTCAGTGGCACAAAGCCCAATTCGTCGATGATCAATAGGTTCTGGCTGGTCAGTTGCTTTTGAAGACGCTGCAATCTCCGCTCATCTTGAGCCTCAATCAGATCGTGCACCAACGCTGCCGCCGTCGTGAAGCGGACTTTCAAACCACGCTGGCATGCAGCCAGCCCAAGTCCCAAGGCGATGTGTGTCTTGCCCGTGCCTGACGGTCCCAGGGCGATGATGTTCTCCCTGCGATCAACGTAATCGCATCGTGCCAGATCCATCGTCAGCGGCTTGTTCAAGCTGGGCATGATCTTGAAGTCAAAGCTATCCAAGCTCTTTGTGCTTGGGAACTTTGCCGCTTTGATCCGCCGTTCAATCATCCGACGTTCGCGGTCGATCAGCTCCATCTCACACAGGCGGGCCAGATACTGGATATGATCTTTGTTCTCAGCAGCACAAAGCTGCGCCTGTTTGGCATACTCGCCCTGGAACGTTGGCAACCGCAGCTTTTTGAGGTGGTGATGCAAAAGGATTTGAGGCGCGTCAGTCATGCTGCGGCCCCTCCGATCAGGCTCATGTAGCTGGACGGTCGTGTTGTCCCGACATTGGCCTTGGGCAGGTAGGGATAGAAGTCCAAGTCCAGTCGTGGTGGCCGCTTCTCAACCCGACACAACACAAGATGTTTGACGGCGTCATAGCCAATGGCACCCATATCAATGGCCTGCTGGACTGCGCCTTGCACAACGTCCATTTCGAAGGTCTCCAAAAGGCGCAGGACCTGAACGTATTCTCGCTTTCCCGGTTTGCCCATCCGGGCTTCAAGCAGCCGGTGCAGCGTGGCAAATACATCTGGCAGATCCCAACCCTGCAAAGGCGCGGCCTGATCCAAGGCCCCCACCTTCTGTTCAATCAAAGGGAGGAAGTGGAGCGGGTCAAAAACCATATCCGCTGACGCATAGGACCGTTTATGCCGCGCAATGATCTCATTGCCGCAGCCGATAATGACCTCATGCACAAACCCACGCACGTGAACGTCGTGGTGCGCATAGGCCACCGGCACCGAGTAATCATTGCGGCGATAGCGCACCATCGAGATCGACGTGGCCCGCGTGCTGACATGATCGCAGGCCTCATATTCTGCGACAGGCAATCCCATCAGTGCATCAAGGTCGGTCATCAGACGCGCGCCGATGGTTTGGTCGTGACCACGTAACGTCTCGTCCTGACGCGCAAGACACTTGGCTTCCAAATGCGCGTTCAGATCATCAAAGCTGTCATAGTGCGGCGCGGGCACCATGAAGTTGCGGCGGGTGTATCCGACCATGCCCTCAACGTTGCCTTTGTCATTGCCACGCGCAGGGCGACCGAACTTGTCATCAAACAGGTAATGCGATTGCAGCTCTGTAAACCGCTGGGTGCGCACGCGTGTTCGATCCCCCAGAATGCGTGCCACAGCGATCTTAGTATTGTCGTAAAGAATGGATTGAGGGATGCCGCCATAAAACGCAAAGGCCGACACATGGCCATCGCAGAACGCCTCGGTTGTCTCTGCTGGATAGCCCTTCACAAACACCGCATCAGAATGGGGCAGGCTCATCACAAAGAAGTGGATCTTGCATTCCATGCCGCCAATCACGCCCAGCGTCTCGCCAAAATCAACCTGTGCGTGACCCGGTCGATGCGACAACGGCACAAACACCTCTTTCGTGCGCCGCTTCTGCTCGCGAACGTAATAGGTCACCGTCGTCAAGCTACCCGCGTACCCGTGTTCGTCGCGCAACCGCTCAAAGATGCGCTTCGCGGTGTGTCGCTGCTTTTTGATCAAGGCTTTGTCCGTCCGAAGGATCTCATCGATCACGTCAACAAACCCATCAAGCGTCGGGCGACGCGGCGGTTCTGAACGCTGATAGCCGGGCGGCAACTCATGGCGCAGCATCTTGGCAATCGTCTTACGATCTTTGTTGAAGTAACGCGCGGCCTCCCGCGCTGACATGCCGTCCTTCAAACACGCGCGGCGCACACGATTATAAATATCCACAGAATACATCTCCCGCCCTCCGCATAAACGAAGGGCACAAACTGGCGGACTTTTACTCCGCTACAACTGCAAAACGCAGCCGCTTCTGTGGACCAATATTGCTCCGCGTTTTACATTGCGGACCATGATCCAGCGCCTCTCGTGATCGCCTATGAGCCAATTTGGGCCATCGGGACAGGACGTATCCCGACCCATGCCGAAATCGACGAGACCCTTGCGTTCATACGAGCCAACGTGACAGCACTGGGTTACCCTGCTGGATACGTGCGGATCTTGTATGGCGGGTCGGCTAATGCCGAAAATGCTGCACGCCTATTATCTTTGGTCAGTGTTGATGGTCTATTGGTCGGAGGTGCGTCATTGGACCCCTCGCAATTCGCGCAGATGGTCGCGAATGCCGCAGATACCAACTGGCGCGCGATGCGGGCATGAGAGCGCCACACACCTAAGCCGGATCAAGGGAGTAGCACCGCGATGAAACAACAGCGCAATGCAGCTTGGTGGCAGGTTTTGCCTGCGGTTGCCCTGTTGGGCTTGGTGGGGTTTATCCCACTTGTTGCGGTGTTCAACTATTCGTTCTTTGACATTTTTACGTTGGACAGCCGCTTTTGGGTTGGCACGGAATGGTACGCCGCGCTTGTTGGCACGCCTGATCTGTACGCTGCCCTTGGGCGCAGTTTGTTGTTCACGACACTCGTGCTGATGATCCAGCTCCCGTTGGGTGTCGGGATTGCCCTCCTTATCCCGCAAAATACCTTTGCCAAAGGCACGATATTGATGATTTTGGCCCTGCCGCTGGTGGTACCTTGGAACATGATACCCATCATTTGGCTTGGCTTCATCAACACCAACTATGGTTTGCTGGGCCAGATGTTGGAGGCAATGGGCTGGAATTTTGACTACAAGTTTACCGCCCTCCACACATGGATCTTGATCGTAGCGATGGACACGTGGCACTGGGTCGGACTGGTCGCGATTCTTGCAAATTCGGGCCTATCTATGGTTCCGCAGACCTACTATCTCGCTGCGAAAATAGATGGCGCCGGAAGCTGGGCCGTCTTTCGATATATCCAATTGCCTAAATTGCAAGGCGTCCTGACCATGGCCCTGATCCTGCGGGTGACGGACAGCATGATGATTTACACGGAAGCCTTCGGGATCAACGCAGGTGGGCCCGACAACGCGACGTCGTTTTTGTCCTTGGAGCTGGGCGAAGACATTGCTGCCTTTGACTATGGGCCAGCGGCAGCGCGGTCCGTTGTGTATTTCCTGATTGTTTTGTTGGTGGCATGGGTCTTGCAAGTCTCGTCACGCAGGCACATTCGGGGGCCGCTATGATCTGGCGCGGGTTGAAAATTCTTGCCCTGATTGGTCTCGTCGTCGTGATGCTCGCTCCCTTGGCGCAGTCCATTCTTCTCAGCTTTATGTCGACTCTGCCGCGCAATGACATGGCTGTCGGGACATTCACGCTGTTGAACTACCGCAACCTTTTTGCGGATCCGGCCTTGATTGGTTCACTTTGGACCTCGCTAACTTATGTATCGCTGAATATCGTGATCTGCCTCACCGCAGGCTTGCCCGCGGCTTACGCGATTTCACGGTTCTCCTTTGTAGGGGACCGGCATTTTCTGCTGATGCTGCTGGTGTTTCGCATCACGCCGCCTGTCGTGTTGTCTTTGCCGGTGTTTTTGCTGTTTTCAAAACTGAACTTGTTGAACAATCCGCTTGGCATCGCTTTGGTGCATTGCCTGTTTAATGTCCCGGTCACGATCTGGATATTAGAGAGTTTCATTTCGTCCGTACCGAAGGAGTTCGACGAGGCCGCATTTCTTGACGGTTATTCAACGCCCGTATTTTTTGTAAAATTCCTGCTGCCGATCATCACACCAGGCATCGCTGTTGCTGCGTTTTTTTGTTTTATCTTTTCATGGGTCGAAGTCGTCCTGGCGCGCATTTTGACTTCAACGGGGGGCAAGCCGATATCAATGGCGATCCAAAGCCTTTTCGGCTTTCAAACGGATGTCGGGCTGGTGATGGCCGTGACAATCCTGTCGCTTTTGCCCGGCGTTTTTTTGATTTTTTTGGTTCGAAATCATATCGCCAAAGGATTCCAGCTACGCATTTGATCTTAGGTGCAATCCATTTTTTGCGCAGCCATTCACTTGCACCCTAATTGTCATCACGAAAGCCTGGATTTAGCTGGCAATTTTTTGAGCGGCCGCAAGGGCCATTTAGCAAATTGGACTATTTGTAAAATTTTTGAGGTGACATATTTTTTTGTAACCGAGTAGAAATGTTCCACTTGGCGTGAGGGGAGCATGGCTGTGCAGTGCGGAGTGAATAGCCCCTAGTATTGTAGACACTTTCTTCCCAAATTTGGCCCATGATGCCGGAGTTTTGGCGACCTTTAGGTCAATAATACTGTCATTTTTAACATAATGAATAGTATGGGCGGTCAGTAGTTAACCTGTTCAAACCCGTAACCGCCGTTGAAGTCCCGCCATTCTACAAAGACGGATCGGTGATTTATGCTTGGGCAATCCAAGCCCCAGCTCTCCAAACCAATGTGCGCCGCTGGGAGCGAAGTTGGTAGTGCTCTTGCCCAAGCAAAGCTTCCCTGAACTCCGTATGTTCCGAGAAACACACTTTTTGAGCGTTCGCAACCACCTTCACTACCCGCTTCATACTGCCTCGCATGCCGTACATCAAAGACCCGGATGGAGCGCACGAAATTGAACTCTTGTCCGCTGATATCGATATCAGCTCGATCTTGAATCAGATGGAGCGCAAAATCACCTTGGGACATTACACCGGAAGATCCGTCTCTTCGCAGAATAGCGTTCTCTGGGACTGGTGCGGTGCTTCCATCCCTCATTGGAACCGACTGAAGCGGAAGATCTTTTCGTTCATCGGATAAGATATCGTAGATCCGACCAAAGTCGCTTTCCGTTTGATCAGTTAAATATGAGACTCCCATAGGACACCGCCAAATCTGCAACGGGGGCTCAACTGGCCAAGGCGTGATCCGCCGGATGAATTCCGCACGCGCCCGTGCGCAAGGAACCGATGCGGGCCAGCCACCAGACAGACACAGGAGGATTGCACAATCGATCTGGTAAGTTTGTGCATAGGACCGCGTTGTAAACACTACATTGGTAAGAGACAGTGCCAATACAGCAGAAAGTGAGTACATTCTGAGCGACCGTAACATGAACATCATCCTTATCGGTAGGGATGTTCCAGCATGCCCTTAATAGTATACTAATGCAACACATAATATATAAATGTACATTATCGCATAAGGTTTATTATGTCAAATTAGCCTAATCTTAGATAGATTTATTATGTAGTAGGTTGTGGTCTTGAGCCTTATTCTGCGAGGATTAATGGTGAGGTAACTCTTTGTGAAGTGGGCAGTATTTTCTACCTAAAGAAACAATCTTCTTGCCATACGGGAATTGTGGCAACATTGTGGCACCAGACATGTGAAAAGGAATAATATGTTGTTTCGGTCATTTTTGTTTGCTGCTTTCGTTCCAATAATTGTTCTTTTTCAGCCAGTGCCCGTCATCGCCCAGAGTTGTTACGGAGGGGATCCTGAAGTATGGCGTATTGACCATACTTTTGTTCCTGGACAGTTCGACACACCAGACGCGGCATGTGAAGCAGGTCTTAATCTTGCTTCGCCAGGTGGTGCTGAATACGTAGGTTATGAACTTAATCCAACCTACGGTAACCACAGTAATCTTCAAACAGGAATGGCTCTTAAGTGTAATTATATTACAACGACAGTATCCACTGGTGATGAGCCGACCCCTACAACACTCGATGGTAGAATCGCCTGTGACATTGATGGTGATGAAAGTACTCCGTCGGTCTCTGGTTTTTGCAAACCCAAAAAAGGCGATTCATTTTGCTCACCTTCTGCATCCTGCGGATGCAACCTTGGGTTGCAGGATGGTGTTGGAAACTCACCAGGTGGAATGTCTTCAAGCCAACTAGGGACTGGGCGGGCTGGCATTAATCCTAGTGAAAGCACCGTAGGCAACCCAATTCTTATTGCTGATGGCTTGAAAGTAGAGAGGGCCTTTGATTGGGCCTCTAAAAAGGACAATCGTTTCCGGTTTGATCGTGTTTTCTCATCAGTTAACACGGAGTTTAGGATAACGGGATTTCAAGAAATTGGGTCAAACTGGTCTACTTCTTGGAGTTATATACAAACCTCGGCCTCAGGACATCTGTGGGATCGAAACCACTTTGTACATTTGCCAGGAGGCAAGAAAGTTGGCTTCTACTTAGGTTATGGCTCTAATGCAAATTATGAGCCGTTGCGGTCTGATGAACCCTATGTTCTGTATGATGATCCTGCGGGATCTTCTGACCGTTTCTTTGAAGACGGATCCGGTTACACTATCCAATTTAGCCTATTTGCGGGACATGCGACTACAAATACGTACTACTTCGAGCGGTTTCCTACCAAGATCACCTGGCCGGATGGATACGCTTTGGATTTTGATCGAGATACTTCCGGAAGAATCCTTGCCGTAAATGATAATAAGGGTCAACGAGCCGAGTATACTTGGGAAATCAATCCAGACGGCGATCGTAGATTGGATGTACTCGAGCAGGTAACAATTGATACTGAGTATAATGGCACCACTTTCGTACCACAGATAGCAATTGACTACTCTTTCTTGCCACAGTCTTCATCTATTTATGGCCGAATTTTGGAGCAATCAACGGTTAGAGAGTTAGCGTCTGGAAGGATTTTTAGCAACCAAAGCTATGACTATTTCAAAAGCTCTGATCCAGATTCAGATATAGTTTTTCCAAATCAGTTAAAAACTGTTTTTGACGGTAGACTAACTGATGCAGCTGAGCCGTTAGCCTACGCGAACTTTACGTATCAGTCAGACCAACTATGCGGTAATATTAATAATACAGTTAATGCTACCAGCACGTCTCATAGCGAAGGTAGCGATGCTTTTGGGCTAAGTGTAATTACCCCAGTATCAGCAGCTGGACCTCCTCCAGCTAAGTTAGTTACCAATTCTCTGGGGAAGGAAACGGTATATAATTATGACTTTATTGCTGGGATTATGCGGCCCACTTCGATTGAGGGCGTTGCAACATCTAGCTGTTTAGCAACGACAAAGTTGCTTGGTTATACCCCTGATCCAGCTAATACGGATGCGCCGCTTGGTTATGTATATGAACGGGTCCAGAAAAATGGGTCTGTGACGCGGTTTG
>NZ_JBEFLO010000014.1:0-62884 GCF_040149565.1 Sulfitobacter aquimarinus
CACCCAACCAACAAAGCTGCACCCATCGGTCCCGATCAAATTGGCGATCGCGACGCCTTCACCTTTTTCTTGGTCCACTGTTTACTGACTTCCTGCACTTTGGCGCTGCAATCGCGGCATCGTGTTCCCAGGCCTCGCCTGCAAAGCATGACGCAATTGGTGGATGTTGGCTAACTGCTCTTCCTTGAGGCAGCTGATCTCACGAGGGGACATTCAAAACGGTACGCTCCAAAATTGCTTTGTTCTCAAATCTTGTGGTCGGGCTCGGTGGCGGCTTCGACGATCGCCAATACCTCGAAAGGGTCAAATCCAACGGCCCGGGACAATGCGATGAGCTCAACGACGTCAATTCGGCGCTCGCCGCTTTCGACACGGGCGACGAATGACTGGTGATGTCTGAGTTTGACCGCCAGCTCGTTCTGGCTGAGTCCTGCTTTATTCCGGGCATCGACCAACGCCTGGCACAGAGCCTCCTGACCTTTGCTTCTGATTGTTTTCGCCACGCGTCACATACCTTTTGTGACGTCGCTAGCGGATGAAATCTGTTATCTAAAAAGTAGATATTTGAGGGTGTTATCGGCGTCTGGTTTCCAGGGGATGCAAGTCTGTTGCATGGCCAGTGGCCCATCAATCCCCCACCAGTTCCAGAAACCGACCGTAGTCCCGACTCACTTCGCGGGCTTCTTCGAAGGCGCGCGCACGCTCCTGCTCGAGGCAGCGAAAGTAGTCCTGAATGTCCGTGATGTAGACCTCAAAGTCCCGTCGGATGATGTCGGCATAATCCCGGGCGGCTTGCGAATCGCTTGGTACGAAAGGCCGAACCGGGGCGAGACAGGATCCGGCTTGGCTTGCGACCGGACCGAGCATCAGCAAAGCCACAGCCTGCATCGTCACCCATCGGCTCAACCCCAGGTTTCTGAAAACCCTATTTTCCTTGATAGATGCCAATGCCCGTGCCTAGAGTTTGAGTAATCGAGATACAGCCGTATCTTCTGCAATATATCTTGCAGTTAATAATATACTATCGTAACTTCAGGCTTCAAGTAGGAATGCCCGGAGGTTGCGTGTTTTTGAAAGCGTGAGCCGGGCCATGAACTGGGACATCGAAGCACCAAATGTGGTTACGGAAGCACGTTTCCGCGAACTCGTGGAAAGCGGTTACAGCGCAGAAATCCTGTGCCAGGAGTCGGCACGCAAGAAGGGCCCGAGTTATTACGGGGTCTGGATCATGCGCGTCGTGTCTGACGATGGCGTTGAGAAGCTGCTGGTCACTGCCCGTACCCGGACGACCTATAACGACATCAAGATCCGGGAGTTTAAAACAATCACGGGCGTTGTGTCCTTCCTCATTGGCATCGGCTTCTCCCATGCGGATGTCCCGCTCGAGGAAGGCCAGCGAACGACGCACAAACTGGCTGCGGCCGACAAGGGCGGCAGCAAGTAGCCTTCTCCTTTTCTGGTTTCTCGCGGATCCAGCCATAGCCCAGATGGTACTGGTCATGGAGAGCGATGGCTCTCTGACTCCGTCCCGCTCCCAGGACAGCTTTGCCCGCAACTACAATGACGGTATCGGACAGGAGTCCGCTGCTGACGAGTTGGCGATCCTCGGTGAGACTGACGTTGAGCCAGACGAAATCCAGATGGCAGCCCTCTCGCGGCCCGCTCCCCTGCCCCGCGCCGATGTTCTGGCGGCCATCGAGGCCACCGCTCTTCGCTATGCCGGGCATCCTGCACTGCGCCGCGCAGATCTCTCAGTCCGTGACTGGCTGACCCTCTATCGCGCCAATATCGAGGTGGAGAGCGCTTACCGGCAGGATGCGGTCTCGAGCGCAGGAGCGATTGGCCTCGGGCAGTTGATGCCAGCGACGGCGCGGGACCTCGGTGTTGACCCGCGTGATCCCCTCCAAAACCTCGACGGGTCCGCCCGCTATCTTGCGATGATGATGGAGACGTTTGGTGATCCGCGTCTGGCGCTCGCGGCCTATAACTCAGGCCCGGATGCGGTCCGCCAGTACGGCGGCATTCCCCCCTACAGAGAAACCCAGAACCACGTGGCCCGTGTCATGGCCGTCGTGGGCCGATTGGAAGGATCAAATTCATGATGTCCCAACCTTTTTGGAAATCATTCCTCAAATCACTAATCGGCAATGTCACGAGAGCGCGAAGCGCGGCAGTGCATTGGCGATACCGCATTTCCCAAACCGGTTGGATTTCAAACCTGTTTGTCGCCTCGCTCGCGCTCTTCCTCCTCGTCGCAGAGCCGGCCCTCGCACAAAGCATTGATCTCTCCCCAATCCAGAGCCTGTTGCAGGGCATAGTCGATGCCCTGACCGGCCCACTTGGTGTTGTCATCGCGACGCTGGCCGTTCTCGGCGTTTTCTCGAGCTGGTTCTTCAACATCATCGATCTGCGCCAGGCGCTCTGGGTGCTTGTCGGCATTGCAGGTGTCGCCGCCGCCCCCACTATTGTTGCCGCGGTCTTTGCCGGTGGCTGAGCGCTCGCCCCTCTTTCTCGGCCTCGTGCGCCCGCCCAAGCTTCTGGGCCTGCCCATCATGTATGCGATGGTCTGGCTCTTCGGCTCGGTGCTGCTCTTCGTCTGGGTGCAGCACATGGCGTTGCTGGGCGTGGCCGCCCTGCTCTATCCTGTGCTTTGGAAGGCCGCAGATTGGGATCCGCGTTTCAACGATGTGATGATGACGGCACTGCAGGAGACACCGCCCACCCGGAACCGTTCCATCGATGGCGGGGACAGCTATGCGCCCTAGTACAGTCTTAGACGAAACGCTCGATCCCCGCACCATGACGCCGGATTGGTATGCGCGCGAAACCCGCCTTGCGCATATGCTTCCTTACGTCAGCCTAGTCGATGACCGCACCGTGCGAACCCGGGTGAACGAGCTCTTCCAATGCATCCGGCTCGACGGAGTCAACAGTTACACGACGGATGATGCCTATCTCGACAAGGTGACAGCGCTCTTTGCCAGAATCATCGCGCAGCTTGGGCCGGAGTTCAGCTACTACGTCCACAAGGTCTCGAAGGCGATCACGCCGGACCTTGAGCCCATACGCGAAGACGGTTTTGCCGGAGAAGTCGACCGGCTCTGGCGCACGAAACTCGAGACCAGCGGGTTGCGCGATAAAACCCTGACCCTCACCGTTATTCACCGCCCGCCCACAAAAAGCGTTCTGCCCTTCCTCAATCGTAGCGCGCCTGATCGGCTGAAGGAGGCCACCGAGAAGCGCCTGCGTCGTCTGGGCGAGGCCGTGAGCGTGTTCGTGTCAGGTTTGACCGAGCTGAACCCACGGGTGCTCACGGCCAAAAGTGGCGAGTTGATTGGCTTTCTGGGGGCCCTCAACACTGGTCAGGAGTTGCCGCTGTATCCGGCCAATACCTACGGCTTCCTGTCCGTCAACGTCGCCAATAACCGGGTGACGTTTCAGAGGGATCACTTTGAGCTCTCCGAAGGCGTCGTGGGACATCGCTACGGCAAGAGCTTCACCATCGGGGAATACTCGGAAGGAACCTCCTGCACCATGTTCGACATGCTGAACCTGCCGGTCGACATGATCGTCACGCATTCCTTCACGCCGATCAATTCGAACCTCATGGCGGGCCGCATCAGGCGGCAAAAGCGCCAGATGCAGGCCAGCCAGGACGCCGCCCTCTCGCTTATGGAAGCACTCGACATCGCCGCCGACGATCTGGAGGCCAAACGCCAGAGCTTTGGCGAGCACCACATGGTTGTGACAATCTTCTGTGACACGCTCGACGAACTACAGACTCTCAGCGCCGAGATCATCAACGCGGCAGCCGCCGAGGGCGTGAAGATGATCGGCGAACGGGTGGCAGCCAAGGCGCATTATTTGAGCCAGCATCCGGGCAACCAGCCCAAGCGCGTGCGCACCAGCGCGATCACCAACCGCAACTTCGCGGATTTCGCGGCGTTTCATCGAACGCAGCTTGGAAAGTCTGCTCAGAAAACCCCCTGGGGCAAAGTCATCACCTATCTGCCCACGCCCGAACAAAGCGCCTATCGGTTTTCCTATCACGAGCAAGGCAGTCCCGAGAAGGAACCGACCAGCGGGCATACGCTGATCATGGGACGACCCGGGTCGGGCAAATCGGTGCTCTCGGCCTTCCTCATGACACAGGCCCGTCGAGCAGGGGCGCGGATCTTCGTCTTCGATTACCGTCTCGGTATGGAGATGGCGGTCCGCGCCAATGGCGGGCGCTATGCGTCCTTGAAAGCTGGGCAACCCACCGGGCTCAATCCCCTGTGGACGGAAACCGATAGTCGCGGCACGGCATGGCTCTCGGACTGGCTCGCCACCCTGCTCTATCGTGCCGACAAGCCGCTCACGCCGGCGCAGACCAACCGCATCCAGGAAGTGGTGCGCCAGAACGCGCAGGCTTTGAGCCCCGCCCTGCGGAACTGGCGGGATTTCGCATCGCTGTTCGTTTCGACCGATGATGGCGGCGATCTGCACCAGCGCCTGCTCGAATGGACCGAAGAGGGTCGCTATGGCTGGATCTTCGGACAGACGCTGGAAGACACCTTCTCGCTGGAAGGCGATGTGGTGGGTTTCGATCTGACCGGCATTCTCGACAGCGAGGCCGAGAAGGAACGGATGGCCGTCCTCTCCTATCTCTTCCGCCGGGTCGAGCGCGAGATCGAGGATCGCCGCCCCACCATCATCGTGATCGACGAGGCCTGGAAGGCGCTCGACAATGCTTATTTCGCCGAACGGCTGTCGAACTGGCTGGTGACCGCGCGAAAGCAGAACACCGTCGCGGTGATGATGACGCAATACGCCAGTCAGCTTGAGCGCACCCGGACCGGCAAGACCATCGTCGAGGCGGTGCCGACGCAAATCCTGCTTCCAAACATCCGCGCCCATGCCGCCGATTACGCGATGCTGAACCTCTATGAGAAAGAACTCGACGTGCTTCTCAACACCGGTAGCGACAGCCGCCTTGCGCTGATCCGCGATGATCAAGGCTCGATCGTGGTCGATGCCGATCTCAGCGCCCTCGGGCCCAATCTCACCATCCTCGGCGGCATGGAAAAGGGCGAGGCGCTGGTCGGAGCCGATTACCGCGACCGCCCTGACTTCTGGAGACTCTCATGACACGCATTTTGTTTCTTTTTGCCGCGCTCGGCGTATTGGCCTCCTGCGCACAGTACCGCGAACCGCAAGCCAACTGCTTCACCTTCCTGGCCTCGACAGCCCCTGTCGCGCCGGATTGCAGCTTCACGCCCCTCGGCGCACCGGAGGGTGACGTTGAGGTCTAAGCTGCCCCTTATCCTCTCGCTTTGCCTGCTGCCCGGTCTCGCCCTGTCCCAAGGTGTGCCGACCAATGACAGCGGGCTGACAGTGCGCGATATCGTCGAGACCGGCGATCGCGAGGCAGACCTGGCCATTCAGGCCGACAAGCTTGCCGTGCATGAACTCATCGCCGAGATCGAACGCGAGCAATTGACCACCCTGCAGCGCATCCTAGATGCCCAGACAAGTTTTGGCGGTCAGGGCCTGCCGGCCATGGTCTCTGGGCTGGAGAGCGGCAGCGGGGATCCCGCTCGTTCCGTCGAGGCCATCTATGGCACGGGTGAGATCGATCCCAATTCCGGCGGCGCGCAGATGTTCGGCGACGCAGCAGAGAACATCGAGCAGCTCATCATCCGCGTGGCCCAGGAGACCAGCGGGTTTGCCGGTGTTGGCCGCGCGGGTCTCTCCCCGGTTCAATGGCGGGCTCTGCTGCAGGCCTTCATCTGGCAGGAAAGCCGGTTCACCATCGGCGCGCGCTCGCCCGTCGGGGCCTTCGGCCTTACCCAGATTATGCCGGGCACCGCCAGCGATCTCGGCATCAACCCGGAATACTATGACAGCCCCTACCTGCAGGTGCATGGCGGCGCGCGGTACCTGGCGGCCCAGCTCAACACCTTCGACGGCAATGTCATCAACGCGCTCGCGGCCTATAACGCGGGGCCCGGGCGCGTGTTCGAATATGGGGGCGTGCCGCCCTTCGCCGAGACCCAGCATTACGTGCAGGTCATCCCAGAACGCTACAATCTCTACCTAAGCCGCATCGGCGGGATCGAAGCGCTCGGCACGATCGACCCCGCTCTGCTGGCAAATGCCAACCTCTCGATCACCGGGCATGGCGCGGCATTCTATGGCAACAACTCACCCGCCGCGATAAGACAGGCCGCCTTACGCATTGCGGACATCGTCGAGCGGATTGCCACGACGGAAGACGTGCAGGAGAGCATCGCGCTCAACACCTATGCCCGCGCCGAGCTCGTGCGCCTCGTCGCAGCCCGCATCCGGCTTCGGGCCGCGCGCACCCGCGTCCTTTCCGCCGAAGAGATGGCCCAGGCCAGCGCCCGTGTGGCCGAAGGCGCGTTTATGGAATTCACGATCAGGGAGATAGACTGATGGGACATTTACTCATGAGAACGGCCTTGGCCACAACGCTTGGGATTGGCCTGCATCTTGGCACATTCACCCCTGCCCTGGCGCAAGGCGTGCCCGTCGTCGATACCTAAAACATCGCACAAAACATCCAGCAGCTCCGGCAGATGATCGAAGACGAGATACTGCAGAACGAGCAGCTGACGCAGCTCCGCGAACAGCTTGCCACACTCACGGACCAACTTGGCGAATTGCAACGCACTTATGAAGCGCTCACCCGACTTGCTGAATTGCCGGAAATCATCCGCACGGAGATGGAAGACGAGCTGAACGGCCTGCTCGACCAGGAGTTCGGCGACATCCTCGCCACGATTGAAGCCATCAAGACCGGTGACTTCTCCGGCCTCTCAGGTTCCGGTGCGGGCGAGATCGAAACTCAGATGGATAGGGTGCTGGCCGATCTCGGCTTTGACGATGACACGCTTTCGGAAATGGCCACCAGCGGCAATGCCGGGGCCAACCGCGTTGCAACACAAGCCACGACCGGCGCGCTGGTCTCGGCCGCGGCCCAGAACAGTTATGAAGATGCTGGCCAGTCACTCGAACGGGTCGACCGGCTGGTCGGGCTTATCGATGACATGGATGAACTGAAGGAAAGCGTCGATCTTAACACACGCGTCACGGCGGAACTGGCGATCGCGCTCGTGGCAATGTGGCAGCTCGAAGCGGTGCAGACCGTGGGTGACGGAACAGGTGGCGTGATTGATGCCGCCACCATCGCCGAGGAGCAGCGCTTCATGGACTTCACCCTGCCCGAGTTGCGCGCAGATTGATCCGAGGTGTGACGCGTGGCGAGTGAACAGGAAATCATCGAAGAAGAGCTGGTCTATGGTGCCCTGCGCCGCGAACGGCTCTGGCAGCGCCTTGGGCTCATCGGGCTCATCTTCGGCATTCTCGGATGCCTGAGCGCGGCGGCTGTCGCAATTCTCGATGTCGATCCGCCGCCCGTGGTTGTGCCCTATGATCCCGCCACCGGTTTTGCCATGCCCGAGGCTTCGGTGGGCGCGACGTCTGTCACATCCAACCAGGCGGTCATCGAGGCGGAGGTCTTCCGCTATGTGACCGACCGCGAGGTCTACAACCAACTCGACAACGATCTGCGCATCCGCAGCGTCTTGCGCCGCTCGGATGGTGCTGCCGAGAGCGGGTTGCGCCAGATCTGGAACAGCGCCAACGAGAACTACCCGCCGACGGTTTATGGTCCAAACGCCCGGCTCGATGTGGAAATCCTCAGCATCAATCGCATCGGCACCAACCGCGCCACGGTCCGCCTGCGCAAGCGCCTGACGTCAATCAATGGCGTTCAGACAGGCCTCTTCACCGCCACCCTTCTCTTCGAGTTCCGCCCCGAGACCCGACGCTCCATCGACGAGGTCTGGACCAACCCTTTCGGCTTTACCGTGCTCGAATATTCCATCCGCTCCGACAGATTGGAGAACTGACCTTGTTGTTCACAAGATCGCTTATTTTTGTCATTGCCCTGTTGCCCGGCCTTGCCTCCGCCGAAGCCATCCCGCGCAGCGGGCCCAGCGACAATCGGGTGCGGCTGGCCACCTACCAGGAAGGCCAGGTCTATCGGCTCAATGTCTCGCTGACCCATGTCACCACTGTCGAGTTCGGCGAGGGCGAGAGCATTCGCTCGATCATCGCTGGCGACACGGAAGGCTTCGAGATCGACGGCGTGCCGGGCGGGCAGGCCTTCGCGATCAAGCCCGTCGCGCGCGGTGTCCATACCAATGTGACCGTCTACACCAACCGTCGCAGCTATTATTTTAACGTCCAGGAGACCCGCAGCCCGACCTTTTACGTGGTCCAGTTCCGCTACCCCGAAGACAATGCACGGCCTACACGTGCCATCGCGGCCCAGGCCCCGAATTACAATTACGGGGCCAGCGCACGTACCGAGTTCACCCCGACCCGCGTCTGGGATGATGGGACCTTCACGTATTTCGAATTTCCGCGGAACGCGCCGGTGCCTGCGATCTTCCGCTACGCCAATGGCCGTGAGCGCACGGTCAACACGCAAACCACCGAGGAAGGCGTGATCCGGGTTTCAGGCGTGAACCGACAATGGGTGCTGCGGATCGGGAAGGAGGTGGTCTGCATCGAGGCCACACCACCTGCGGGGGTAGGCTCATGAGCGATACTGGAAACGCAGACCTCGAGAAACGCCTCGCTGCTCTAGAACAAGGCAAGGGCGCTGGTTCGCCCCCTGGCCCACGGCGCTCACCGCTGCTCGCTTTGGTCGTCGTCCTCGTGATCGGCGCGGGCGGTGCGTTGCTCTATTTCATATCCCAACCTGAGGAAGAGGAGGCCCTGCCTACAGCGACACCGGACGTATTCCAGAACGAGGGCGACGGGTTCGGCGCTATCGAAACCCTCCCCCCGCCGGAGCCCGAAGTCGTTCTGGTCGCATCAGAGCCGGTGGAACCGAATGCCGAGCTTTTGGCGCAGCTCGCCGCCCTTCAGGCTCAAATCGAGGAGTTGCGCAACGCGCCCGAACCGGTGGTCGAAGAAGATACCGCTGCCGCCGAAGCCATCGATGCGCTGTCAGCCCAGATCGCCGCCTTGCAAGCCGCGTCGGAAGCCGTGCAGCAGCAGTTTCGCGATGAGCTCACGGCGCGCGACCGCGAGCTGGAGCAACTCCGCATGGACCTCGAACTCGCGCAGCTTGAGGCCAACCGTCCCATTACCGCACCTATCGGACCTACAGAGGACGAGCTGCGCGCGCGGGATGAAGAACGGCTCCGCCGGGAGGAAGAGGCACGGCGGCTCGCGGAGCTTGAGCGCCGTGCTGCTGAGGAGCGCGCGTTTCAGGAGCGCCGCATCACCTCGCCCACCATCGCCTTTGGCGGCACGTCCGGAGCGAATGAGACGGCCTTGACCGAGCGCACCTTTGGTGAAGTGACGGATTTCGTGCTGAACGGCGCGCTGCCCACTTCTGTGACACAGGCAGAAGTCATCGCCAATCCCTCCAACACGATCATCCAGGGCACCATGATCCAGGCCGTCATGGAAACCGCTCTCGACAGCTCCCTGCCCGGCCAGACCCGGGCCGTCGTCTCCGAAGATGTCTACAGCTTCGACGGCTCTCGTCTCCTGATCCCGCGCGGCTCCCGCCTGATAGGGCGTTATCGCTCAGGCGTCGATATCGCGCAGCGCCGGGTCACCATCGCCTGGGATCGGATCATCCTGCCCGACAACCAGACGATCCAGATCAGCTCCTTCGGTGGCGATGAACTTGGCCGCTCTGGTGTAACCGGCTTTGTCGACACCCGGTTTGATGAGCGCTTCGGCTCAGCGGCGTTGATTTCGCTGATTTCCGCCGCGCCAAGTGCGGCCGCTGCAAATGTGCAGGATGAGACCGCAGCGGATGTGCTCGAAGACGTGGGCGATGATTTTGCCGATGCTACGGACAGCGTGATCGGCGATTACCTTTCGATCGGTCCCGTCATTTATGTCGACCAGGGCGTGCGCGTCACGGTGATGGTCGACCGCGATCTGGAGATCTTCTGAGCCCATGTCGCTGAGCTATCTCCAGACCTCGCTTGATCGGATCGAAGCCGCAGCACGCGACGATGTCATCGAGATCTGCATCAACCCTGACGGGATCTGCTGGGGAGAATTCCAGGGTGATCACTTCATGCGAAAGCTGGACCATGAGTTGACAGCAACAGAAGTGAAGGACCTCGGCAATCAGATCGCCTCTTCCGCCAACACGGCAATGAGCAAGGATCGCCCGATCGTTTCGGTCTCGATCACCTACAAGGGGCGACCGATCCGGGCGCAGGTGATCACACAACCCGCTGTGCTAACTGCCATGTCGATCAGTCTGCGGTTCTTCTCAAGCCTGCCGCTTGACGGGATTGCGCTGGATTTCCTTTTTGGCAAAGAACGCAAGCTCGAAGAACTCCGCCTCGAGAAAACCCGGGAATTGCGCGAGGTCGTGGCGTCTGGCGTCATCGACGATGCGCTGGCCTTCTGCGTAGACAACAAGCTCAACATGATCGTCTCGGGCGGTACTTCCACCGGCAAGACTGTCGCCGCGCGGAAGATCCTCTCTCATGTGCCATCCGAGGAACGCATCGTCACCATCGAGGAAGCCGCCGAACTTCTACCGACCCAGCCAAATGCCGTGATCCTCATCGCCAACCGGGATGCGGAATTCCAGACTGCTGATGTGCTGCTCACTGCCACGCTGCGCATGCGCCCCGACCGGATCATCCTCGGCGAGGTGCGCGGCAAGGAGGCGATGACTTTCCTCGAAGCGATCAATACTGGCCATGGCGGGTCCATGACCACCCTTCATGCAGAAACCCCGCAATTGGCCGTTCAGCGTCTGGCCATCGCCGCGCTCAAGACCGAGATCCCGATGACCTATGCCGACATGATCCAGTATATTGAGAATTCCATCGACGTGATCATCCAGGCCGGTCGCCATGACGGCAAACGCGGCATCACCGAATTCTACCTCCCTGGCGCACCCGCAATTGGAGCTTCCCCATGAAGACCTTTGAATACGATATCCTGTTTTTCCAGGTGAAAAAGCAAAAGGACTACGACGTGATGCGAAGCGCCTTGAATGAGCGCGGCGCGGACGGGTGGGAAGTCATCACAGCTGAAGCCGGTGACTACGGCTATACCACATTCTTGAAGCGCGAGACCGCTGATACGAAGGCGGCATCAGCATGATGCGAGCCGTTGCAATCGGAAGCCTGCTCGTCGTTCTCAGCGAAACCGCTGGCGTCGCTGAACGGAACCTGATCCCAACCCTCGAAAACCAGCCGGATGTCTGCCCTAATCAACCTCCAGAGCCAGAGTGGATGCAAAACATAGATGTGCGCAAGTCCCACAAACGGCTCCTGATCCAACAGATTTATCGGGCACAGAGCATGCAACGCATCGTTGAGGCCCAAAGCTGCGAATGTCCCACGCGGTATCCGTCTTGGGAAGCCGCTGGAAACTGGTAGGGTTCCATGAGCGTCGTCACCTACTTCGTAGAAACGGCCGAAGGCTATCTCAATACCGCAGCTGAGACGCAATTCGGTGCTGTCGCCGCTACAGTCGGAACGATGCTGGTACTCGGCACCACGCTCGTTGTCATTCTGGTTTTCATTAACACGATCTACCAGTATCGCGCCATGGACGGGCGCACGACCTTCTGGCTCGCTGTGAAGATCGGACTGATAGGCGCATTTGCAACCAACTGGGTACAATTCAACATCCTTGCTGCGGCGATCCTGAACGGGATCGACAGCATTGCCGGATCGCTCGTGGCCTCTGTTGGCGGCGGGTCACCCGGCCCATCCGGCACCTTTGCAGAAGAGTTTGATGACCTGATCGCAGCACTCGGGGACTATCTGAATGCCGCGGGGTCTGAACTGAACTGAATGGCCGGCGCCCTGTTGGACACCCTTGGGGTTTTGCTGCTCTCGATCCTAGGTGGCTTGGCGGCGTTCATCGTCGTTGCGTCCAGGCTCATGATCGCTCTGCTGATCGGCATTGCACCGATCATGATCTTCCTGACCCTCTTTGAAGTGACCAAGGATTATTTCGCGCGCTGGCTTTCGGCGCTGATTTCCTTTGCGATGTACCCCATCGTCGTTGCTGGTGTGTTTG
This sequence comes from Sulfitobacter aquimarinus, assembly GCF_040149565.1. NCBI lineage: Bacteria > Pseudomonadati > Pseudomonadota > Alphaproteobacteria > Rhodobacterales > Roseobacteraceae > Sulfitobacter > Sulfitobacter aquimarinus. The sequence goes on from NZ_JBEFLO010000014.1 coordinate 12,094, forward strand.
CAACGATTACGGGTGTTTCTCGTGCGCTTCTTGCTGAGCTGGGCGACCCGGAAGGTGCCTCCAACATCGGCGCGCTAATTCCGTTCTTCATGATGGTGCTGATGGCAAAGGGCTTCATCCTGGCAACGCCCTTCCTGGTTCGGGCGATTTCTGGACACATCATGATGCCAGCACTCTCAGCCGGCTTTGGAGGCAGCTATGCCTTTGCACGAGGGCTTGCCGGCAGCCAACAGGTCTACAACAGGTACGCCATCGGAGGCGCCACTGGCGCCGAATACGCAGCCCTGCGCGCGCGACAATTCTTTGGTGTGCAAGCGTTGCCAAGCCGACCCAATACTGCGGGTGGACCAACCGCAGCTCCTTCCGGCGACGCGACCGGCACAGGAGCCCGAATGCTGGCGCAGCTTTCAAGGCTGGGTCGTCTAGGAAGACGGTGAACGACCCCGACCGACCATTCACCGATCGGTCAATAGGCGTCGACCGCAGCTCTTCTTCAAATACTCAATTTTTGATTACCGACTGCTACGCATGCAGGCTACCTACCCCTAGAGCCTACAATCCAGGATTGCGTAATTTCACTTTTTCCGTTACTGTAAATTACGATTTACGGAGGAACTCGTTTTGACTGACAGCAAAAAAATTAAACAGCCAGCTATTGAAGAGATCGTTCTTGCAAGTGGCTTGCACCAGCAAGGCTTCGCATCAATTGAAGTGAAAATTGCTGACCCCACCATTGAGGAAATTGTTCTAGCAAGCGGTTTACATCAGCAAGCGCACCCGCAAATCGTAAAGAACCCTTCGATTGAAGAAATCGTCCTGGCCAGTGGCCTGCACCAACAGCACCACGACCCCGTTGCCGCCACCAACCCTACCATTGAGGAAGTTGTTCTGGCGAGTGGCCTGCACCAGCAAGCCAAAGGCCCCGAGGTCATCGCCAACCAGACCATAGAAGAGATCGTTTTGGCGAGCGGCCTGCACCAGCAGCATCGGGACCCGGTTGCGGCGCGCGTCAAGAACCCAACCATTGAAGAGATTGTCGTGGCCAGTGGCTTGCATCAACAGTCTCACGCCAGCCGAGTCCGGATCACCAATCCTGTGATCAAGAAAATAACTATGAAGGAAGAAAAATAGAACTAGTTTAATGACGCAGCTTTATCGCGCTGAAATGCAGCCCGACATATCCTTTATCGGTGTTGGGCTTGAGCCCGAGCGCCATTTGACCCGCGAAGCAGAGAGGGCGCTTCAAGAGAGCCGTGTGGCCTTTCACCTTACGGCCAGCCACGAATTCATTTGTGACTTGGTTGGCGGCACGGCGGTCGATCTTGGCGATCATTATCGCAAGACAGCCTCAACTGACGCCTATACTCAGCAAGTAGAGATGATTTTGTCCGAGTTAGGCAACGGACCTGGGGTCGCCTTTGTTACCTATGGGCACCCGATGGTGTTGGTTGATACTTGCCAAAGTTTGCTATCCCATTTGCGCACGATCAGAGGCACTTGGCGGGTCATTTCTGGCATCTCAAGCGTTGCCGTTATGTTGGAGCGGTTCACGCTGGATATTGGACTTGCCGGCTTGCTGGTGATTGAAGCCAACAAGATGGTGATAAACCAGGTTCGGCCCAACCCAAGCGTTGCGAGCTTTATCATGCAAGTGGGCGCCTTCGGCGCGCTGGATCTGACGCTCGCTCGGCGCAACCACCCAGATCGATTTGTGAAACTGCGCGATTATCTGCTGCAAGATTATTCGCCAGAGCATCCCGCGGTCTTTATCACATGTGGCCATCTTGAGGGTATGGAGGACATCATGCATCATACCACGGTGAACGACATGGCCGATGATGCAGATCTCATCCACACCGGTATGAGCCTCTATCTGCCGCCGGCGGCACCAAATCAGGATGACCGCATCATACGTGAGATGTCCAATCCGCAGAACGTGTTTCACGAGGGTTAAGGCATGGCGCGACACGACAAGTTGGACGCGATTTTCGTTTCGGCTCCGTTCTTTCCCGCTTATGGGCCAAGCTATGCGATAGAATATCTCGCGGCGCTTTGCGGCATTAATGACTTGTCCGTTGAATGTGCGCATTTGCATCATGACTTCGGTGTGGACCTTCTGTCACGAGAGCTTTTGGAATTGTATGATGGGCTGAAATCGATCCGTTATCTCGGTGACTTTCTGGTTCTTGCCCGATGGTCGCCCAGCGAGGCGGGTGCGATCTTGCAAGAGATGAAGACCACGGTGCCACAGGCGCCCGCGCTTACGTTGGAGCATCTGCACCAGTTTTTTGCGGCGTGGAACACCTGCATGGATGCGTTCGTGGCTGACATCTTACGAAAACGACCTCGGGTTGTTGCGTTCTCGGCCACGCATTATCAACTGGTTGCGTCGCTGTGGCTCGCCGAACGAATCAAAACTGAAGCACCCGATATCAAGATTGTGCTCGGCGGTTATCTGGGAAGCCTTGAGACCTGCCAGGATCTGTTAGATCGCCATGCAAGCTTGGATACCATTGTCTTCGGCGAGGGCGATGAGGTGATCTCTCAGATCATCCAAAGCTACAAGGCCGATGACCCCGTTGACCGCATCATTAGGGGCGGGCGGACAAAGGTGCTGAAAGCCAGACCGGATTACAGTGCTTATTTGCAAGCTACCGCCGTGACCGAGACTGACAAGTCGCTAACCTCGGTCAGCTACGAGTTGTCGCGGGGATGTTACTGGGACAAATGCGATTTTTGCAATTTCAATGTGGCCTATGGCCGGTTTCGCAGATTCGAGTCGCAGGATGTTCTGACGCAGATGGAAGAGATTTCGGACCAATACGGAATCAAACGGTTTCATCTATTGGATACCAGTTTGCCACCCGCTTTTGCCAAACAGTGCAACGGGCGAGGGGATGCCGACTGGGATATTTTTGTAGAGATTATGGCTGATTGGTCAGCGAATATGCTGTCTGCATTGCGATCCTTTGGGGTACGCCGTGCCCAGGTTGGAATCGAGAGCTTTAGCGACGATCAACTTGCCTCGATGAACAAGGGAATGACGGTCGCCGACAATGTGGCGGCTTTGACAGCCTGCCAACAGGCGGATGTCTCGCCGGTCTATGGCCTTCTCATTGGGCGACCAGGCGATACCGCTGCGCACTACGAAGAGAACTTGAAATTTGCCGAGGGAAACGCGCATCTTCCACCCCCGCGATATATTTCGGAGTGTGATATCAGGCCTGGAAGCCCTTTGTTTCGAGACCGCGAGCGCCTGGGCATCTCTATTTCGTTCCAAGGGTCCGCGTTTGAACGTGTTTTACCGAAGGCAGACCACAATTGTGAGTTGCGCCCAAGCAAAGTGACGGTTCAAAGCCTGCAGACCCCAGAGATCAAAAAGCAACGTAGGCTGCTAGAAATCGCTGTGAATGATTGGCGAGACCAGCATATGCGGATGGCGGCGGAATGACGTCTGGCGAAGAGAACGCTCCCTCCGTTTACGAAATGCAACATGAGGTCTGGCCCGGTTGGGCCGATGGGGATTTTGGAGCGGAAGAGGACGCCGCGCAGATTTTGGATCTGGTCGAACGTTCAACTCCGGGTCGCGCGCTAGACTTAGGATGTGGTTCTGGGCGGCTTTCTTGTGCAATGGCCAAGCTGGGCTGGCGCATCGACGGGGTTGATATTTCCACACATCTGATCGACCGCGCAAGACGTCGCGCCGAACGCCATGGTGTCGCCGGCACAACCAGTTTTGAGGTCGCAGACTTGCGCCAGTTCATCCCGCAAGAACCCTATGAATTGGTCATCCTTTGGGACTCGGTGCTTGCCATCTGGCCGTGGGGCGACGCACGCCAAACGCTTGGGAAAATATGTGAGAAGAGTGTTTCGAGCGGCGGGCACTTAGTAATCGGGCAGCTGAATCCGGCCTATTTCTCAAAGCGTCCCGATTTCAAGGTCGCATTCGAAAATCCCGCCATAGGGCCAGGCAAATCTCGCCGCCACTACCAATACGACACTGAGACCGGGGTCCTTTGTGACGACGTAAGCGTGTCTCACGATGGAGTTGTAAGCCGGTTGCCAACTCAGTGCCTATTCTTGGTGCCGCCAAGCGACATTGAAGGCACGCTTTGCGGTCTTAACTTTGCAGTACACGCTTCTATCGGGTCCGCGGATTGGGTATGGCCCGATCAACGACGCGCGGCAGACCAAGACGCAGCGCAGTTCATTTTGGTTGGTCGCAAGACATGACAGAGCAGAGCTTTCGCGTTCGACTGTCGTTTTGGGGAACCGAGACCGAATACTATTTCCCAACGCGCGAAGACGCAGAGCACATCGCGAATTATTTTGCAGAGCATCTCAGTGCTGCGGTCGAGCCAAAGCAGAGCTTTTTTTTCCGCACCAGCCGTGGCGGTTTCATCGCCGGCCTCACAGACGAGACCGTTGAGAAAGAAATCTGGCACTTGGTTGAAGGACAAGACTGGGTGCTTTGGGACCGTTTTGAGCAAAAGTCGAAGCGGGAAACGCCGCTTCCTCCTTTCACGCTCCCGCCCTTAAGTACGGATTATGGGTTCTTTCATGCGGCGGCGCTTGCAACGCCTGATGGGCATGGCGGGCTGTTTATGGGCCCCTCTTTCAGCGGTAAGTCTGCACTGTCACTGAAACTCGCCTTCGCGGGGTGGGGGTTGTTGACTGATGACCTTGCCGCCATCCGGGTTGAAGATCGCACAATCCAGGCCTTTCGTCGTCCCATTGGAATCCGCGATAACACCTTTAACCTAGTTCCTGAGCTTTTGGCGGCTGTCGCCGGGAATACTAAATCGACAAAGATCGATTTTGGAGATGTGTCGACGCATATGGTACATGCCTCGGCCTTGGGTCTGCCATGGTTGCCCAATAAAACCCCCCTGCAGTTTCTTGTGAGCCTGTGCAACGAGCCAGGTCAAGGACCGGCCATGTTGGTTGATTGTCCCCAAGAGGACAAAATTCGCACCTTGCAAAAGAACCTCAACGGCAATCAGCTTCCTGTTTGGATTAAGGGATTGCCATGTTGGACTCTGCGCTATGACCTCGAAACGCAATTGGATCAGGTTGCGTCATGCCTGAATAGCAAATTGGAGAGCTGCCATTTCTGAATTCATCCAGTCCCCGGAACAGGCGCTTGCGGTGCGCAGACGGTGTAGCCACTCGGTCGATTTTGATTTTTTCGGTGTGCCAGTGCGTTTGCATGTCACGTCAGACCACGAGGCAAAGCAGTGGAGATATTTTTATAAACATCATCTCAGCGCAACGACCGTGCCCGAGATTGAAGTGTTTTTCGAGGTGATTGGATCAACAAACAGTTTCATCGAGAGTATTTTTCGCAAGAACTACTCTAGGAAGGCAATGTACCTGGCCCAAGACAACCATTTACAGCTGTGGGCTGCGTTCGACGAGTGGAGCTCCGTTCCGTCGCCCTTGCCGCCCTATACCCTCCCTCCTCTCAACAAGCGTGTGTGGGCGATCAATGCAAGTGCCGTGCGCACCGCCAGTGGGCGCGGGATCATCTTTGTTGCGCCTCCCTATCAAGGCAAGTCTACCATCGCCAATGCGATCGTGCAGGCGGGGGGCGCGCCGCTTTCGGACAATGTCACGATGCTGGATCGGCAGCGCGCGAAAATCCTTCCCTATCTGACCCCCACAGGAATTCGCGAAGAAACCCTGAAGAAACTGCCGGGTTTGGAAGAGGCCGTCGCGAATATGCATATGCCCTTTGTGACGGTCTCAGAGGTAACCGGTACGGTATACCTTCTCCATTTTGATGAAATCCAAGACTGCGCCCCCCCAATCGCTACAGATGCAGATATGGTCGTTTTGTTGCGAGATGTGGGGCAAGAACTGGCAGGGAGTTACCGTCTATCAACTTTGACGCCAGATGGGGCGAGGCACCGCCTCGAGCAGCTCGTCGTCGATACCAGCATCCCCGAGGTCGAGATTCAAGACAACCTGAGCAAGTTGCTCAACACCGCGCAATTGCGTCAGCTGGATTTCGATTTGTCCACCTGTGATATCGGAGGGCTCGTTCGTGACTGCTTTGGATAACGCAGTGGAGGCCTTTTTGCGCCAAGGGATCGTAAAGATCCCGAACGCATTGGATTTCGGGTCAGGAACCCTTTTAAACACATGGCGCGAAGAGGTCGCCTTGGGCTTGAGCAATACGCCACCTGGCTTGGTTGCCCCGACGCCGACCAAGAAAGTGGTGCTGAGCGAGGTTGCGCCTGATCTTTGGGCCCTATGTGAAGCGCTCTTGGGCGGTCATGACGCCGTCGAAGATGCGTGGCTCACAAATGGCCCTGTGGCCAATATTGGACCAAATCTCGAGCAGGCCTTTGGCTGGCATATTGATGGGGATTTTTTTCGCCATTTCATCAACTCACCAGAGCAAGGGTTGCTCATGATCGTCTTGTGGACTGATGTGAACGTTTCCTCTGGACCCACTCAGGTGATCTTGGATTCCATTGGCCCCATCGCCCGTGCCCTCAATGCAAATCCAGAAGGCGTCTGGCAAATGGACCTGCCATACAATGAAATTGTCTCAGACAGCCAAGGAGCAGCTCCCATCGTAGGCCAAGCTGGTGATGTTTTTCTCATGCACCCTTTTGTGGTGCATAGCGCGTCGCCGAAGCTGGACCCCGGGATCCGGCTTATTTCGAACCCCGTCGTGAGACGCAAATATCCGTTCGATTTGCGAGACGGCGGCGACTGTCCAGTCGCGCAATTTACGCTTTCACAGCTCGAAGGCGCCGAGCTAAACGTACCGCGCACTCAAAAGGACGGGTGGGTGTTGCCTCCCCGAATGACCCGTTAAGCTGCCTAGGCACTTCAAAGTGCACCAAACTTACACCGACTTACGTCGATAGTGGACGAAAGGTTTCGCTATGAAACATGGTGAGAAAAAGATGGAGGTTTAGGTATTCATCAAGTTCAATGACTGCGGTTTCCCGTCGCGAACCCACTGCAGATTCTCGCCACTGTGTTTTGCGTCAATTAGTCTCTTCAATCGCGGTGCGCCAAGTATCAAATATCTTTCATCAATGTGCAACTAGAACACCTTTGGTCACAGAATAAACTGCAGATTAAGGCAACATGTAGCTGCATTCAGCTTCAGGCAAACCTTTGCAATCCTGGGGCCAATCCCCACTGACGCAAGGATGGCTGCGACCGTCTGCTTCCATGCACGACTAGTTGCGAGTTAACGGCAAAATGAACTCTCTTGGCGGCATGTTGAATGTCCGGTTTTGAAAACGACAGCGGGACCGCTCCCAACTGTACAGAGAGACTACTTTCTGCCCTGCCTGTTAGAAAATCATGCCCGCACCCTATCCAGCAACAAGCTTATGACCATCATCTTTCCGTAGCATCGCTTCCATATCGTTCAAACCATCAACGGCAGAGCGCATCTGCGACTCGTCGCCTACGCCCGCTTTCTCGGTATCCCCAACCTGGCCCCCAAAATCCATCTCCATCTGGCGCTGTGCCTCGGCAACAACGGCTTGAACGACAGGCGCGGTCTTCTGTGGAAAAACATCCGGTTGGCCTGACGATTGGCTGTCAACAGCCTCGCGTGCCCTATCCACATCGACTTCAGATCCACGGGGCCCGTCCGATGGCGGTGTCATCGGCATGGCGCGCGCACTCGGCGGCAGCGTGCCCTGCGACCCACCTCCTCCCGGCTTCGGAAACGGCAACTCCCCCGTCTGCGCCGCATGGATCGCCTTGAACAGCCGGTCGTCAAAATATTGGATCCGCTTCGCCCGGACCGGCATTTGCGCATCGATCACCATGACGATCTCGTCGAGCGGCAGGCGGCGGGCCTCGTCTTCAGGGAGCAAGGAGCTTTCTTCGGTCCGTGTTGATTGGCTGCGCCCTTCAAAGGGGTTCTTGCCGATGGATTGCGACCGCGTGACCACGGTCTTCGTGGTCTTGCCGACCGCCTTGCTCAGCTCTTCGACGGTCTTTTCATCTGAAGGTGTCAGGTAGAGCTTCACCCCCGCATTGCCCTGCAAGGCGCGGCGGGTGTTCTCGCCGTAGATTTCATCGAGGGCGGGGATGGTTTGGGTGACCACGGCCAAATGGCCGCGATAGGTACGCAGGGTCTTGATGCTCTCGACCACGATGGGCATCTTGCCGAGACGGTTGAACTCGTCGAGCATGATCATCACTGGCCACGGCTCGTCTGGCCCGGGATCCTTTTCCTGCATGGCCGAGAGCAGGTCGGAGAAAAACAGCCGGATCAGCGGCGCGAGCGGCTTCACCATCAGCGGCTGGACCACGAGATAGACCGAAAAGGGCTTCTTGCGGATCGTGCGGAAATCAAAGTCCGAGACTGCCGTCGCCTCATCGATGGCCGGGTTCTGCCATTGATCGAGTCCGGAGGTCATCAGGAGCGAGACGTAGGAGGTCAGCTTATCGTTGTTGGTCGAGGCCAGCCGCGTGAAGATCAGCTTGGCCGCCCTGTTGTCGACCTCATGGCCCCGCGCGAAGTATTCCTTCTGCTTGTTCCCACCCGAGGCCGCGATCCGGTAGATCTCGCCCAAGGTGGGGCGCTTGCGCTGGAAGGCCAGCAGGCCTGCCGCCACGAAGAGATCGATCCCGCCCTTGAGGAGGCCCTGCACCCGGTCGTTGTCGCTTTGCAAGAAGAGCGTCGCCAAGAGCTGCAATTCCATCTGCTGGCGCGCGGGATCTTTCAGTTCGAAGATGCGCAGGAGCGGATTGTAGCGATGCGTGCGCTTGCCCTCCCAATCGGTGGGGGCAAAGCGATACACCTTGTCGCCTTGGGCTGCGCGGTGCCGAGCCGTGGCCTCGAAACACTCGCCCTTCACATCGAGCGTCACGGCGGAGCCCTGCCAGGTCAGCAGGTTCGGAATGACGAAGCCCGTGGTCTTGCCACGGCCCGTGGGGGCCACGATCAGCGCATGGGGGAAGACCTTGGAGCAGATGTAGTTGGCGCTGGAGCCCGGCGGCCCCAGCTTGCCGAGGATGAACCCGGTGCCCGGCGCCCCGAAGAACCCATTGGCCTTCATCTCGCGCGCGCTCTGCCAATGGGTCTGGCCAAACCGTGTCAGGGCGGACCCCGAGAGGGCGAGGCTCAGCATCAGCCCAGCGGCGGCGAAGCTGCCGACGATCAGGTGAATAAGTTGCGCGTCCTCCGGGCGGCGATCGAGGATCGCCAAATAGTTCTGCGCGATATAGGCAAAGTCGATCTCGGCCCCGAAGCCGAGATCCTGGTAGGTCAGCACCGCCTAGGCGATGGTATAGCCCATGGCCCCGGTCACCAGCAGGACGCCCGTGGCGATCCGCGCTTTTCCCATGGAGGCGCTCAATGGACCTGTCCCCGCTCGGTCTCGCCATCCACGTCAGCGGTGCGGTGTTTTTCGTATTCGGCGTCGGCGAGTTCATCGACCACCTGGCGCAACGCCTCGGTGTTGGCCGTCGCCGCATCGGATTGCAGGTAGACCTTGGCGACATAGAGCCGGTCGAGACGGTCCTCGAGAACCTTGTCCAACGCGTCGGCATCCCCGGATGTGAGCCGCTCAAGTTGACGGTCATCCAGCACCCGCGCGACCTCGGTTCGGAAAGCGTCCCGCTCCGCCTCGGTCTCGAAGGGCGCGGACAACTCCCCCGCCCGCTCATGGTCCAGGACACGCGCAATCTCGTCTGCGAGGCGGTCGGTACGGTCAGCCTGCGGCGCAGTTTCGCCGCGGGCTGCGAGGAGTGCGTCGCGCGTGCCAGACCCAAGCCCGTCGCGCATCTCGGTTTCGAGGCGGACCTGATTGATGGCCTCCGTGTCCCGGATCTCGACGACGGCGGCATAGGTCGCGCCGAGCCCGCGGGTGCGGTGGGACGGCATGTCCGGATTGCGTTCCTTGAAGTCATCTGCGACAGCATCCGCAACGGGCGTACGGAGATCGCGTCCCTCCATGATCCTGTCGACCTCGCGGGTGATCTCGCTGGCGCGGTTCGGATCGGTGATGGTCTCCCTGTAGGGCTCGGATCGGTCGATCACATCGCCAGGGCGGGCGAGCAGGTCCGGATGTGCCTCGAGATACGCGCGCTGCTCCGCCTCGATCCGGCGCTCTGCCCGTGAGACCACCTCCCACTCCCGATCCTCGATCTGCTGCGCGGTCAGACCCTCGGCGCGCATCTCCCGACGGATTATCCCTTCCATCTCCCGCACCGCGTCCTCGTGATGGTGGAACCGATCGCTGACCGCTTCCGCTTCCATGACGCCATCCCGGCGCAGCACCTGTTCCTGTCCCAGAAGCGTGCCAAGCTCGACATGCACATCGTTGAGAATGTCGCGCGCCTGTTCCAGATCGGCGCGTCGTTCGAGGTTAAGATCGCGGGCTTCAGCAACCTTGGAGAGATCGTCAGCGATCCATTGATGCTCGAGCGCCGCATTGGAGGCCCCGGTCTCGATGCGGGCCACCACTTCCGATGTGCTGATCCCGGTGCCCCGCAGAGCTGCATCGAGCCGCGAGCGCAGGCGCGGCTCGGCGAGACGCTCCAATTGGCTCTCTTGGATGTTTGCCTCTGAGTAGACCCCGCCCTCCGACGGCACCTCAGACAGCGTGCTCGAACGCAATCCGAGCGGCTGCATGTGCTGGACCTGCGTCTGGATCTCGATGAGGCGTTTTTCCAGCACGGGACGTTCCGCGTCAGACTTCTCGACGATCATGCCCTGCACCCGCGCAAGCTTCTCCGCATAGAGGCTTCTCAGATCCTCGAAACTTTGATCCTCGGCCATATACACGTCTCCTGTTCGGTCCACCTGTCCGCCATGCGCCAGCACGTCGCCCGCGCGGAAGAGGGCCGTGGCAATGTCTTCGCGGCCCCCCGGACCTCGGAGGTCTCGCGGGAGGCCTCCACGGCAAGCGAATGGTAGACAGTTCTGGTGTTGGCGATCTCTGCCAGTGTTCGGGTCAGGTCGGCCCCCACACGTTCCCGCTCGCGGGGCGCGCGCCCCTCTTCTTTCGCCGCATAGACCTCGCTGGTCCGGGCGGGGTAATGCATGAGCCCCCGATCCACCCGGCGCGTGGCTTCCAGCCGCACGCCGTACTTCTCCGCCTCCTCGACCATGGCGAGGCGGAAATCGTCATAGTTGAAGCGATGGTTGCGCCCCAGAAAGAAGAACTCGCCTTCCTGAGACCGACGGTTCAGCACCAGATGCGCATGGGGGTGATCGCGGTCCTCATGCACCGCGATGATGTAGTCGAAATGCCCCTCGTCCGTCTGGAAGAACCGCTCGGCCACGTCCGTCGCGATGTCGCGCACATCCTCGCCACGCGTGCCAACTGGGTAGGACATGAGCATATGGGTGGTCTGGCCAAGCTTGGGTTTGAAGCCCGCATCCCACCGCTTGGCAAAGCGCTCGGTGAGGTCCTTGATGTCACCCGCCTCGAGCTTCGTCTTGCCATCCAGAAACCCGCTCGAGTCCACGATATGGGTGGACTTGGTGGTGAGGTAATCAAGCTGATTCATCAGCTGCGATTTGGTTTGCGTGCCCCCGCCCCTGATCGCCTTGAAGACCGCCGGGCGGTGCCCTGCCGCGGCGCCCACAAGCTGGCTCTGCTTGGCCACGTGCAGCCCCAGCATCGAGCCTCGGATGCGGCTCCAGCCGTCCCGGAAGACCTCGCCTGCAACGGCATGAACAGCATCATTCAGCCGCATGGGCAAACTCCCTCAGCGCGGCCGTGGCCTCCAGCTGCATCGCGTCCCGACGGCGCCGCAGGAGCAGGTCGATCTCATCTGCACTGTCTAGGATGAACCGCGCCAGTCCGCGCATCTGCGCAAGGCGCAAGGCGCAATTCGGTGAACTCGGCACTCGTGCCACCATCGGCCCCCTGCCCTATCCGGTTGGCCTTCGTCATCTGCTTGGCGATCTGCGCGACCCCATTGCCGACCTCGTGCAGAGAGGCCCTGCAGCGCGCCATCTCGGCTGCCACCTCCGCATCCGGAACGAACACCCCGCCGGCCGCCTGAATGAGCCGCCGCAGCCCCTCGGCCCGGCTCTCGATCCCCGCCTTCGCCAACACCTCGTCGAGCGCCGCAAGCTCCGCAGCCGTGACCTTCACACTGACCGCTGAGACCGGGATCGCAGCATCCGTCTGGCGCTCGGCATCTGCTTTGAGCGTGTACTGAATCGCCCGCACCGACACACCAAACCGATCCGCCAGCACTGAAGTCGACACACCTTCCGCAGCTTCGCGAACGATCTCCATGCGCTCCGTATCGATGAGGCGTTTTGAGCGAGACATGCGAAGAAAGACCCCCTATTTCCTGCCACCTTCATTCAAGGCTGCCCCCATCCTACATTAGTATACCTATACTTCAATAATATATTTTAGGCGGGGCGGTTGGTTGGCAGTCTTGAATTCCGTTTCGAACCGAGCGCCCGGAGGGCGCGAGGACCTCAAGTGCCTTGCGGGGAAGGAAAAAGGACAATCCGTTCAGGGTTGGTATGGATCACCCGACACCATGAGCGCGAAGCGGGTATCCTCCTCATGAGAGGCTACCCAAGCTGGCAGCTTTTAGACTTTAGTTCCTTCGTGATTGGTCAGCACCATTGCGTCGGTCACACTGACGAAGAGTGGAGTGACCTGTTAGTCTTCATCCTCGCGTTCAGGCGGAGCGATAGCGACGATTGCAGCCGCCGGTTCACCGTTCAAGAAACAAGAGAACAGGGCAAAGTATTCGAACTGTCCAGATGTCAGCGCCTCGAAGGCGCTGACGTGTTCTGCTCGAATGTTGGTACTCATGCGATGATCCCTCCAGTGATACGCGCTTCATCGGCATAGACGCTGATCCGGGCCTTCGCCGTGAAATGCAGGTCGCGCTCAACCGGGAGGCCGAGCTTTCCGCGAAGGGCCTTGAGCTCTGACATGCTGACCGAGCCGAGTTCAGGATATCCGAGGCCCAAGTCGCAGAGACCAAAGGCAAGGTCGGGCAGGTCCGGGTCGATCTCCGTGAGAAGCCATGTGGCCCCGGCATCAGGTGTGAAGAGCTTCACGACAGGCAGGTGATCGATAGTGTCTTCACCGGCTTCCATTCGGGCCTTGTTGGCGCGGCCATGGGCAATGAGTTTGTTGAGGATGTCTTTCGGGATGAGGTCCATGGGTCAGGTCCTTTCATGTTCGGGTGAGGCGCTGAGGGAGGGCCATCCGCCCTCCCCGGGTAAGGCGGTCATTCGACGACTGGTTCGTCGTCAGCCTTGGGCTCAAAGAGGACCAACTCACCATTCACCGGGTTGGCGAAGAGCTGGATTGTCATAAAGGACTTGGCGCCCTCATTTTGAGGGAATGCGACGCCGACCTTGTGGAAGCGTGTCTTGCCGTCCTTGCCGGTATCGGGGGTGGTGACTGTGTAGTACTTGGCCATATCGGGCTCCTTTCGTTTCCGATGCAAACGGGAACACGGGACCGTTGGGACCGGCTGTCAGGCGGAACTTTGCTCCGCGCGGAATGGCTGCGAAGCAGACAGGGGAAAGTTCTGCTTGAAGAGCGCTTGCGACCGTCAGACAGGACAGGTCACGGAGATTGCATCAGTAAGAAAACGACAGGAGCCCGATATGGCGAAAGACGGCCAACCGCCCAATGCGAACTGCGAGGACAAGACCGGATTTCTCAGGCACAACGCCGGTCGCAAGCGGGGGCAACGTCCTTCCTGACAATCCGCTCTTCGTCCTGCTAAAGAATGGCATGGTCCACCTTCGTGATATTGCTGACGACGATCCAGTCCCCGATCATCCCCGCTTCCTGCGCGCGATGGAACTGACTCTCGCCTACGCGCGTGACCACGGCGGGAACGACCTGAGCCAGACCAAGGCCTTCAACCTAAAATTCGCGCACCGGATGGCAGAAAACTCACCCTGGCCGCGCTTTCATACGACCGAGTTGATGCGGGTAAATAAGGTCCTGAACGAGTGGGACGTGCGGACAGCCAGACGGGTATGGCCAACACGGGGGAGCGAACGCGACCGGCGCGGGCAGGCCATTGCGCGAGTGGCGGCATGTGCCAGACCCGCGATCCCTTGCTCGCACGGGGAGAAACCCGGCGGCCGTAAAATAGGCGAAGCGGCCGACGCTCAATGCTCTCTACAAATGAGAATCCGAGGGAGGTGCTGGCCTGGCCTCGATATGGTCAAGCGTCGGAAAGCCGCTCCAAGGCGGTCATCAGGGGCACGGCACGCACACCGCCCTGCCCCGGCACTTCGCGGGTCTCGGCGTAGACGAGGATCCGCTCGGACACGTCCAGTTCCTCGGCCGCAATATGGAAGCCCCGTGTGACCTTCGGCTGCGTCGTGCGCTTAATCTCGATGGCCCAAGTGTCTCCACGCGGGAGTTTCAGGATCAGGTCGATCTCTGCCCCGGCTGAAGAGCGGTAGAAACTGGCCTCTGTTCCGCGCGGCGCTGCGGCGATCAGGGCCTCGATGCAGAAGCCTTCCCACGACCCGCCGACTACTGGATGGCCAAGCAGGTCTTCGATGGTTCCGATTCCGAGCAGCGCATGGGTCAGGCCGGGATCGCGGATGTAAACCTTGGGCGATTTGACCAGTCGCTTGCCCGCATTCGCGTGCCAAGGCTGAAGACGACGCACCAGCATCAAGTCGACCAGCAGATCGAGGTAGCGCACCACGCTTTGGCCCGAGACCCCGAGGTTCCCCGCAAGCTTGGCTGCGTTCAGCAAGCCGCCCTGTTCGTGGGCCAGCATGGTCCAGAACCGACGCAAGGTTTCGGCCGGGATACGCAAGCCGAAGGACGGAATATCACGTTCAAGATAGGTGCGAATGAAGTCTTCTCGCCATGTCAGGCTGGCCCGGTCTGTTTTAGCGAGGAAACTGTCGGGGAACCCGCCACGCAGCCAAAGGGAGGTTACGGCATCCACCCCAACTTCGGACGGCATGAACGGCGTCAGTTCGTGGTAACTCACCCGACCGGCCAGCGACTCGGCGCTTTGGTGCAAGAGCGTATTCGAGGCAGACCCCAGAAGCAGGAATTGCCCCGTCCGGTGCCCCTGCCGCCGCCTACGGTCAATCTGACCCCGTAGTGCCTTGAAGAGGTCCGGCATCAGCTGAACCTCGTCGATCACCACCAGCCGCCCGGCCTGTTCGTCCAGATAGAGATCGGGCTCCTCCAGCACCTGCCGGTCGGCGCGCCTCTCCATATCGAGGTAAACCGCATCACGGCTTTCAGCGATGTCTTGCGCCAAGGTCGTCTTGCCAACCTGCCGAGGCCCGAGCAGGACGACACCTGCCTGATTTTCCAAGGCCTCCTCGACCAGTCTTCTATCAGCACGTTCGATCATACCTTGCATTTATTCCATATGTTGGAAGATTTGCAAGGTTTTTGAGGCTACCAAGGCCATATTACCCCCCTGCCCCGCTCAATCGACCGTAGAAGCTGCGATCAAGGTGTAACTCCCCAACCTGGGCCCGCTCGACAAGCCCGCGGAGGTATCCGCCGGGAGATTTAACCTCTCCAGTCGTGGATTTGTCGAGGATGAGGGCGATGGAGGCAGCCGCGACCGCCGGCCCCAAGACCCTATTCGCCACATTCCAAGCATCTTCGGAGATGCCAACGATTGGCCTCAGTGCCGCAGCTGCCCGGTGCACATCGTTCCAATCTCGCATAAAGCCTTGAGACCCGCGTGCCATCTCTGCAAAATGCGGACAGGAGGCCATTAGCGTTGGCACATCAATGTCTGAACTGCGTTTATTGGTATGGGTACTCCAACTTATGTCAAAATCAACGTCTTCTGACTTCTCATCCGGCTCCACCACTGGTTTTTTGGGCGCAACGCTTGCCGCGTGCTTTGTTTCAAAGCGATTACTAATTACAGAATTAGGTTCATTTGTAGTTCGTATGTGGGTCTCATTTTCGAGACTCGTGGGTTTCATATTTATAGTTTTCTTTACTTCACTTGATGCCTTTGAAGACTGTGTAACATCCGTTTCAGTCGGCCAATCAAAAGCCCTTTCAAAAGATTGCTCAACAGAAGCCAAGAAGGCTTTGATGCGGTCCAAATAGCGCTCAAGCCCCCCTGCCCTCTCAGATCGCGCTGGAAGACCCTCCAGAAGCTCTCTGAACACATCCAGAAGGTTCGACCATGGTCCACGCAGGCCCGCTTCTAGCGCCTTCTCGATCTTTGCGCGGATCATGCGCCGCGTGACGGTGATTGCGTTACGCAAGGACGCACAGAGCGCTCTTTCGGCCTGTAGGTGCTCGTAGAGCGCCTCAAACTCCTCTGCACGTGCGGCCATGGGCGCTAAATCAAAGCCATAGGCCTCGACAATCACACCATCCGCATCTCTACGCCCCCAGCGTTTGCCATTGGGGCTGTCTTTCATTGAAATCACCCCAACTTCGCAGAGCCGCCGCACATGGCGCCTCAGTGTGGCTAAAGAGAACCCCGTCTGCTCCATCAGGAAGTGGTTGGACGCCCAGACAATAGGCCGCCTGCCCTGCTCCCAGTCCTGAGGCTGTGTGACAGCTCCAAAGGTATCGAGAAGAAGCAGGTCTTGGGATTTCAATCCGATGGCCGCAGCGACTTTCTTCGTTGCAACGATCGCCCGTGTTTTAGGTATAGTTAACTGTTCGCCGACTTCTGCAAACCGCTGGGCTTGTAGAAGTTCCGGCGTCGGCTTGCGCCAACCGCTCTGTGTCATGCCTGTATTTCACCTCCGTGGTTTGTGGAGGCAAAAGGATCCCGTTCGCCTAATCGACGTTCTTTCGTTGACAGTGATTCGCGGGAGCGGTATCCAATAGGTGTCTAATCAATCGGATAAGCTCTCGGGCCGCTTTGGCTTGGGGGCTTTTCTTTTGCCTCAGGTCATGGTGTCGATGTCTCCTCAGATTGAGCGAGATAATCCGCATAGAGCTGATCGAGGTTCTCTGAGAGAAACTCCCCAAACCCAGCAGAATCCTTAGATGTCAGCGAGATATTGTAGGCGCGACCTGTGCGACCAACGACGCCCTTGATACGGCCTTCTCCAGCCGTCCACGTGCGCTTTGCTGGCGCTGCCTTGGCGCTCCGCCGTTTGGGCACCCTGCCCGCTTCGGCCACCTTGCTGTGCAAAATTTCGAACTTCGTATCGCTATCCAGCTGATCAAAGCCATCGGTTGCCAAGATGCGGTCCGCAACTTTGACGTTGGCTTTCTCTGTCATCAGCTTCTTGAAGTCTTCCCAACGATCACGGCCGATCTGTTTTGCCGGTCCAATCGCTTCAATCAAGTGCTCTGGAACGGTGCTCGCAACCGAGAGCATGCGCGATAGAAGCGTTCCATCGATTGTGAGGGCCTGTTGAACGATGTCTTTGTCTTGGCCAAGGTCGCGAAGGTTCTTAGCGAACAAGGCCTTTTCAATGAAGGACAAGTCAGCACGTGCCGTATTCTCTTGGCCCTGCGCAAGGACATGCGCGACATCATCCATGTCTTTGACAATAGCGCGGACCGGACGGCCCAACGCGCGCGCAACTCGAACGCGGCGATGCCCAAAGACAATCATGTACCTGCCAGTGGCTTCTGGATGAGGTCGCAAGAGAACCGGCGTATCTTGACCGCTCGCTGCGATCGAACTCTTCAGCTCATCAAATGCGTCGTCATCGCCACTCAGGCGATCATTGACAAATGACGCATCGATCAGATCGGTATCGATCTCGACTATGGTTTCGCCTTCGAGCAAGCGCTTGGAGTTTTCGGCAAGGCTGTCGATGGAAACCTTCATAGACTTTGACGCACCGCGCATTGCATAGCTCGAGCGTTCGGACCCAGACGTGCTTTGGGCAGTGTCACCCATCACGGATTTCAACAGATCTTTTCTAGCCATGTTGCTCTCCCAAATGCTTGTGAGTCCGGCCGTTTGCACGGCTGTCAAAACCAATCTGCACGGCTGTCAAAATCATGGCAGATCCCGTCCCCATGCTTGGTGTACAAGATCAACGATTTCGTCATTCACGGCATTCAAAGACGTCATCGCACGATCGTAAGTCGAGCGCACGAACTGCGCGCGTTCGACTTCGTAAAGCGTCTGCTTGGTAATCCCTGCATCAGAGATTGCTGTCGACTTTACCATCTGCGCGCCAAGCATTTGATCGGGGAACATTGCCTGCAAAAATCCGACCATTTGCTTTTGAGGTCCATCGGTCGGCTCGAACCGTGTCACGAGGTATCGGAACCACTTCAGCTTCATCTCTGCCCCGGCTTCTCGGATGGTCTGCAGAATACCGCCAAGCATCAAAAGAAACTGGCTCATGGACATCACGTCCAACATCTGAGGATGCACAGTCACAAGCACAGAAGTAGACGCTGTAAGGGCGGTTAGAGTCAGATATCCGAGCTGGGGAGGGCAGTCGATGACCACAACATCGTAGCGATCATCAACTTCCTCGAGCGCTTTCGAAATGCGCGTGAAAAAGGCGCGGCCCTCGGAAGGATCACGGCTTGTGAGAGCTACCGGTGTGTCATACTCGTATTCCTGCAGATCAAGACTCGCTGGCACAATATCCAGGTTCGGAAAATTGGTCGGCTGAATGACCGTGCTGATCGGTTGGCGCTCATCGTCATACCGCAATGTCTCATAGAGGGACGAAACAGAGTCTAACTCAGGCTGAATGCCATGTAGCGCCGTAAGCGACGCTTGCGGATCCAGATCGATTGCAAGTACGCGGTGCCCCTTGAGCGCGAGGTGCTGAGCAAGGTGCGCGGCAGTCGTTGTTTTGCCGGACCCACCTTTGAAATTGACGACCGAAATAACATGTAGCTCATCACCCTCGGACCGCCCCGGTAAGTAACGACGTTTGCCTGGGCGCCCATTGGCATCGAGATAAGCGCGCAACTCCAACATTTGCTCAGCAGAATAGGATCGACGTCCGGACGAGGAGGTCTCAGGCTCAGGGCCTTTGCCCTCGAGATGTAGCTTTTTGATGGTCGACTGCGTCACACCGAGGAAATAGGCGACTTCCGCCAAGGAAAACTGGCGCAATCCCTTTTGAGCATCGGGTGGATACTGCTGCTGACGCAATATATTGAGGCGATCAGAAATCAGTTCTCCCTGCTGGAGAATGATTTCATCAAAGGGTATATTGCCTTTGTCGCCTTGGAATGGTTCTGATCCCATGCTGCCGCCTCGCCTAATATCGCTTTTAGCGCGATTTCTATCGTTAAACTGTGACTTAAACCGGAATCGGCTTATCCACAACGATTTTCTTGAACGACCACATCGGGCAGAGAGGGACAGAACTCTCTAGGCACTAACACAAGAGAACGTGGAAGGAGTACGATTAAGCACAAGATATTGCTCAATCCGAAGGCTTTGAGAGCAGTCATGGCAACGCCAAAACGCGCTGACCTCACCTAACATAATGTTTTACCTATTATTTTCTAAATTGCACGGCTGTCAAAAATTAGCACGCCAAGTATCGGCCGCCTATTTGCAGGCACCGAAGACCGTTGATCGAAACAGTAAGCGCTACCCAGGCGCTTCCAGAAACGAACGGCAGGGCACGCGCATGCCATTCACGGACTCTCGGATCCGAAACACGACCTGGAAAGCTTCTCGTTCAGAATCGGGCGAACCGATTCTCATGACCGCGCCGGAAGCGCTGGCTGGCAGCGCCAGCCAGCTCGTGACCTTAGGCCGCGTCTTTCGGGCCCCAGGGGATGACGGCCTGCATTGCCGGATCCTCCTGATTTGCAGCCTTGCCGAGATTGGCATTGAAGCCGTGATCACGGATCGTCAGCGTGAAGTAGTCAGCCCCGGTATCGGGGTTCTGCTTCTTCCAGATCCCGCCGCATTCGACCAGGCGACCGCGTGGGGAGCGACCAAGGACACGATGGGTCGGTGCCATCGGGTTGTCGCTGCCGACGGGCTCCACGGTGATGTCGAGATCGAAGGTCAATGTCGAGATCGAACCCAGGCCCTTGGCGGTCTCGATGTCAGCGGTTTCAAACTTGATGCAGTCGGTGGTCATTGCCGTGTTCCTTTCTTGGTGTTGCAGTGATGGTCGAAAGGCAGGGCCGATGAGATGAACACACCGAAGGCGGAGCGCAGCGGAGAAGGGCAGGGGGGGCTGGATTTTGGTCCGCGCGGAATGGCGCGACGGGGCAGGGGAAAATCCTGGTCACCGCCCTTTGTGGTCAGGGCAGGCCCTGCGACTAGCATGTCATGCAACCCCGAGAAAGGCGCGGCCAGTGACTGCTGCATCCTTTGATCGCGGCACCGGGTTCGCCATGGCTGGGCGTCCCGTTCATGCCAACGGGTCGAACTCCGAAACACGCCGTTGCGCCCATGCGAGCCAATCACGGGCAGGCAAACCATCGATCTCCTCCGGAAGGACGCTACGCTTTTCGAGAACGGCGGATAGGAAAGCCCGCAGGCGCTGTGCCTCGTGCCAATCTGCCGCCCGGCTCCGCAACATGTCCCATCGCTGTTCCTCGATCCGCGCCAGGCGTTGCGCTTCCTCCCGGGCTTGCTGCTCTGCCTCGTATTGCCTTTGCCGTTCCTCGCGGTCCTGCCGCCACTGAACAAGCGCGGGACCAACACGGTCAAGTCCTGCCAAAACCGATGACAGAAGCGCATCGGCCTTTACCTTGTCGGTCTCGATCCATTCTTTCTTCATCCCTTCAACAAAGTAGGTCGTGATCGTGAACCGAAGAAATCCCGACGGAGCAAGACCTGCATTGTGTTGATGTGGGAAGGCTGTCCAATCGCGCGGCCGATCAGCGAGTTTCCCGCGAAACTGCCGCATCTTCTCAACGACGCGCATCTCGAACGTTTCGCCAGATATTTCCAGCTCGAGTTTGCCGGAAACAGCACCTCCCAGGACACGCCCAGTCCTTGCCTCGAAACTCTTAAGAAGGGCGCTTGTGACGCGAAACCGGTACTTGTCGCGTTCGGTGAGATCAGCAGGCACATATAGTGTGCCCCAAGTCCTGTGTCGGCTCACGCGTGCTTCAGACCTCCATTTCTTTTGCTCCGATCGGTGGTCCTCGACCCAAGCGGCGACAACCGGGTGTAGGTTGCGCATGGTCACGGGTATCCTGGCTGGAACGATGTAGTGGGCCGCGTCATTGACTCGAGTGGCATGTGCGCGGGCAAGTCGCTGCAGCTTGCCGCTCGTCCCAATGCGAATGGCGTTGCCGTCAGACCCTTTTGGAAGTGGTATGGTTTCAACGGGCTTACCTGCTGCGAGCTTCGCCAATAGCCACGCGGGGCCCTGGGGATCGAATGCTTGGCGCAAATCTTCGCCAATCCTTGGTCTGACAACCCGAAATCCTCGGCAACCTTGGTCATCGGCTTTGACCAAACCAGTTCGTAGAGCTCAGTCCGGGTAATTTCACGCATCGGAAGCGGCAACCTATGAATAATTTCAGAGGCTTACCCTATGGGATTGGTTTCGTGTGGCGTCAACTCTCGGCGATCTGCGTTCGTCATTATCAACTGCCATGCAACGCCCAGGCGGTGCTCCCGCGCGGACAGCGCCGGTCCGGCGGCGGGGCAGGGGGCTTGTCCTTCTGCCCCGCCGCCGGACAATTCGAGGGATTCGTATTAGGTCGGCGCTTAGCGACAAAAAAGACCCCGCCTAAGCGGGGCCAGTTGGTCCTTCCCACGAAGGAGGGTCAGGTGCAGTCCGGCACCCATTTGTCGAGTTTGGCCTTCTGCTCCGGCGTCAGCCCCATGAGTTTTTGGGTTGTCGGATCGCTCACCAGTTTTTCCATCTTTTCAGCCTTTTCCGCCTTCTTGAGTTTCGCGAAAGCAGCGACACGCTCGTCGCGGACATCGCAGTCGAGAAACTCGCATATCAGATCGACCAGATGACCGGCCGACACCCGCGAGAAGAAGTTCTCCACCGTGGGCGTCCAATGCTTGCGGATATCAGCCCCAGCCTCGTCCGCGATCAGGTCAAAGAATTCCGCGCCACCAGCCCGATAGGGCAGGGTTCGTGTGATGGCTTCGGTGATCTGGGCATTGCGGGCTTTCTTTCCAGTCTCGCGAAACTCGGCAAACGCGTCGGGCAGGTCTTCCACCCGGGTGCCTTTCTGCCAGTATTCACTGGCGTCGATCCCATGTTCGAGACGCGGCTCGCGGGCGAACCCATCCTCAGCGCTTGGCGCATTGGTCGGGCGGTCAAGACGAATGCCGAAGACACTCTCGAAACTGCCTGAAGCTTCCGACAAACCGAAACCCAGCATGCCCAGAACCAATTCAGGTTTGGCCAAGAGGGCCTCTTGAACAGAAGCCAATCGGATCGCCTGCATGTCCGCCACAAGTTTCTGCGAATAGGGGGATTTCAGGGTATCAGGTTTGCTCGTCTGCGGGGCAGATAGAACACCTGCCTCAATGGCCGCTTTCTTATCCTCCGACCGCACCAAACCTGCGGTCACTTCAAGAGCGCCCGAGGAATTCACGAAGATGATGCAACCCGCATGCGCCTTCTGGTTTTCGGAATAATTACCGTCCAGAACGGCCTGCAGTTCTGAGAGCCGCGCCGCGCCGTCTTCGTCCAGAACCCCGCCATTGGCGAGGTCTGCCAACTCGTCGTATTCCTCGGCTTCGTCTTCGGTCAGATCACCTTCGATGGGGTAGAGGCGGGCCAGTTTCATCTGATCAAGCTCATAGTAGTTGAGCCAGGCCTCGCTGCGGGCCTCGACCCATGCCCAGGCCTGCGCTTCGCTCAGTTCGGTGCAGACCGCATCCAGCTTCTCGGCAAAGAGGCGATCCAGAAGGGCAGGGGAGGCGAGGAAAACCTCGTCGGAGAAGAGATCGCGCGTGATCGTCCCGCCCGAGGACTCATAAGCCTCGATGCCCACAAATTTGGCGCGGCGGTCCGTGGCCTTGATGGCATCGGGGTGCAGCGCGTTTTTGATAGCGCTTTCGGACACCGCTTGACCTCTGACCTGTTCCAAGAGGCTCAAGGTCAGTGCCTCGTCGTCGGAGAGGGTGAAGGCCTTGGCTGTGCCGAGGCTGATCTCTCCTGCAGCCAGCGCATCCAGCACCGGCTCGGGCAGGCCTGCCAGCGCCAGCCGTTGATAGACGCGGGCCTCGGTCACGGCGAAGGCGAGGGCGATTTCCGGCACGGTAGCCCCGCGCGATTTCATACGGCCAAAGGCGCGGATTTCGTCAGCGGGTGTCATGTCCTCGCGGGCAGCGGTCTCGGCGCTGGCCCAGTACTCGGCCTCGGCTGCATCAGTGGCCAGCTTAACAGGCACCGTTGTAAACGGATGGGCATCGGAGCGCTCAGCGATCATCTGGATCGCGCGGAAGCGGCACCCGCCTGCGACGATCCCGACCCTTCCGTCCTCGTCCATGAGACCGGCGAAATTGTGGATGAGGCCGAAGCGCTCAATGCTGTCGGCAAGGCTTTCGATATGGGCCTCAGAAACCGCTTTGCGCGGGTTCAGATCGGAGATGTAAAGCATCTCCAATGAGATTTGCAGGATCACGGCGCTGGCGGTGTCGGTCTGGATGGTTTGCTCAATGGTCATTGGATTGTCCTTTCGGATGGATGTATGGCCCGCTCGGAGCGGCTTGGGCGCTCGGCGGATGGTTCGTTGAACGGGGAGGGGAGGGGGCAAGAGCGCTTCGACGCTCTGGCCCCGAGGCGTTACCACCAGCAGGAATAGATCACGGTTGATCCCGCTTGGATTTCAGACCGCGCCCATGCGCAGAATTCGAGATCATAGTCGCGATATTCCGTGGCTTGCTCGTCTTGAAACTGGTGTCCGTAGAAGAAACCGCCCTCGCATTGGGGCAGGGCGCTTTCCTTGATCGCATGTTCGAGCGTGTCGATATCAGAGGCTTCCAGTTTCAACTCCCCGCAATTGAGATCGCAGGCTGACAGTCCGGTGCGCTCGACATACAGCGTCTCCATGAAGGTCTGCAGCTTGGAGTGCTTGCGCCAGACGAACTTGGCGCTTTCGCCTTCCTCGCCCCTTTCGGCTGTTTTGATATATGCATATTGATCGAGGCCCATGGCCTGCTCTTTTCGTGGTTAGAGCGGCGCGGTGTTTCTTTTTGTCCCGACCCTTCGGCCAGCCTTTGGTATCCGGGGTTTGCTCACCTTGAGCGCTCTCCGATCCTCACCACTCCGCCAGTGGCGGAGGCTTCGGCTGATCTGTTAGCCCGAAAAGCCCCCGTGCTTTTCGGCGGGACAGAGCAGGAGAGGGCGACAGCCCGTCCTGCGGCCGGGCGGCACCCAGACACAGGGGGCCGAAGCGGTGAAATCGGGAGGGACCCGCACGAGCCGTGCGGGAGGAACCGGATTTCTCCGGTGAAGGCTGACGCGGAACGCGGCACCAGAGCCCCTGTTCGGGGTGACGGCCGGATGGCAGGCGGACCTCAGCTCATTTGAAAACTGCCAGCTGGGTCAGAGCAAAGCGGAGACCCGGCTGACAACTGAACCAATCGATCGTGGTCTCACCCACGATCTCATTTGAGACAAGCACGAAGGATCGTTTCCTGACGAGGCGAAGACGCGTGGCGGCTTCGGGCAAAGCCAAGAGCCTGGTCGGCGCCCCCGCGCTGACGTGCGCAAAAGGCATTCAAAAAACGAAGACTAATGTGCTCGTTCTCGGATCTTATTTGGGCTAGACCACCAACGGAAAGTTATTGCTCGCCGAAAATCGCGCGAAGCGACCTTTCGGAATTGACTTCCCGCAAGACTTCCATAGACTTCCAGCGTAAAGGCAGGGGGTCTCATGAGCGGTAATTTCTATAATTTTGCAGCCATACGCGGTGTCCAGGCTGGAACCGAATATTATGTGATCATGGTCCCTCTTAAGATGGTGCCAAAGATTTTCGATTTCGACAGTCAAGAATTGCCGGCAGACCTGCGTGCTCAACGCATACTGTCTAATGTCCGCGTTCCTCAAATCGCATCCTACCTCTCGGAAAACTTCGAGGAATATACGCTCTCGTCTCTCTGCGCATCCGTGGATGGTGATCTTGAGTTTTCTCCAGCCAGCGACGGTCTTCAGTTCCGTAATGTAGGCGAGCTACGGCTTTCGATGACAGCGCGCATCATCCTAAACGATGGTCAGCATCGTCGCGCAGCAATCGAAGAAGCCCTGAAAACACGACCCAAACTGGAAAACGAGACTATCTCAGTTGTGCTCTTCGTGGATGAGGGGCTGGAACGCTGCCAGCAAATGTTCGCAGACCTCAACAAGAATGCGGTACGTCCATCAGGATCGCTGAATGTCCTCTATGACCGCAGAAATCCTCTGGCGCGTCTGAGCACGCGCGTGTTAGAGGACATTCCGTTTTTCCAAGAATTCACCGATCTCGAAAAAACATCTCTTTCGAACCGGGCCAAAAATCTCTTCACCTTGTCCAGCCTGAATCAAGCCAACAAGTGGCTTGCCGGACAAGACGCGGATCGGTTCGGTGAGAACACTGAAAGCACCGTGATCGCATATTGGTGTCAGGTTTCTGAGGTTATCCCAGACTGGCAGAAACTGATGCGCGGCGCAACGACAGCAGGTGATTTGCGCAAAGAAACGGTTCATGCGCATGGCGTCATGTTGCAGGCGTTTGGTGTCCTAGGGGCAAGACTGATTGGAGCTAAACCGGATGGGTGGGCGGAAAGCCTGGCTCCGCTCGCGGAGATCAATTGGAGCAAGCGCAATGCCCAGCTCTGGCGTCCACGCGTCATGGGTGCGCGCGGCATGGATGGCAGTGTGAAATCCGTACATCTTGCGGCAAACGTCCTAGTGGAAGCTGTGGGCTTGCCACTCAATCAAAAAGAACAAGCGAATGAAGACGACTACCTGGCGTCATTGGCTGAGGAGAAAGTCGTCGCATGACAATAAGTACAGATACCGACCAATCAAAGAGCGTAGGGCTCGACCTTGTTGCCCTGCAAGAGCAGATCCGTACCGTTTACGCGGCAGACGACCGGCCATGGGTGATCGGATATAGCGGCGGAAAGGATTCAACCTGTGCCTTGCAACTGATCTGGAGTGCCATTCGTGCGCTTCCGGAAGATGCGCGACGCAAGCCAATCTTTGTCCTCAGTTCCGACACGCTTGTTGAGACGCCTGTGATCCTAAACTACATCGATGAGACTTTGGCTGCGATCAACGCGGCAGCAGTAGACCAGAACATGCCCATCACCGCACAAAAGGTGGTTCCGGAGATCTCAGATAGCTTCTGGGTGAACCTGATTGGTCGCGGATATCCTGCACCGTCAAAACGCTTTCGATGGTGCACAGAGCGGCTGAAGATCGACCCGGCCAATGCCTTTATCAAGAACCGCGTGGCCGAATATGGCGAAGTTGTCATGGTTCTGGGCGTACGGTCCTCTGAAAGCGCGACACGCGCGCAAGTGATGTCGCTGCACAAGATCGACGGGACGGCTTTGTCTCGCCATTCGACCTTGCCCGGCGCTTTCGTCTTCACTCCGATCGAGACCTTCGGTGTTGATGATGTTTGGGCTTTCTTGCTGCAAAACCAGTCGCCTTGGGGATCGGACAACCGCGATTTGCTTGCGATGTATCGAAACGCGCAAGCTGGCGAGTGCCCACTTGTGGTCGACAAGCAAACCGAAAGCTGTGGGAATTCCCGCTTTGGCTGCTGGGTGTGCACGGTTGTGACAAAAGACAAGGCCATGGAAGCGATGATCGACAATGGCGAAGAGTGGCTCGAACCACTGCTTGATTTGCGTGACGAACTGGCCGAGACACAGAACCCTGACAGAAAGAGAGAATTCCGAGACTTCAAGCGTCGGGACGGCTCAGTGACCTTCGTTGGCGATGCAGAGACGTCAATTCCTGGTCCGTATCTTTTCGACTATCGCAAGAAACTCTTAAGAAAGCTTCTGGAGGCGCAAGAGCAGGTGAATGCCAAAGCACCGCCCGGGGAGAAGACAGACCTTATACAGGTCGAAGAACTACGGGAAATTCGTCGGATTTGGCGCAGCGAGCAGGGTGACTGGGGTGACGCTGTTTCAGAGACCCTCAAAGCCGTGACGGGAAAGGAACTCCCAGCGGATGCGACCGACGGATTTGAATTCCAAGCTGATGACGCAAAGGTCCTGGCGGATGTCTGCGCCGCGCATGATTTGCCGCCACGCCTTCTGGCCCAGCTCCTGGAGGCAGAGCGTTCCGTGCGGGGCCTCAAGCGCCGGACCCTTATTCACAGAAAGATCGCTTCTATCCTTGAGCAGGAATGGCGAGACGAAACAACAGTCCTGAACGAGCGCAAAGCGCGATTGAAGAATCGCGAGGCATCTTCGTCTGACCCTCTGTTTGAGACTGAATCATGATCTTACAGTCTCTAAGCCTCTCTAATTTTGGTCTTTACGGCGGTGAGAATCGCTTCGATCTTGCGCCCGAGCCAGACGGGCAAAAACCTGTGGTTTTGGTTGTTGGCCATAATGGTGCCGGGAAGACAACGTTCTTGGAGTCCGTACGTTTGGCGCTCTACGGCAAACGCGCCCTCGGCGCGCGTGTTGGGCAGGCCGAATATGAGCGGCATCTCCTTAAACGGATCAACAACTTCGCCAAGGATCGCAGTGCTTCTGTCGAACTGGCCTTCAAAAGCCAACATCTCGGCAATGAAGATCTCTACACTGTGCGGCGATCTTGGGCGGCCCGCGGTGCCAGCGTCATTGAAAGCCTTGAGTTTGAACGCAATGGCGCACCGGTGGAAGATATCCCAAGCGAGGATTGGAACCACTATCTTGAAGACATCATTCCAGCTGGGGTGTCGCAGCTTTTCTTTTTCGATGGAGAGAAGATCCAAGACATTGCTGACGATCAGGAAAGTACCGGGCTGACTGATGCAATCAAATCCTTGCTGGGGATCGATATTCTCGATCAGCTTCGGGGCGATCTCGCCCTCTACAAATCACGCAGCATGGACCGGGACGGTGACACCGACCTGGAAGGTCTCCGGCGCGATCTCGAGATCGCAAAATCTGATCTGGTCTTGGCTGAGGAGGAGATTGGATCGCTATCAGCAAAGCGCACCCAACTCGCGCGCCGAAGCGAAGCGTCACAGAAAGTCTTTGAACAAGAGGGTGGCAGCATCGCGCTCAGCCGTGACACCCTGTCGGAGGAGCTTAAGCGGGTTGTAGCTGACCTGACCAAGCAAACCAACGCATTAAAGTCGCTTGTAAACGGTGTCGCGCCTTTTGCCCTAGCTCCAAACCTTCTCTATCGGTTTTCAGCAGACCTTGAGGAGGCGCGCGGGCAGCAAAGCGCGACAGCGATCGAAGCCTTTGTCTCGAATTTCCAGTCGGCCGTGGGCAAAGACGACGAGATATGGACGAATTCGCATTTTGCGCAACTGAAAGACTTCGCCAGGAAGCGCCAAAGTTCCGGGCTCAAAATGGCTCTGAGCTCCGAACCGGACTGGGTCTTGGCGAAACTTTCTCAGGTCGCGGACGAACGGGTAAAGGTCGCCACATTGGCTGCGCAACTGGCTGAGTTGCAAAAGCAACGTACGACCTTGAAGGATCAGTTGAAGAACTTCCGTCCCGGTGCTGCCTCTGGTGCATTTGAGGAGCTGAAGAAAGCAGAGTTCGAACTCGGCGCAGTTGAAACTGATTTCAATCGCAAGCAAGG
This sequence comes from Sulfitobacter aquimarinus, assembly GCF_040149565.1. Taxonomy (NCBI): domain Bacteria; kingdom Pseudomonadati; phylum Pseudomonadota; class Alphaproteobacteria; order Rhodobacterales; family Roseobacteraceae; genus Sulfitobacter; species Sulfitobacter aquimarinus. The sequence goes on from NZ_JBEFLO010000014.1 coordinate 40,677, forward strand.
CGAGGCGACACAGGCGCGTGCACTGATCGAACGGCTGGAGCGCGAGTTGCGTAAGTCACAGGACGCCGTCTTCGCGCTTGCAAAGGCTGAAGAGAAACGTGACCTGGCGACGCGAGCGCAGGCAGCACTCAATGAGTATGAGGAGCGGATTGTTCAGCTGCGCCTCGCCTCGCTTTCCAAGCATTTCATCGAGGCTTTCAGCGGCCTCGTCACGCGCAAGTCGCTCGTGCATGACGTCATCGTCGACCCCAACAGCTTTCAGCTGAAGCTTATGGGCAAAGAGGGCAGAGAGATTACGCCGTCCGAACTCTCCGCCGGTGAGCGGCAGCTCTTTGCAATCTCAATGCTTTGGGCGCTTGGCCGAACAAGTGGGCGAGAATTGCCCATGATCATCGACACGCCGTTGTCACGTCTGGACCGGAAACACCGGACAAACTTAATGGCAAATTACGTGCCGCGCAGCTCGGCGCAGGTCATCATGCTGTGCACGGATACCGAGCTGACCCCAGATCTGTTGGAGATCATCAGCCCTTATGTGAGCCGGCGTTTTGAGATTGGTGCTGTGGTCGGTGGACAGCGCACGGAGATCACGGTGTTGAGTGCTGAAGCGGATGCACAGGTTCTGGAGACGACTGATGCACATTAACAAGTTTCGGATCTCATCGACGGCGACCGGTCAGGTGCGGATCATTTCACAAAGATCCGGTCTGACACCCAACCTCGTTTGCCGCATGGCCATGCTGTCATCCTTTGAAGCCGGGCCCATATCCGGCGCAGCCGATGATGCGGGCGAGGGTCAAGAATTCAACGCCTATACGCTCTTTGGGGACTTCCAACCTCTCTTCATCGACCTTCTGAAATACGTCGAGTTTGGAGCTGAGGAGATCGAAACCGACGACAGTGATTTGCTGGCGCGCTTGCGGTTGCACATCGATCGTGGTGTGCGGCAACTCTCGGTTCGCCTCAAATCCCCGGCGGATGCGGCCGAGCTGATCGCGGGGAGTGCGTGAAGCGATGTCGGCACCGATTTACCTTGACCACAACGCTTCTACTCCGATTGATCCGGAGGTTTTGGAGACGGTCATACGTGTCAGTCGGGACGTATATGCAAACCCATCAAGTGTTGAGCACAGCCAAGGATCAGCGGCCGCTCGGGTTGTCGAGACTGCGCGCGCGCAGATTGCGGGCCATTTCAATTGCAAGGAAACCGAGCTTGTCTTCACAGCCGGGTCCACCGAAGCAAACAATCTTGCGATCCTTGGAGTGTTCCCTCGGCTCAAGGAGGCAGGACGCACGCATCTGATCACCAGCAAGATCGAGCACCCATCTGTTCTGGCCTGTTTCGACCATCTCGAAGCGCAAGGCGCGCGGGTAACGCGATTGGGGGTAGATGAAGGTGGCCAGATTTCCCTCGATGAGCTGGCTCAGTCTTTGACAAATGAGACCGGATTGGTTTCCATCATGGCCGCCAACAATGAGACGGGTGTTTTGCAACCGATCCTGGAGGCAGGCCAGCTTGCCGAGGAGGCTGGGGCGCTGTTCCACACGGATTTCTCGCAAGCTTCGGCTTTTGTGCCGCTTGATCTCAAGAACGCCCCCATCCATCTAGCAAGTTTTTCCGGACACAAGGCCTACGGACCGAAAGGAGTAGGGACCCTTTACCGCTCGATCCGAAAACCACGGGTCAACTTAGCCCCAGTTATGTTTGGTGGTGGGCAAGAAAAGGGATTGCGGGCAGGGACCTTGAACACGCCTGGCATTGCAGGCCTTGGACATGCATTTGAGCTCATCTCAAAAAACATAGACCATGACCGGGATCGGATTGGTGCCTTGCGAGACCAGCTTGAAAGGGAACTCAAAGAGACCTTAGCGGTGCAGGTCAATGGCAACACAGAGGCGCGGTTGCCAAACACGATGTCGCTCACAATCGACGGCGTTGTACCACAAGCGCTGATGCAGAAGCTCAGGAACGACATCTGCTTCTCCGCATCGAGCGCCTGCGCCACAGAACATGTCGAAACCTCTCACGTTCTGCTCGCCATGTTCGGCGACACTCCTAGGGCGCGCAATGCCTTCCGGCTAGGTCTGGGTCGGCAAACGGACCGTGAAGACATGTCGATAATCGCCAAATTCTTCATCAATGCTTCGGCTGAATTACTATTGTTGGCCACTGCGTAGACCGTCTCAGCAAAATCTCGATTGATCACGTCGAGCGTGCGACGGGTCGTACTGGATAACTGTTTCAGGTCCTTTTGACTTTCATGGAAAAGGTTTTCCTGGGTCTCGCTGCTTTTCTATCCTTACTAACTTCCTTGAGCCTCGTGTTGCTGCTACAAATAGTGGTAGCTAGGACGACGCTCCACAAACCTTTGTATTGAAAATCAAGCTAGTATGCCCCTTCGAGAGTTACCTACCCTTCCGTCGCTAAACACTTCAACGAACGGAATGATTTCGGAATTCTATGGACCAGCTCTGGCTGCAGCAAATCAATATGACCGTGGAGTAGGGTACTTTACATCAAACTGGTTGCGACTGGCTGGGTCGGGACTGGCGGTCTTTGCCGGCGGCGGAGGAAGAGCGAGGTTTGTAGTAAGTCCATACATGGGGGCAGAAGATTGGGCTGCACTCAATCAAGGCGATCAAGCTAAATCAGACCTGCTGCTTTACGAGAGCTTACGGAGCGTTGTCGACGACCTTCCGAGCGCGCTTGAAACCCAAACGCTGGCGGCGCTGTCATGGATGATCGCCGACGGCCTGTTGGACATACGCATTGCATTACCCAGAGGAGACCTAGACGGCGATTTTCACGATAAATTCGGAATATTCTCCGATGAACTTAGTGATAGTATCGCCTTCCATGGGTCGCAAAATGACAGCGCTAAGGCTTTCCGAAACTATGAGTCTATTAGTGTATTTTATTCTTGGATAGACGGACGAGAAGCTCAAAGAGTTTCAGAACACCAGCATCGCTTTGACAAACTTTGGAACAACCAAGATCCGAATGTACGCGTATTCCAGTTGCCAGACGCCATAAAGAAAAAATTGATCCAATTCACAAGCACTCTTGGTAGACCGTACAACGCACCCAAAGCCCCAAAAGTCAGCAAAGAGTCGAATAAGTGGATTCACCAAGACGCAGCGGTAGAGGCGTTTCTGGAGAAGAAACATGGCGTCTTGGAAATGGCGACCGGAACTGGAAAAACGAAGACGGCCTTCAAGATAATCGACGAACTCACAGAGCGGTGCGCAATAAAATCGGTCGTGATAACAATGTCTGGTACTGACTTGCTTACACAGTGGCACAAATCAGCGATCATGAGTTCGGATTTGGCCGTGTTCCGGCATTTTGGGAGATGGAAGGAAGCCTCTTCGTTTCTATCTTGTCGATTACCAAAAGTGCTGATTATCGCACGCCAACAGCTCAACAAAGTCTTACCTTTCCTTGAAGATGAAGACGTTAGTAATGCGCTACTTGTCTGCGATGAAGTTCATGGAATGGGTTCACCTTCGATGGTGCGCGACCTGACTGGACAACTAAGCAGGTTCAAGTATCGGCTTGGATTGAGTGCCACACCCGAAAGAGAGTATGACAGTGAGGGCAACGATTTCATTTCCGCCGAGATTGGGCCTGTCATTTTCGAGTTTGGGCTCGAGGATGCGATCAAAAAGGGTATCCTCTGTGGTTTCGAGTACACCGCGCTGAGCTATACACTGTCCAACGAAGACAAGGTTGAAATCCGTCAAATAATCAAGCGACACCATGCCAAACAAGCAGCGGGTGAAGCTGTGAGCGACGAGGCTCTGTACCGCGATATTGCTCGCGTCCGAAAAACCACAAAAGAGAAAATCAGGCCTTTCAACGACTTCCTGAGTGAACAACCAGATCTATTCAAGAGATGCCTCATTTTTGTCGAAACCGCAGCTTTTGGCAGAGATGTTCAATCACTGCTCATGGAAGCTCGCGTACCGTACCATACTTACTTTCAGTCCGATGAAAGTGCGAACTTGGAGCGTTTTGCAGAAGGCAAACTAGAATGCCTGGTAAGTTGTCACCGCCTATCAGAAGGAATCGACATTCAGTCCGTCCAGAACATCGTTTTGTTCTCCTCATCCCGAGCCAAGCTCGAAACAATTCAAAGACTGGGCCGATGCCTTAGGACTGACCCAGAAAACCCAACCAAGAGAGCACATGTGTTGGACTTTGTTGACTTCACCAACCAAGATGCGGTCGACGGCTCTGCCGACTTAGACCGATACAACTGGTTCACACAACTCTCAAACGTTATTCCGCAACAGGACGAAATAGAATGAATAGTGAAAACGTTATCGACCCGGAGGTCTTGGATGCCATTGCAGACGCCCTTCGCAAGCGCGGGTTGGAAGATACGCCCTATGCGCGAAAGTTCGAAAAGCGCATTGTGAACAAGTTGGTCGGTCAATTTCACGAATCTGATCTGCTCGATTTAATCAATGATATGCCGAACGAAGAGTAGGGCCGAGTCGGATGAGAGTTCAGATTACTGGCTGGCGTGCCAAAAACCTCCGTGGCTACCTTAGAGATGTTGATATCGATTTTTCTAGCCACCCTAAGCGCTGGACTCTTCTCCAAATGCCGAACGGCACAGGGAAAACGACAACCATGCGTCTTTTCCGAGATGCCCTAACGGGCAAGAGCCTTACGGCAACAGACATTAATTCCCTAAAAGTTGACGATAGTGTCGAATCTGGGTTTTTCGAACTAGCGCTAAGGATTGATGATGATCCGTGGAGAGTTCGAATGGACTTCGACTTTCGAAACGGTCGATGTACCTTCACTACAACATCCGTGAGCGATGTTTCGGGCGGAGATAAGCCTGGGCACCGCTTGCCTCCATTGTTGCGCGACACCTTTGAAGACAAGATCACCCAGCTGTTCGTTTTTGATGGCGAACTAGCATCAGAAATAATCGAGCAGGGAGCGGATCGTGCGGATAGCTCCATCAGGGCGCTCTACAAACTCGACCAGCTGAGAGAGCTTGAACTTGAAATAGATGCGCTAGCTAAGAAGCGCCAGCGAAGCGCAGCATCCATCTCCTCCGCAGCGACCAAGAACTCCATTGAGCGCTTCACAAATGAACTCGAAGAGGTTCTTAACACTTTAGCTCAACTTGAGCGCGATGAGCGAAGTCTGAAATCTGAGAAAAAGAAAAGCGAACGGGAGGTTGGCGAACTGGACCAGCGGATCGACGAACTTACCGGACAAAACACCCAGTATGCAGATGAGCTCAAGGAGATCGAGGATGAGATCCTGCGTTCTAGCAACCTCATTTCAGAACTGACGGCGCAGTCGATCCAGTTATTTAGATCACCACCTTTGCTCCATGAGACTGTATTCCATCGCCTGGAATCTCTTGGCGGGACCATGCAAACACTCAAACTTCCGCGCACCATGTCAGAAGAGTTCTTCCTTCAACTTGCCGAACAACCAAAATGTGTTTGTGGGTCGACAATTGGACAAGAAGAACGTCAAACTATTCTCTCAACGGCGAAAGACTATCTGGGCAATGACCAAATTGCCGTCATCAACCAGATGAAACTGGCGCTGCGAGAAGTTAACCAAGAACGGACCTCGCTTGGAGAAGTTTTGGGTCAGCTTGGGATGGCACGAGACGCGCTGCAGTTAGCTAGTCAACGAAAGCTAAGAATTGAAGCAGACCCCAATGCACCACGATTTGAAGAGATCGAGAAGTGCAAAGCTGAAAGAGCAAGAATTTTGAGTCGGCTTGCGACGGTGGATGAGTCAATTGAAAAGCTCACAGCGGACTATCTCGGCTCAACCGATACAGCATGGCAGAGCAACATTCCGGCTTGCAAACGAGAGCGCCATGCACGCCAAAGAAAACTTGATACTGTGTCTGGTACCTATGACTTCATGCAAAAAACTGAAGCACTCAAGGCTTTGGTTAAGAGTACTGAACTTGGCGCGGTCAAAAGACTAAGGACAAGGATCAAAGACAAGACCAACAAGAACCTCGAGAACATACTTCCAAATGAACAGTTACGAGTTTCTTCGATTGAAGGAAGTCTGTGTCTGACGACGGACTCTGTACAGGTCAAGACTTCAGTGAGTGAAGGTCAAAAACTTGCAGTGTCTTATGCTTTTCTTACGGCCTTGCTTGCTCAAGCGCCACACAAGCTACCCTTTGTCGTAGATTCACCGGCTGTTTCCTTGGACATCGAAATTCGCAGAACCGTCGGTGAACTGATACCTCCACTTTTCGACCAGATGATCATCTTTGTTATCTCGAGCGAGCGGGAAGGATTTTCTGATACATTCTTCGAACGAGACGATGTCGAGTATATCACAATATCGATTGATGGGATCACTGGGCGCCCAAAAGTTGAGAATGGCATTGACGCATTCCAAAAGTTCCACGCGACTGTAGGAGCTAAGGGATGAGTTTTTTGCTACACAAGGGCGTTAGGTCGTATTTTGGTTATCGAGACCAGAAGATGTTCTCAAACACCCCTCGGGATGACGATAGAGGTCGCGATTTCTTGCTGTTCGATGCATTCTATGCGTGCCTCATGGTAGGCACATGCATTTCCGGAATGGGACGTGAAGACGATTTGGAAGGAAGCACCTTCTTTCCAGGTGGCTACCCAGAAGTATTTCGCGAATCCAAGGAGTTCATTGGAGGTCTCGTCGTAGAAGCTGAGCTACGACGACTGGACACCGAGAACTATTCCAGCCGAGATTTTGAGCGAGAAATTGCAAAACTGCTCGATGTGAACTCGCCAACGCGGCTGAGTGAAACTGCTGGGGTGGACAAGGCGAACCTGTATGCAGCAGGAGGTTTTGATTATCTTGAAGAGCACCTCCAACCAAAGCCAACCAGTGTACAAGATTTCCTCTTACGGTTTCACGAAATGTGGAGTCGGCGAGTATCAGTTTGACGATAAGATCGGCGGGTTTTATGCAGGATTCTCTCAACCTTCGTTCAGCACAATCAACAGTTTCCTCGTTTCTCGGAGGCTTCTGCACCTTTGCGGTGCCACATTTTCAGCGAGACTATGCTTGGGACAAAACCGCAGTGTCTCTTTTTCTGGGAGATGTTGACCAATGTAGAAGGAGACGGGTTACAGCAGCACCCAGACCTCACTTTCTTGGAGCAATTGTCACATCGCCAGGAGAGATTCCCGGCACTTCACGCCCACATCAAATCGTCATTGATGGACAACAACGCCTTGCAACTGTTTATATGTTCCTCTGTGCGTTGAGGAGAAAATATCAAGAGACTGCTGAGAATGCGGCGGTGCTCGGCGATGCGCAAGAGTTTGCAGACTTTTTCGGTGCAAGAGCTGAAAACCTGATTCATACATTCGAACGAACCAGTGATATCGAGTTCAAGTCACAGAAGTCGATCCGAAAGCTTCTGCTCAACAAAGTGGACGATCCATATTTCGAACGCCTATTGGCGGGACAAGACCGTGAAGCGTCGAGGGTTTCTCACGATAGGCTGGAGCATGCAAACGCTGCAATCGTAGAGTACCTGCAGAGCCTTTTTGAGCGGGCTCAGGACAATCAAGACGCCCACAGAATTCTGGAAACACTATATGCGGTGTTCCTGAATGATCTTATCATTGTTCATTTGTCCGCTGGATCCAGTAGCCAAGCCAACCACATCTACAGAGTTCTGAACAGTCGGGGTGTTCCTGTATCCAACTGTGACCTCCTAAGAGCGTCTACTCTAGAATTTGCATCGCACAGACTGGACAGTGGCGAGGTCGGGTCAATGGAACAGGCATGGGACAATGTCCTATCAGGCGGAAACCTGATACCTGATGAAGCCCTTGAAGCTGCGTTTACCTCTCGAACAGGGATCCACCGGAAGCGACACCAGCCTGTCGACCAGATAGAAGAAGTCCTGTTTTCAAGCGTTCAAGGCGACAAAAAAGCGACGGAAGGTGAAGCCAAGAGTGTCTTGCAAGCTGTTCAACAACTAGAGCAAGACGTGGTTGCGATTCAAAAGATCGCCGGTGGTGAAATTTGTGTTGCGGAACACCCAAGTTTCACACCGGTCTTTAAATCGCGCTTTGAAGCTATCACCAAGGTCCTTTGTCAAGAATATTGCTTTCCCATGCTTCATGCCGCGTCGCTGCTAAGCCCCGGCACCTTTGTGCAGGTCGCCGACCTCGTAGAGCGTTTTGCGTTTCGATACGGTGTGGTGGTCAAAGCGCCTATCTATCCAGTCAGCGCAATATTCGAGAAACATATCCAAATCATACGGGAAACGCCCGATCAGTTTGGTGTCGGCGATCTTAGGAGTGACCTAGCAACCTTAGTCTCCGATTTTGCTGGAGACGATGTCTTTCAAGAGCGACTCAAGGCTTTGGAGTATGGACAAGATAATAACAAAACCATTCGCTACGCACTTGTCATGATGGAGCTCATGAAACGCTGGTTTGACGATGGAGCCCAGGGGAGACCTGTATGTCGGGATCCTTCGCGCGTTGTGGATTTTAAGACGGTTACGCTAGAGCACATAGAGGCACAAAACGCAGCTAATATGGACCCTGAGCTCAGGCCTTTTATAAACTCAATCGGCAACTTGACCATAATGAGCCAAGGAGAGAACGATGCCGTAGCTAATAGAGAGTTTGCAGCAAAACGAGCAGCGTTTGCGCAATCGGATCTAGCGACAAATAGGGATATTTCACAGAACGAAACTTGGGATATCAACAGTTTTCAAGATCGCCGTGGCGATGTCGTGGCAAAATTGTTTAGGATCTTTCAGATCTAGCAAGGTAGCAAACCTATGTTGATTTGTGCACAAAGTAGAGATGGCCTAAGCGAGCACGTGGGGCGGCACAGAAACGTGACAGGTTCAAGGCAAGCAAAGACACTGAGCACCAGACGATCAAAACTCAACGGTTCGGGTTGCATTCATGACCAAAGACTTACTGCTTGAGTTCTTATCCGATAGAATGTCGATGACTGATATTTATCAGCCAGTTGTCCTTAAAGAACTACTGCTCAACAAAGGGTTACGGACAAAAGCACAACTGGCGGCGGCCTTGGCAGGTCATGAAATTGCTGTCCAAGAGTATTACGAACGGATCGTAATGCGGTGGCCAAAATCCACTCTGACAAAGCATGGCATGATGGAGTATGAGCGTCAGGGCTCGAAGTTTCGGCTCGTAACCTATCCAACGAACCAACAAGCTCTAAACCGAGCATTGGCCATTTGCGACGAAAAGATCATAGATTGGATCGAGAAGAAAAAGACGCGAGAAAGGGCACCAGAAGCAGGTACGTCGGTCCGTTATGACATACTAAGGTTGGCGGGTGGAAAGTGCCAACTATGCGGGATCTCTTCTCAGGTTCGCCCGATCGATATTGACCATATTGTTCCCCGCTCGAAGGCAAACAAAGAAGGTAAAGTGCGGCTTCATGGAAAATTGATCGATGTCAACGATCCGGAAAACCTGCAAGCACTCTGCTTTTCCTGTAACCGAGCCAAACGAAACCAAGACAACACAGATTTCAGGCGCCGTGAAACCGTTGTCCGTGACGGCGTATCAGCGTGTCATCAAGGCGCTGGCAACGAAGCAGAACTCAAAGTACTTGAGGGTCAAGCGTTAATTTCCGCGCTTTATGAGAAGCTAGAAATCGACTACCTTAACCTCATGCAGACAAAGGAAGATCACCTGCGCAAGGCAAACCTCGCAGATATTATCGAGATTGTGTTTGCTCTTGGGGGACAGTCGGGCATCAGCAGAGAGAGCCTTTTGCAGCTTGTTGAAGAGAACAGGATCACGTTTGGCGGTTATGAGAAAGGGTACTACGGCCGCAGGTCGCTTGAAGGTCAGCAGCCAATTATGCGGCGCTCAGCATCACTGAAACCCACTTAACAGAGCTGCGGCCCAGTAGATCATCTTGTTCCCCCAGCATTTGAACTTCTAGCCCCAAGGGTTCAGCAACTAATCTGAGACCTTCAAGACTGACTGAGAATATTCCTCGGTCTGGCTCCGCCGGACCTAGCCGCAAAGTAACATATATCCGACCGTTTGCTGCAAGAAGACGGGACAGGCGCCGCAGTGCCGCAACTTGATCTTCAGGGCGGACATGCATCCAAACGGCGCTTAGGACAATCAAGTCAAAACTGCCTGAACTAACCTGAGCAAGTTCTGGCAATTCATCAGGCAGCCATCTGATCTCTGTTGCCTGATGCAAGTGCTGAGCGAGCCGTCTCATTGCCCCAGACGGCTCAACAGCCGTTACGTCGTGACCGAGCTGAGCCAGCCACGCAGCATCTCTTCCAGAACCAGCGCCCACATCAAGTATGCGTAGCTGAGTTCCTTCAGGGAGGGCATCCAAGTATGCGTTGAGCTCCGGATGCGCCTCGACCGGGTCAACCACTTCATACTGATCCGCCAAACGTACCGCATGATCTTGGTAGTAGCTAAGGGCGGGATTGTCCGTCATGTTAGCAAACTCCTTGCCCCAATCTGTTTGTTTAGCAGTAAAGATCAACAGAACGATACTTACAGCCGCGGCTAAGACGAGCACCACCTGAAATGCTGTTCGGACTACGAACTGTTTGTTGTACCATTGCGGCCCCTTCGCTTCGACGAAGTCTGGGCCAAGGTTGAGCCTTAGCCAATCCAAGTGTTTATCCATGACGTATCGCAACCGCACAATAATAACGGCAAGCGCTAAGTTCCCGACGAAAGCCAAAACCAAAAGTGCGACCTGAAACACTGGAAAGTCCGAAGCACCTGACACGCCGAACCACAATCCCCCCGTCAACGTCATCGATATGATAGGAATCTGCCACATCTGCTGATTCAGCGATCGAAACGTTTCGTAGTTCTGCTCGCAAGCGATCTTTTGGATCTCTTCAGAGTTACTTTTCGGCTTCCCGTTCATTGAACAGCCTTCTCCTAGTCTTGCACGTTTATGACCTAAACAATGCAAGACCTTGTGAACTGTTACAATTTAATAGTCCACTTGCTCAAAGCCGTATTCTCCACCGTAGTCATGCCAATCAACGAAGACGGATCGGTGATAGATATCAGGGCAATTCTGGCCCCAACGTTCAAGGCCAACATGGGCGGTGGGAAGGGCGGCTATGGAAGACCTTTGCCAGACGAAGTCACCTTGGATGCCATAGGTGCCCAGGACCACGGTGGCGCTACGGTTGCAGTCACCATCACGCCCGGATTCGTGTTGTCGCGCATACCGGACATCAAAGACACGGATCGACCGCACGAAGTTGAACTCAGGTCCGCTGATATCGATGTCCGCACGATTTTGAACGAGTCGGAGGGCCTGGTCGGCGGGAACAAGGTATTTTGGGGCTTCTGGGGTGCGCCAAGCAGCCATAATTGGATCAGCGGTATTGCGCGCTGGAAAGGATTGTCGCGATCCAGTGCTGTTATTCTGGAAAAGCGCTTCAAAGACGCGGTCTGCACTGTTTGCTGCTGGAGCGGTCTCAAAGGACGCACCCATGGGACAGCGCCAGATTTGAAGCGGCGGTTCCACCGGCCAAGGCGTAATGCGTCGGATGAATTCGGCGCGGGCTCTGGCGCATGGCACGGAAGCAGGCCAGCCGCCAGACAGGCACAGGAGGATCGCGCAATCGATCGGGTATGTCTGCGCGCGGGCCGGCATTGGCAGCGAAGAACTTGTCACAGTCAAAGCGACTGCGGCCGAGGGGAGGAGTTTCTTGATTAGATGACGCATGCTGAGGACCCTCTGAGACGGGCTTCAGCATACAGACGATAATATACTATCGCAACACTAAGTATAAAACCGCATAAGGTTTATTATGTTAATTCATATTCATTGGTGAATTAGGTGGGCAGCGGGTAACTAAGCCAACCAAGTTCCTTTTCGCGTTTCAACCAGACCAAAGCAGACCATGTTTCGATGTCAACAACGACGCTACCAATGGTTTTATTGCTAAAAACCGGATAACAATCATGAAGAATAGCAGAAGCGCGATGCTTCGTCATGTTCTCCGATGCTTCAGCAGCCACTCTTTCAAGCCGCTCGTAGCTTGAGTCGCTTGCATATACAGCCGGCATACCGGACAGATGCCTATAATGATTTGTATGCACGTAAGGGAAACTTGGCTCAGTGACTATAAAATCATCCGCACTACACTCAATGTTCAAGCAGGTGCCGTGAGTGTCGGACAGCACATAATTATAGCCCGAATATCGGGGGACATCACGAATTATCGCCAACGCAGCTTCAGCGTCGCAAGAATGACTAATGAGTCGTGCAACAACATTGCGCGGCAACCCGTGGCTTACGGTCGAAACAGGTAAACTATTTACCGCAGAACACAAACCAAACGAATTTACAGAAAATGCTGTACCACCAAGAGGTACGGCATAATAGTGGAATTCAAATACTGAAAACTCCCCAATTTTGCGCTTCAAAACGCAAATCGAATCACTCGCGTCAGCACTCCAGTCTTCATTATGGGCCAAAAGCTGACCATCGTTACTCAGAATAGTTGTGCATTTCTCCGCTTGATCCTTGTCGAACTCCGACTCTGTACTTAATACCCAAGCATCAATCAGATCGACTTGGGCAGCCTGAGAATAGCTGTCTATCTCCTCAGCAAGGTCGCCGGCCCACTTCTCTATTAGAGGCAGAAGACGCCGCACTTCACTGCGCTTTTCCAACCAACTATCTTGCGAACACTGTTCTTCAATGCTTCTCTGCGTCCACGAACCGAATTTTGAGCCCAGCTTCTGCCCCATTTCCCTTGGGTCAGAAGCCTCAACAACATGAAAATTTTTGTGGGCTTTTTTGGCCGTGGGTTGCATGGAACGGATCTAATTCTTCAAATCTACTGACAAGTAACGCCTAATGTCTCAAGAGTTCAGAAACCCTTTGCAAGAAGCCTATCGCTTCGTGATCGTTTTTGCCGACCCCTATCACCCCAATCATGGGACGGCGAGAACTAATGTAGGAAACGATAATACCTGACCCTTCGGCTGCATCGAATAAAATGTCGCCCAACCTTCGGTAAATCTCATCTCCGTTCAATGAATGTTCTCCGTAAGAAATGCTATCGTTCGAAATAAAGCTTCGCGATGTCCAATCGTCCCCGAAGCAATGCTTCGCAACTTCGTACACATGTGTACCCCCGGTTCGCCTTACGTTACTCTCCAAGGCATATAGTCCCTCATCGCCAACAATGAAATCTACATCATATGAACCTTCGTAACCCATCTCTTGCAGACGTTGCCCGACTTGGATCGTACGTTCTGCTACAACTGATGTCAGTGGCAGTTCTTGGATCGAGCGGCCCATACGGATCCCAATGAACGTACCGTCGGCAGCGATTACTTGGTCACAAATGTAGTCCAAACTCGTACCACTTGAAGACACAGTGCCTTCCCCAGAAGGTGATAAAGCACTCAACTTAGAGCTTGGTACGATGTACTCCTCAACGATATATGGCCCGTGCGACCATACCAAATCTGCAGAAACAATCTCTTTGACGGCTTTATCAATCTGCCTTTTATCTCTCTTATCAGCCTGTGCAAGCCAATCGAAAATCTCCATACCCCAACCGGACTCTCCATCATGAACCTTGAGTACAGCAGGAGTTCCTACTTCTGAAAACTCCATCAGCCTCGTAACGACTTGACTTAGCTCTTCGCAAACATACCCTCGCGGCATCCGAACAGCTGTATCTTGGAACGCCATCCGGAATTCAGCTTTAGAATCCATTTGTATCGCAGCAGCGTGGCTGACTGAGGGATCGCTCAGTTCAAGTGCACGGCAAAGGCTGCAATACTCCTTCGTTACCGCATAAGGTATGAGACGACTACTCGGATTAGACCTCAAGATAGACGCCAACCTTTCCAGCAAAACACCATCTCGTTCTATAGACCGACAAAGTCGCAGAGAGGTATTCGATGGTATAAGAATAGTTAGATCGCTATATCCAATTGAACTACATGTGTTACGAACCCATGCAGCGTCCACGTTCGTCGGGAGGACAACGATTTTTCTCCCTCCGCCGTACAGCAATGATCTATTGGAGAGGTCCATTTCATGCGCCGCCTGCACACCAGCAAGCCCCTGCATTTCCAGTCTTTCGGCATAGTCCTCGGAGGTATTCGCTAGGAAGATATCAACCAATGAAAATTTCTTTCGTTCGAAAAAATCTCAAAGTGAAGTAGCCTTTGAGATCACACCAGGTCCATAAAATAGACATGCTCAGTAAACCGCCACTCTTTGTTCTCCTCCAACTCGCCAGTATCTTGAAAGCCTGCTTTCTCATAGAGCTTTTTTCCTGAGAAGTTCTCAATCAGAAATTTTACAACTAACTTTTTCGGACTAATTTCCTTCGCTCTTTGATACTCAATAAACTGTTGTACAGCTGTCAGTCCGTAGCCGGACTGCTGATGCTCAAAAGCAATCATGAACCGATATAGTTCTACCGTCTCTGTGCCTTCATGCTCCAAACTCATTAAAAACCCGACCATCTCACCATTATGGCAAATTGCGAAAATCTCGCTTTCTGGCCGAACGCAAGCTTCCGCGATGGACCAAACATTGGGAGCCACCATCCCTTCTTGGGTCGGGCCCACCTTTAACTCGGCGCATTCTTCCCAATTATCGACATTCAACGGGTTCAAAGTAACGGTCAATCGAAGCTCCTTAAGGCAAATGATGTATCAACGACATTCTTTGACATAGCTTACCTCAATCACCCACCAGACGCTAAGCAAAACCTCTAACCACGGCACTATGTGGAAGAACTTGACTAGAGTAGCCTCGAAAAGCAACGTCAGACTTGGGCTGGGGAACCACAAACACCATGTAGCTTTCACAGCATAAACGAACTATACATACCGATCAATGAATGAGGATGAAATGACAAATGCGTATCCCTTCTGATCTTCGCAAACTAGCAAACAACGGCAAACTGGCCGTTGTCGCCGGAGCAGGAGTGTCCGCTGCAACCGCGCAAGGCAACTCAATCGCGACCTGGCGAGGGCTTCTCGAGCATGGGATAGACGAATGCACGCGCCATGGCACACAGAAGCTCGAGGCGAAGTCTGCTAACGATCTCAAATCGATGTTACAAACGGATGATCTCGACAATTGGTTGGCCATAGCCACACTCATTGAACGAAAGCTTGGCCATAGATCAAACGAATGGAACATGTGGATCCGCGAGACGATCGGTGAGTTGAAAGTGGAATCCGCCGCACTTTTGGACGCAATATACTCCTTAGATGCGCCGATTGTCACAACAAACTACGACACGTTACTCTCCCGACCCGGTCGTAAACGAACATGTATCCCGCTGGACTGGCAACAGAAAAATTTTCTTCAACTTTTACAAAATGACCCACTAGGTTACATTATGCATGTGCATGGATGTGCCGACCGACCCGAGCACATCGTCTTTGGCATGAGGTCTTATACGTCGATCTTAAACGAAGAACGCCTTCAAACATTTCTTCGAAATCTATCACTGAACTACGGGCTACTATTTGTTGGCTTCGGTGCAGGAATCGAAGATCCAAATTTTCAACCCTTTTTCGAATTCATTGCGAAAACTGATAGCGCCTATCGAAATTATATTTTGGTCAAAGACGGAGATGATGCGAAATTCAATAGCGTCAGCAACGTTCATGCCGTCTCATTTGGTTCACAGCACTCTGACCTACCTAATTTTATTCGGTCAATTCCATATGGCACAGAGCGCTTGGTCTATAACTCTGGCCATACGAAGTCTGAAGCTTACGAGCCGAAGACAGAGTTTCAAGACAACTCGATATCCCCAACTATGGTGCACCTAGACTCCGGAACCTTCAGGACCGACTGTGGTGTTGAAGTAGGTATTTCCCGGCCGTTCTCTATCTCAAAATACCCGATCACAGTAAGAGAATGGGATTACTTTTGTTCAGAGGCCGGACCACAATACAGAAAAATGATCGGCGACCTCAGCAATCCAAAAAAACCTGTTGTTGGGATAACCATACCCGATGCGGTAGCTTATACCAGATGGCTGTCAGAATTAACAGGCTTCAACTACAGGCTTCCCTCCGAGAACGAATGGGAGTTTGCAGCAAGAGCAAATAGTGAAACTAGGTTTTGGTGGGGCGAACATCCCAGCCACGACCATGCAAATTTTCGAGGAGGTAAGCACTCAAACGTTTTGGAAGTCGGCGATTTTCCAGAAAATCAGTTCGGCGTAGCGGGTCAACTCGGAAACACATGGGAGTGGACTGGGGATAATAGCTTCCCAACCAGGCACAGTCAGCAATACTGTCGCTTAGCAAGACCTGGTGATGGTGGAAACCCTGAAGAATGGGTTTTGAAAGGTGGATGTTTTTACTACGGCGACGAAAAACTACACCCCGGTGCCAATATCACGATGGAGGCAGACGCGGTATTTAACAGCGTTGGTTTTCGAGTCATACGAGAGATTCCCTCAACTATCGAACATGAAAACGAATATATCCTCGCATCCGGCATAGGTCCGGTTTGTTTGTCCGTGCATGAGGTTGCGGGCAATACAAGTCTAGGCGTCGCTGAATTTGGCCACTCAGCGAGCAACGTATGGGTTGTTGAACGAGTGGAAAATACTATGCAGATTTCGCTAAAACACAGAGATACCGGTCTTTACTTGGTTCGGCCGGACGATTTTGCAGACTATAGTTCTTTGGAACTGCGTGAAGACATCAAAGGTTTGAGGAAGAAATCGAAGTGGGAACTCGTCAGAAACCCCGGCGGTTTCCTTATTTTAGCGAGCGAAACAAATAAGGTAATTGACTTGGACGGTGGCCGAACGAAATCGCAGCCAGACGTTATTCTTTTTGAGAAGCACGGAAACTTCAATCAGATTTGGAACTTAGTCAACGTGAAACATCTGGGTTAACGCCATGTATCGTAATCATGAACCATCTTTTGATAACGGCAGAGCACGATGTGAATTGATCGAAAATAGGCACTTATCAAACGAAAACATCGCTAACCTGCGTCAGCCATCTTGTATTTCCTTATGATCATAAGGCAGCAGCTGCAGAGCAGACAACATCGGTGAATCGGTGAAGCTCAAGATGTCATGTGGTCATTCCAAATGCTTTTCAAAGAAGACACTTTTTGGGTGCTTTTCATAAGGGAAAAATGCATCAACTTCTTCAAAATTTAGTCTTCGATAAAGCGAAATAGCAGCAGGCTGCATGGTTCCAGTCTCGAGTACTAGTGACTTGGCCCCTGCGCTCTTAGCAAATTCCTCCAGCACAGCTAAGAGTTTTCTTGCAATTCCAATTCTCCGATATTCGTCAACAACAAGTAGCCTCTTAATTTCATACACGTCTTCCCGCAATTTACCCAGCGCCACATGCCCCACAACTTCCCCGTCAACACGCGCCACCCAGAGAACTCCTCTAGAATCATCGATCTCCTTTGCAGATATTGGCGTGTTCTTTAGCTCAGAATGTGTCGCTCGGTAATCGGCGTCTGCACTTTCAAAAAGTGTCCGAATGGCTTCCTGGTTTGCCTTCTCAATAGTTATCTTTGCACTCAGGGTCGAACTCATGTTTGTGTGACCCAAAGGAGTTGTGCGTTTCCATGGACCAAAACGTCGAAGTCTCGAAGTGAAGGCGAATTAGGAAAAGATTCTCGTAAAAAAATCATAATCACTCAACTTAATTTATTTAAGATTAAGGCCGCAACGGCGAGATCTCCCATAGCATGCCCTCTAAAGACAAAGGCACTACTTTTTTTGGCTGCTCTACCGTGTTTGACGCCCGTTTCAATCAAGAGTTTGAGGTCGCCCGACACAATATCAGGATCAACCAGCTTTGTGGACATAGTATTTTCTTGCACTTGGTCGTCTATGAAAACCTCGTCGAGACTACTCAGGCTTGCGGGAAACCAAGCAGCCTCCGCTGGTACAGCAGCAAACGCATCAGAGCCAAGCCAATTTGCGTCGAGAAAGGGCTCACTTATGGCGGACGTGGCGACCGACGTTGTAACGATGTCAGAGTTCGCTACAATTTCTTGCGGGGATAAGTTCACATCAACGCTTAGCCCGAGGGAGCATGCAAGCTCGGTCAGGAGCTCGATATTTCTTTTTCCGCGGCTATAGATTTTGATATGCTTGAGTGGAAAAAGCTCCGAAAATGCACGAAGGTGGCTTCGAGCTTGCACTCCTGCACCTATAAAGCCGACTGTTTCTGAGTTCACTTTGGCCAAATACTTGGATGCGGTTGCGCTCAATCCCGCAGTTCGAACAGCCGTTATCCAATTCCCGTCGATTGTCACCTGCGGTATTCCAGTCTCACCATCCAAGACCGTTACTAAAGAATTGATTTGTGGCAGGCCACGCTCGGCATTGCGTTGGCTCATTAGCGCAGACTTTGTAACCACAATTGGAGGGTTGTCCGAACAAGCCAGCGTTGCCATAATGTAACGCCCATCGGGATGGTTAATTACCGACTTGGGCGATGAGAAAGCCTCTGAAGTATCTTCCTTTTTTATCATGGCTTCTATACTTTGGATCACTTCGGAAGTGGAAATATTTAGCGCGTTCAAATCGTTAGCGGCTAAATATTTTATTGATGTCATGTCTAATGTCTCTCCTTTATTATGTCCTGACAGAGTCGATAAAAACCGATCAGCTGACATGAAGTGTAGACCTGAGTTTTCATCGACTCGACACAAGTTAAACTTCAACGGCTTCCAACTTTATCACATGCCCCTAAGCAGGCTTGCACTTCGTAGAGTACCGAATCACCGCAAATCTCGCCGTTGGAGCCGAACGATAGTCGACACCCTTTAACCTTGCATAATTCCTTTCATCCGTTCCAAAAATCGAACTATTGTCGTTCAAGATTGGGTTTTGCTTTGATGAAAACTGCAGAGTCATACTTAGAAGGCACGCATCACCTTTTACCACTATGTCCATAGGCCTTGTCTTGGCCTACAGATCAACTTTTTGGCAGAGGGTCTCCAATTAAGAGTAAAGGCACATTTTCTGTTGGTGTTTCAAAACCAATCTTTCGATATAGCTCCTCTCCCTCGAAAGTTGAAAAGAGCGCCAGGAAATGAATGTCTTTGATTTTAACTTTTTCTATCATCATGGATAGCATTTCTGTAGCAATTCCTTCTCGTCGATAGTTCGGCTCAACAATGACGTCTTGAATATATGCGTACTGGCACCAATCGCTGACGACACGAGAAAAGCCGACGAGCCTACTGCTATCATCTCGCGCAGTCAGAACACTACCCTCGATGGCCACATATCTATTGTAGGCCTTCTCTGTTATCAAAGGCCAGTCTGTAAAGCACCAGAGTTGCTTGTATTCGAGATATTTTGGGCACTTCCAGTAGAATGTTACTCGCCTAGACATCTTGGAGAACGCTTACTCGATTTCGGAGGAATTCTCCGTAATTTGCACTGTCGTTCTCTTGAATGAAGCGGTTGAGATCTCGCAAATTGTGATGCGGCACATCTGCAAAAAGGTGATGTAGAGTATGATATCCGTCGTTGTGTGGGTGGAGCCAAAGCCGGTGCAGCCATCCTGTGTTTGAGAAAGTCTGTTCGGCAACACTGCTATCCGTCACATAATCATGCTCGGCTGCCTCTCCAATAAACCTTAAGATTGGCAAAACTAGTAGAAAAGGTACCAAGAAACTGACGATCCAATAGGTGAGAGCAGTTTGAAACCCCACTGCCAATGACACTGAAAACACCAGAAGAACATGCCAACAACTGGCTATGGCCGCAGTCCTTTTGTCAGTACCAATCGCCCTCCACCAAGACATCCAGTATGGTATCAGTCTATTTGCAATCTCATAAAAAAATTTCAACGGTTCGGACCGGTCAAGGCCTTCTAGCTGGAGCTCCCGATGACGCACAAAGTCTGGGTCGTATTCTGTACCCAACTTGTTGTGATGCAACTCATGGGAGGCACGATAGTTCTGCACTGTACTGAACACCGGATAGGCGGCGACTATATTCACAGCTATGTCGCTAATTACTCTAGTTTGACGGCCCAATCCAACTTTCGACAATGCAATGTGTAGTTTGCCAGTTGGTTTGACGTTAACAATATTATAATGTGATCCGTCGTGGACAAGGCATTCGAGACCTCGCATACCCCGAGCAGACACCAGAAAACAGAGTATAGCAAGCGGCACTTTGATCGGATGGTCGATCCAAAAAATGACCAACGGAAGCAACCAAATACACAAGTAGTCAGCTAGCAAGAACCCCATGTTTACAAAGAGTGAAGGGGTCCGTAGCGACTGTTTTTTCGCCCACACATCGGGACTTGGCTTATAACCTGAGGCTCTTGGCATGCTTACACCTTTGGGACTAGAGCCAAAAGTCGTGCCGGAAATCCCGATCCACCCAAAGACTTCGGAAAACCAACGACAATCGTAGAACCTACTGGAGGTATTCCACTCATTGATGCCATAAGTTCAACTTGATAGACATTCTGACGCAATATGTAATCTTCGCATTCAAAGTTGTCAGCGGTCACCTTCATGCCACCGTCAGTATCTGTTGGCTCATGGCCAAAAGCTAGAACTTTTCTTTCTTTCAAGAGAAGCTGCGCCGCCTCAACGCTCCATCCAGGGAAATGCGCGACGCCACTTGAATCCTTATTCGACATGCGTTGTGGATCTGGCCACCTCGAACTCCACCCCGTCTTCATCGCTACAAATGCACCGGATGGAACACGTCCATACGCACTCTCATGTTCGAGCACTTTCTCGGGCGACATCAAATAGTCACTGTCACTTTCCGCCTCAGCAACACAGTCAATTACCACCAATGGGAGGACAAGTTCTGACGGCAAAATCTGATCTAGGGTCCTACCACCTTCAACGAAATGGATTGGGACATCTACATGTGTCCCCCACTGGCCAGCAAAACCGTAATAGTGCGCTTGAAAGCCATCCTTCTCAAAATCATAGATCTTCTTTGTGCTTTCTTCCGGCATATCTTCAGCATGAGGTATGCCTGGAAAGAAAGTATGACTGAGGTCAACGATGTGATAATCTGTAACGTTCAAAAATTTATCCTTCAAACTCTATACTGTGCTCTCTTTGAATATGGCAGCCGGAACAGCTTTTCGTCCACTACAATCTCACCTGTATCCTCGAAGCCGAACTCAGTGTAAACGTGCTCTGCGTAGGTATTATATGTCAAGAACATGATCATTATGTCATCCTCATATCCTTCGGCTTCCCATATTTGATTGACAGTTAGTCGTAAGGCTTCACGTCCGTAGCCCTTCTTTTGATGCCGCCTATCGATCATGAAACGGTGAATGTGTCTTTTCCCGTCAAAATCCTCCGTCAGGTACATCATGAATCCGACTGGCTCTAAATCCTGATTTTGAATCGCAAAAGTGACAGAGCTTGGCCTTACGTAGGCTTCAGCCAAAGACCGGACGTTTGGGCCAACGAGGTTGGCTTGCGTTTCTTCGACCTCAAGCGATATCACTTCTTTCCAGTTTTCTTCGGTTATCTCGACGAGATTACAAAGGCTCATCCTTCACCTTTCATTTTACGTTTACTAATATCTCGAACTTTGGTGGGCGTCACCGGGCTTCTGGAACTTACGTCCTCCCACTCTTTCAGTATTTCTTTCGCGTCTTGCACTTGTCCGTACGATAGTCGTCTTTGAAGAGTGCCATAGTTAACGGCAGCAATTCGGTGAGCCTCATATCTCTCAAGAAAACGAGAGAATGTTTGAACAGCGACCAGAACAGCCGAAAGAACTCCTAATAACGGTATTAGATAGATAAGTTGTGGAGAAACGCTCTTCGCGTCAAAGAAAGTAAGGGCGCTGGTTACAGTTGTTAAAACAACCGCAGAACCGCCAACTAAACTGTGTTTCAGCTGATATCTTTCCGCACAGGCATAATGTGCCATCTGAGAAATCCTCAAGCTCTCTGCTATTTTATCCGTTTCACTATGCATAAGTAGACTCTTGTAATTCTAATCGCCGCAAGTAAGAGGCACCGTTCTGACCGTGGCACAGTGCTAAATCTCAATCAAGGTAGCAACCGGAGAACGTAAATTCTAGATTTCGGTTAGACTATAGAAGTCAATCAATTCCTTTTGGTGGTCATTGATGTCAGGCTGACATCTAAGCACCCTCCTCGGCCCGCAGACGTCCCACATCACTGCAAGCTCACTCGTACTCCAGCGATACACC
>NZ_JBEFLO010000015.1:0-52189 GCF_040149565.1 Sulfitobacter aquimarinus
GGCCTTCGACGCTCAGGCCGTTGCCGCGGGACGCGACATAAAGCTCAAGCGCGATGAACTCTTCGCTGCCGGGCTTGTATGTCTCGGCGCGGGTGTCGCGCACGCAGCCTTTGAAACGCGAATGTGCGCCGTTCAACTTTGTGTTCTTCAGACGGTAAACCGGAAAGCCGTTGATCTGGCCCTGGCTAAGGTGGTCTGCGCGGATCATGCTGCCATAGCTGTCTTCGTGGCAGTTGGCGCAGGACAGTTCCAGCTGACCCGTGCGGGTGTAATACAGCTCTTTGCCCTTTTCCCACATGGATTGCGCAGGACCGTCAATGGCGACATTGACAGGCAGGCCACGCGACACAGAGGACAAAGCCGCTTCCATGTTGATCGCCGGACCCTTGTCGTACCCCCATGCTTCGGCACCCATACGGTTGGTGCGGCAGTCGTTCATCTGCATTTGCAGTGTCCGCACTTCGCCCGCCGCCTCGTTCCACTTGGGATAGGTGGCTTTGACGCCTGCCATGCTGTCCATGTCGTCGTGGCACGAGGCACATGATTTGCCCTCGGTCCCTTCCGCAGTTTCCCAGGCTTCCAACGCTTGCTCGACAAAAATCATGCCCGGATTGTCAAAGTCGTCCGACTGCATCGCGCGGGTCTCGGTTCCGCGAAACAGCCAGCCCGACATCACTTCGTCCAGCGCATCAGAGACATGCGCGGGCGCCGCCGTGCGCACAACCATTTCCGTTTCTTCATTCAGAACCAGTGTGTCGTCGACAGGATCGGCGAACGCACCTGTTGCTGTGATCAGCGTCGCCATCAAGGCGCTTGTCATTTTCCGCATGGAGTCCCTCCCAAGGTTGTCTGCGCTCACCCGATGGCGATTGATTTTGTCGTATCGTAGACCGAGCCGTCGTCGTCGTACCATGTGAATTTGAAATCACCGGCTTCGGGCACTTTTGCCTTGAATTCGAAGAACGGGTTGGTCGAGATTGCAGGCTCCATCTTGACGTCAACGACCATCTCGCCGTTGAATTCGCAGGTAAAGCGGTTGATGATCGAACGCGGGATCGCGTTGCCTTCTTTGTCTTTACGCTGGCCTGATTCCATCTTGTGGCTGATCAGGGTCTTGATGGTGATCGTGTCACCAGCAGCCGCTTTTTTTGGTACTTTGACGCGAGGTTTTACACCAGATGCCATGATAATTCTCCTGTTGGTCGATTAGCCGCCGCAGCCGCCGATTGTTACTTTCACGGTGCTGGAGGCACGCACAAACGAGCCGTCCTCAAGTTTGGCAATCGCCACAACATCCTGTGTCCCTGCAAGGCGGATACGTGTGGAGGCTGCGCGGGAAGCCGCAAGGGGGCCGAATTTGAAGGTCGCGACAGCGGGCGTCGGGTTGCCCATTGCCAGCACCATAATATCAACCGCTGTTTCGGAGGACACTTCGATTGGTACTGTGTTGCCGTTCTCGGCAATCTCTGGCGCAGTCAGGCTGATGTCGCCTGTGCCGACTTCGGCGCCGCCAGTAAATTCGGCGATCAGGTCTTCGGCTGCTGCTGAGACGCGCACAGGCAGACCCGCAATCAACAGCGCGCCTGCGCCCATTGCGATTGCATTACGTCGTGTAAATTCCATCGTTATTCTCCTTCATACTCCGAAGAGTTTGATTAGTCTTTCAGTGTCATCAGATAGGCGACGACATCTTCGATTTGTTGCGCGCTCAGCAGCGGGCCAAATGTCTCCGGATCGGCCGCTTTGCCTGTGTAGGCATCGCCGGGGCGTATAAAACCTTCGGTTTTGTAGAAGGACGGCATCATGCTGTCTTCGAACATGATCTTGGCGTTCGCGACGATGCCGCGCAACTCTGCCTCGGACCAACGCTCACCCGCGCCATCCAGCATGGGGCCGATTTCACCGTGGAACGGCACGTCGGCCAGATCGGTGACCATGTGGCACGCAACGCAGTTGCCCTGCCCTTTGTCGCCGACAATGATCCGCCCGTTTGCAGCATCGCCCGCAACGCCGGACAACGACTGCTCAACAGCGCCTTCAGTATATTTTACAGCCGTCGGGGCCACTTCTTCGGCATGTGCGCCTGCAGCCAAACATCCCACTGCGATTGCTGTGATGACAGAAAATCTCATACGTCCTCCCTCAGACTATGTCTGGTATACCGTAGCGCACTGAAACGTGATCAGGCAACTACAAATTCATGAAAATGAATTATTGGATTTGATCGCGCGGCAAACCGCACCAGCGGCCTTACTGTGTCTGTTCAGCGAACTTGCGGGCGTGATAGCGTTGAAAGCTTTCGTCGCCGGCGTAGCCTTCCTCCCGCACCCAGTTGAGCATATTGAACGTGGTATACCGCCCGAAGGCACCGGGCATGGTGGCAACGGCAGCGCGTGCGGCGCTGGTGTCCGCGGCCACCTCCTGCGGCATAAACAGGATCATCGGCGTAAACAGCGCGCCCCACTTTTTGACCATGTCCTTTTCAGACAGGCTTTCGCCGTCAAAATCCGTCACCTCGACATCGCCGAACATATTTATCTGAATAACAAAGTAGTTTTCCTCGATGTAGTCCGCGATCTCCTGAATCGGAAAAACTTCTTCGTGCATCTGCTTGCAATAGATACAGCCGCGCTGCTCGATCATAATCATCAGGCGCTTGCCCTCGTCATTGGCTTCGGCCAAATCCTCGCTCAGGTCTTTGAAGGTGTCGCGCATCCACGGCGCTTTGTGCAGGCCGTCATCACCCAGATCAGCCGCATGAAGCGGCGCAGCAAGGGCCAATATCACCGCGGCCCGTGTCAGCAGTTTCAACATCTCGAATCCTCCCTTTGGATCAACGCAAGACACCGATGTCGGGACCGACCCGCAGCATCCATTGCGCAATATAGTTCATTGAATTGGTCGCAATAAGCAGGCCAAAGACAATCAGCAGAACGCCCATGATTTTCTCGATTCGCCCCAGATGGCGGCGAAAGCCTTGCATCCAGCGCATGAACGGGCCGATGAAAAACGCAGCCAGCACGAAGGGGGCCGTCATCCCCAACCCATAGACAAACAACAGCAACGCACCGCTGCCCGCCGTATCCGTGCCCCCCGCCATAAACAGGATCGCGGCCAGCACAGGACCCACACAAGGCGTCCAGCCAAAGGCAAAGGCCAGCCCGATTACATAAGCCCCGATAAACCCCACATTCGAGGTCGCCCCCGAATCGGCCCGCAACTGGCGGTACAGAATCCCGATCCGCAGCACGCCCAGAAAATGCAGCCCCATCGCAATGATGATCGCCGCCGCAATCCAGCGCAGGATGTCGAAATATTCGCGCACGA
Source organism: Sulfitobacter aquimarinus (assembly GCF_040149565.1). Classification (NCBI taxonomy): domain Bacteria; kingdom Pseudomonadati; phylum Pseudomonadota; class Alphaproteobacteria; order Rhodobacterales; family Roseobacteraceae; genus Sulfitobacter; species Sulfitobacter aquimarinus. Next base: position 3,328 of record NZ_JBEFLO010000015.1, read on the forward strand.
CCTGCCCGAACATGCTGGCGGCCGCGCCCAGCCCCATAAAGATGGTAATCACGCCCGCCGCAAAGAAGCACGCCGACAGCACGGCGCGGTTACGCGTGCTGCGATCAATCTGCGCCTCGGCCGAAATCTGGTTCATCCCGACTCCCGCCAGATAACTAAGGTAGAAGGGCACAATCGGCAGGATACAGGGGCTGAGAAATGACAACAGCCCCGCGAATGCCGCGCCAAGTAACGTGATGTCCATCATGATCAGCATCCAGCCTTGTACAATTCACATATTCATATTATGTTATTTGTACACCAAAGGTCAATTTCCATGTTCCTGCGCACACTTGCCCTGTCCCTTACTCTATTGTTTGCCAGCCTCGTGCAAACCAGCGCTGAGACGCGGCTGATTATGGTTGAGGAAAAGGGCTGCATATGGTGCGCCCGCTGGAACGAGGAACTCTCGGACATCTATCCCAAAACCCCCGAGGGAAAAGCAGCCCCCCTGCTGCGCATCGACATTCATGACACCCGCCCCGAAGGCATCACCTTTGCCCGCAGCCTGCACTTTACCCCTACCTTCGTTCTGGTCGTTGACGGGGTCGAAACCTCGCGGATCGAAGGCTACCCCGGCGAGGATTTCTTTTGGGGGCTCTTGGGCCAGATGCTGGCGCGGGCCAATGTTGACGTGAATAGCTGAAAACACATATGAACATTCGAATTCATAAATTATCCTTCGTAGAGCAAAGTTGAACTTATGGGCCTACCCGTTTTTGATACCAACATGTGTCCTGCCGATATGGACCGGATGGCTTCCAACGCGATGGACGCTGCAAACTTCCTGAAGGCCATTGGCCACGAAGGGCGGTTGATGATCCTGTGCCACCTTGCCTCTGGCGAAAAGTCGGTGACCGAACTGGAAGAGCTGCTGTCCTCGCGTCAGGCGGCGGTGTCGCAACAACTGTCGCGCCTGCGGCTAGAGGGTCTGGTAACGCCGCGCCGCGAGGGCAAGACGATCTTTTACAGCCTTGCCGACGACCGCGCAAAACAGATTATGGAGGTCGTCTATGACCTCTTTTGTCGCGACGACTAAGTGCGCCTGAAACCGCACCACCATGCTTGATCTCGTTTCCGAGCCGACGGCACTGGCCCTTGTTGGTCTGGTTGGCGGTATCCTGCTGGGCCTTGCGGCCCGCATGGGGCGGTTTTGCACACTGGGCGCAATCGAAGACCTGATGTACGGCGAAAACACCCTGCGTTTGCGGATGTGGGGCATCGCGATCGGGGTGGCGATTATCGGCACCTTCGGTCTGTCGGCATCGGGTTTGCTGGACCTGTCGCAAACGCTTTATATGATGCGCGGCTGGAACCCGTTCGAGAGTATTTTTGGCGGGCTGCTGTTTGGCTATGGCATGGCACTGGCGGGCAATTGCGGCTACGGCGCGCTGGCGCGGTTGGGCGGCGGCGATCTCCGCTCGCTTCTGATTGTGCTGGTGATGGGCATCGCGGCCTATGTCACCTTGGGCGGGCTGCTGTCGGGGATGCGGCTGGCGGTATTCGGCGCCCCCCTGCCCGCCGATCAAAACCAGAGCATTGCGGAAGCCGCCGCCACGCTCAGCGGGCTGGGGGTTGAGACAGCAGGCATCCTGATCGGCGTCCTGTTCATTGGGCTGACCCTGACCCATCGCGGTATGCGCACATCGCCGTCCTATGTGATCTGGGGCGCTGTTGCGGGTGTTGCGGTTGTGTCGGGCTGGGCAGGTACGCAATGGATCGCGCAGGCGGGATTTGCAGATACCCCTGTGGTTAGTCACACATTCTCGGCCCCTTTGGGGGAAACGGTGCTGTACCTGATGACCTCGTCCGGCAATGCCATCAGCTTTGGCACAGGCTCTGTTGCGGGGGTTTTGGTGGGCGCGTTGGCGGGCAGCCTGATCAAGGGCCACTTCCGCTGGGAAGCCTGCGACGACCCCCGCGAGCTGCGCCGCCAGATTTTGGGCGCAGCGTTAATGGGCATCGGGGCGGTTGTGGCCGTAGGGTGCAGCGTGGGCCAAGGGCTATCGGCCTTCTCGACCCTGTCCTATAGTGCGCCTGTCACGATGATCTGCATCATGATCGGGGCGGCGCTCGGGCTGCGCCAACTGATCTGGGGCTTTGGCCCCGCATCCTGAGCCTGGTTATCGCCGGTTTTCAGCAACCCGTATTTGCGCAGCTTCACATAAAGAGACTGGCCCAACATCCCCGCCGCCGTGCGGCTGACATCGCGCACCGCCATCGTTGACCTCCGCCAGATCAAGAAACGCTCCATGCACCCTAAGCACCGCGCCGCCCGCGTCCACAAACACCATCGCATCGCCTTTCGGGTGTCACTTCGCGGGTTCAAGAGCTTTGAAAAGCCCCGCCACGGGCGAAGCGGGGCAGGCATCGCGTATTTGATGGCCAAATGAGCCATCAAAGTTCAGGCCGTAAACGATCGCAATGCACCCGAAGGGGGCGAGCGGTCGCACAAACGCGAGCGGCCCGCGTGATGCGGGTCGCTCGTTTGAGTTTATAGGCAAAATAAAGAAGGCGCAGCGCTGTTGTCTTGGGGGCGCGCTTGTTCTTTAGCGCCAGTCGAAGAAGTCGGGCCCTGCTTGGGACAACAGCTTTTGCGCCATTTCCTTGCCTGCTGCGGTGCCGTCTTCGATGGGGCAGCTTATCGCATTGTTAAGAGCTTCCGAGCCATCGGGGCGCAGGACTTCGCCGCGCAGATGGAGCGTGCCGCCGTCAAGCTCTGCCAGACCGGCGATGGGTGTTTCGCACGAGCCATCCAGTTCCAACAGGAAAGAGCGTTCTGCCGCGAGCCGTTGGCCGGTGGGCGTGTCGTGGATCGCCTCCAGCATCGCGGCCACGTTTGTATCATCCATCCGCCGCTCGATCCCGATGGCGCCTTGGGCGACGGCGGGCAGCATGACGTCTGTCTCGATCGCTGTGTGCGGCACCTCGTCCATCTTCAGGCGGCGCAAGCCCGCCATGGCAAGGAAGGTCGCCGCCGCAACGCCGTCATCAAGCTTTTTGAGGCGGGTTTGCAAGTTGCCGCGAAACTCGACCACTTCCAGATCGCCGCGTTTCAGCATCAGCTGCGCACGGCGGCGCAGGCTTGAGGTGCCGACAACCGTGCCTGCCGACAGCTCGGCCAGTGATTTTGCAGTGGGCGAGATGAACGCATCGCGCACATCTTCACGGGGCAGATACGTGTCCAGAACCAGCCCTTCGGGCTGCAACGTGGGCATGTCCTTCATCGAATGCACCGCGATGTCGATCTTGCCCGTGAGCATGTCGGCCTCGATCTCGCGGGTGAACAACCCCTTGCCGCCGATCTCTTTCAACGGGCGGTCGATGATCTTGTCACCGGTTGTTTTGATCACAACAATGGTGAAGGCCTCGAACGGCAAATCAAAGGCATGAGCCAGACGTTCGCGCGTCTCATTTGCCTGCGCAAGCGCCAAGGGCGATCCACGGGTGCCGATCATCAGCGGTTGGGCGGGAGTGGGCAATTTCAATGTCATAAGCAATCTCTAACGGTGTGGACCAAACCTGACAACTCTTGTGCATCCCCCCTGCTTTATCGCATGGTGCCGCCAGCCAAATTTGGAAATAGAGACAACACATGAGCACCCAGAAAACAATCCTTCGCGCACTTGCGGGCGAGACACTTCCCACGCCGCCGATCTGGATGATGCGACAGGCGGGCCGCTACTTGCCCGAATATCGCGCCACCCGTGCGCAGGCAGGTGATTTTCTCAAACTGTGCTACAATCCCGAACTCGCGGCCGAGGTAACGCTGCAACCGATCCGCCGCTACGGCTTTGACGCTGCGATCCTCTTTGCCGACATCCTGCTGGTCCCCCAGGCTTTGGGCGCCGATCTGTGGTTTGTTACCGGCGAAGGCCCGCGCCTGTCCACAATCACGACACAGGCCGAGCTGGACAAGCTGGTGCCCGCAGATGCCATCCACGACCACCTCTCCCCCGTCTATGAGACGGTCAAAATCCTGTCAAAAGAGCTTCCCTCCGAAACAACGCTCATCGGGTTTGCAGGTGCCCCCTGGACCGTTGCAACCTATATGATCGCGGGTCAGGGCACACCCGATCAAGGCCCCGCGCATATGCTCAAATCCGAAAATCGCGCCGTCTTCGACAGCTTGATGGAGCGGATCACGGATGCGACAATCCACTATATGTCCAAACAAATCGAAGCGGGTGCCGAAGTCGTCAAAATCTTCGATAGCTGGGCGGGATCGTTGCAAGGCGCTGACTTCATGGATTACTCAATCAAACCCATGGCCCGCATCACCGCCGCCCTCAAAGAAAAGCACCCCAATGTGCCAATCATCGCCTTCCCCCGTGGCGCAGGTGAGCGATACGTCGGCACCCACGCGGCCATTGGCGCCGATTGCGTTGCCGTCGATGACGGCGTCACCGCAGAATGGGCCGCCGAACATCTGCAAACAGGCGGCTGCGTTCAGGGCAACCTGAAGTCGACCCATATGGTCACAGGCGGCGATGCTCTGGTGTCCGAGACCCGCCGCACCGTCAAAGCCTTCTCGAAAGGGCCACATATCTTCAACCTGGGCCACGGTATCACTCCAGACGCAGACCCCGAAAACGTCCAGCTGATGATCGACACCGTTCGCAACGGCTAACCACGCCTATTTTTCTGGCCCTAAATCCTGCGCGGGAATCGTCCCCCTGAGGACGATGGGGGCTGGCCCCCTGCCCCGCTAGATCAGGTTTGCTGCAGCACTGCGGATTCCACGACTAACGTGCGTCAGGCGTCTGAGCCGAAAATCAGCGCGCTGTGCTGCTCCATGTAGATCCGCAGCCAAGGCGTGAAAATCTCGGGTGTCTGGGCCAGCTCGGCCCGCAGATCATCCAGCGTGATCCAGCGCGTATCCATGACCTCGTCAGGGTTAGGCGAGAGAGGCAGGGCGCGGGACGCATTGACGACAAAGACCTCGACCAGCTCATGTTCGATCAGGCCGCCGCCCACATCGGCGCGGTATTCAACCTGCCCGCGGTGGGCGACCTGCACATCAGAAATACCCAGTTCTTCGCCCAGACGGCGCAGGGCGCAGATGGTACCAGGCTCCTCCCATTCGGGGTGGGTGCAACAGGTGTTCGCCCACAGGCCGGGCGTGTGATATTTGCCCAAGGCCCGCCGTTGGATCAGCATCGCGTCGCCCGCCATGACAAAGACGGACACGGCCTTGTGCCGCAGCCCGCGCAGATGCACGTCGAGCTTTTCGACAGGCGTTAGCGTGCCGTCTATCCACGCAGGGATCATGATTTTGGTCATTACGTCTCCGTCGCGCATCGGTTCAGACCCTTGTTGGCGAAGACAGTCTCATATCCGCGTCCGGGGAGCGAGCCCTGTCAAATGTGCGGGGGTTCTAACCCCGAATTACCAATGCGCCAAGGGGCGTGTTTGATCGGCAATTTTGTCATAGACACCCCGAACGATGGGCGCTGCCCATCGACGTTGGGGCGCGGGAGTATATCTGATTTGAAGCAGGCCTTCTGCATCGCTCCCTGTATGCGGAACAGCCGTCCCAAGCTCACTCCCCACTGGATTGACTGCCTCATAGGGGCGGAATATGTGTGACAGTATAATCCCTGGAAAGGCAGCGGCGCAGCCTTGAGGGCGCGTGATGCATCTATGCAAAACTATTTTCGCGCAAACCTTTCCGACGCCGCCAGACGGACTAGTTGAATTATCGAAGTTATAGGAGAACAAGCATGAAACAACTTGCAGCAACTGCTTTGGGCATTGCCCTGTTTACAGCACCCGCTTTCGCAGATGGCCACGCCACAGGCGACGCTGACTCTGGTGAGAAACTGTTCAACAAGTGCAAAGCGTGCCACATGATCGAAGACGAAGAGGGTAACACTATCCTCAAGGGAGGCCGCACGGGTCCGAACCTTTATGGCATCTACCAGCGCGTTGCAGGCTCTGCCGACTATAAGTACGGCAAATCCCTTGTCGAAGCCGGCGAAGCCGGTCTTGAATGGAACGAAGAAGAATTCGTGAAATATTTGGCAGACCCTAAAAAATATCTGGCCACATATAACGACGACAAACGTGCAAAATCCAAAATGTCGTTCAAGCTGAAGAAAGCGGACGATGCGGCAGATGTCTGGGCGTATCTGGTGTCTGTTGGTCCCGAAGTGAAAGCGGACTCTGACAGCTAATCGCTGGTCAAGACAGTCTTGTTAAATGGCGGTCCAGTCGGGCCGCCATTTTTCGTTTCACCGGATTGCGCAAGGTATGCGCCCCCAGCGGACAACCCGATCATAGCACACTGCGGGGTTGTCAGTGTCGTTGGTGCCTCCATAAGGTGTCAGGGTTCGTGCTGGATTTCCGAGAACACCGAACAGGCGTCGCCTGAATTTTCAACATGAATTCTTATCTCCTGACGCTGCGGCGGGATGCGGATTTTTGCAAAAATCCGGGCCGAAGTTTTGCAAAACTTCGTGTCACCCGGCGGCTTCTGTTTGCGTTTTCCGCCCTGCCGTTTCGCGGCGTTGGAAGGGGGCAAACCTATGGGGGCCGGTTCGGTGTTCCACCCATCCGTCGGCACGGATGCGGATCACGGCGCGGCGCGAGAACACAACGCATGCACCGACAGGGGCATCCCGCCGGTGTGGCAATAGCCGCCCTTGATGTTGCAAACGATCACCTTGAGCACAAAGGAAAATAGATCCCCGACTTTAGTTTTAGCAGCCTGTTGCAAACCGCCAAGGCAGGTCTTGCAGGATATTGATGCGGTTTTAACCGTCAGAATTTCCGCGAACAGGGTGAAGAAAGCATAAAGCGCGAGGGGGTGCTGGTCGCGCCAAGGAACGGCCATGCTAGCGGCCGTTCGGGGTATTCAGCCAATGCGTTCGTGGCAGCCAATGTGGCCCCCGCGTGTATGTGCATATGTCGTTTTTGAAACTGTCATATTGTCCTCCCATATGCTTGTTTGACCAATTGTCATGGCTCTTGGGCCACTGTAGGAATGTTGCAGCTGGGGGCAGCGTTGCTATCAATGCTGCGGGGGCGAAGATGACGATCAGACTGTTGCCTAGGCTGGAAACCGACCTTGGGATCGTCCTGTTCAACCGCAAAACCCGCACGCCCGAATTGCCCCCCGTGACGCATCAGATCCTAGCAAAAGCGCTGGATGAGTTGTTTGACGCGCTTGCCTGCGTGATCCGCCACGCAGAGGAGACGGCATGAGCGCGCAATTCATCACCTATCTGCTGCTGGGCGCAGTTGCGGGCGGCTTTATCAACGGGTTGTCGGGGACGGGGACCGCGCTGTTTGCGCTAGGGTTTTATCTGGCGGTGCTGGAGCCTATGACGGCCGTGGCCGTTGTCGCCCTTATGTCGACATTGGCAGGGTTGCAGGGGCTATGGATCGTGCGGCGCGAGATTTTTGCACAGCCTAAACGTCTTTTATGCTTTCTGATCCCCGGCTTGTTGGGCGTGCCGATTGGTCTGTCGCTTTTGCAGTTCATTGACGCGGGCGTCTTGCGCCTGGTGATCGCGACTTTGCTGATCGTGTATGGCGCGTATTTCGGGTTCCGCACGTCTCTGCCCGCCTTTTCGCGGCCGACACCTGTGGTGGATTCCGCCATCGGATTTATCGGCGGGGCGCTTGGCGGGGCGGCGGGGGTGTCGGGGGCGATCCCTGTGATCTGGCTGTCGTTGCGCCCGTGGACCAAGGCCGAGACCCGGGCGGTCTTGCAGCCCTTCAATATGGCTATTCTAAGCACCACAATTACGCTGCTGTTTTTCAAGGGGGCTTATGACCAGACGGCGCTGACCGCACTGGCAATTACGGTTCCCACAGGGCTGGTGTCGGCGCAGATCGGGATCATGGTCTTTCGTCGCCTCAGCGACACGGGATTTCGCCGCCTGCTGATCCTGCTGAGCCTGTTGATGGGCCTCGGCATTATGCTGAGCGAGGTTTTCTAGCTACCAGCGCGGACGTTGCGGACCCATGTGACAATGGCAAGGCGTGCCTCGGCGTCCATTTGCACGGCGTTGGGCGGCGGCATGGCGCGGCTGATGCCTGCGTGCAGGTAGATCTGGCTGGCTTGTTTCGCCACATCGGCGCGGGTTTCAAGATAGACCCCTTTGGGCGCCCATTTCATCGCGTTCCACACCGGTTCGCGCGCATGGCACATCGAGCAATTGCCGATCACCGCATCATAAGCCGCATCAAACCCCGCAGCAGAGGCAAAGCGTTCCTCATGCGCGGTAAGGGGGCGCGCCTCGGCGTCCTCCCATGTCTCGGTAGGGCGGATCGAGGACAGCCACGCGATCAGCACCATCAGCAGCACGGTCACCGCCCATGTCCAATGGGGGCCAGCGCCCGTGGCGTGCAGCGTGTTGAAATAGTGGCGGATCGTAACACCCGTCAGGAAGATCAGACTGGCGATGATCCACGCATATTCGGTGCCGAATGACAGCGGATAGTGGTTCGACAGCATCAGGAACACGACCGGCAGCGTCAGGTAGTTGTTGTGGGTCGAGCGGACCTTGGCGATCTTGCCATACTTTGCATCCGGCGTGCGACCCGCCTTCAGGTCAGCGACAACGATGCGCTGGTTCGGCATGATCTGGAAAAAGACATTGGCCGTCATGATCGTTGCGGTAAACGCGCCCAGATGCAGCAGGGCGGCGCGGCCCGTGAAAATCTGGTTATAGCCCCAAGACATAATCACAAGGATCACGAACAGCAGCAGCATCAAGGCGGTTGGCCGCTCGCTCAGCTTCGATTTGCACATGGCGTCATAGGCCAGCCAGCCAATCGTAAGCGAGCCACCCGAGATGGCGATCCCCTGCCATAGCCTCAGATCGGCCTTGGTCGGGTCCAGCAGATAAAGCTCTCCTCCGACCCAATAGACGATCATCAGCAGGGCAGCGCCCGAAACCCACGTGATATAGCTTTGCCACTTATGCCAGATCAGGTGGTCGGGCATGTTTGGGGGCGCGACCATGTATTTCTGGATGTGGTAAAAGCCGCCGCCGTGGACCTGCCACTCCTCACCGCTGACGCCAGTGGGCATGCCCTCGCGCTTTACCAGCCCCAGATCAAGGGCAATGAAAAAGAACGAAGCACCAATCCACGCCATCGCGGTAACAACGTGCAGCCAGCGGACCGAAAAGGCGACCCAGTCCCAGATGACAGCCAGATCATACATGGGTCAACTGCCCCGATAGGTGGAATAGCCGAAGGGCGACAGCAGCAGCGGCACATGGTAATGGGACGCCTCTGACATGCCGAAACGGATCGGGATGATGTCAAGGAAACGGGGGTCTTCGGGCGGCGTGCCTGACGCGGTGAGGTAATCGCCCGCGTGAAAGACCAGCTCGTAAGTGCCAAGGCTGAATTCAGCGGCGGGCAGGATCTGTTCGTCCGTGCGGCCGTCGGCGTTGGTGGTGAGGGTCCGCAGCGCTGTGCGCGTCTCGCCCTCGATGCGGAACAGCTCGATCCGCAGGCCGCTTGCGGGGCATCCGCGTGCGGTGTCCAGAACGTGAGTGGTGAGGTATCCGGTCATGGTGTGTCCCTTCAGTCGTAGGCGGCGTCGACGATGAATTCGACCCGCAGCACATCGCGGGCCAGCTTGGCCTCGCCGCAGGCGCGGGCGGGGGCGTGGCCCTCTGGCACCCAGTCGTTCCAGACCTCGTTGAGACCCGCAAAATCGCTCATATCCGCGAGCCAGATCGTGACGCGCAGCATCTTTTCCCGCGACGAGCCCGCCTGCACCAGCAGCGCGTCGATCTTGTCCAGACAGCCGCGCACCTGATCCTGAATCGTATCGCCTTCGCAGACCTGACCCGTCAGATAGGCCACGCCGTTGTGTTTCACGATTTTCGAGGACCGTACCCCCGCGTCGATGCGTTCGATCATAATGTCAGGCTCCGCTGAGTTGGTTTTCGTATTTGTGGCACGGATCACCCCGTGCAGGTAGATGCGTTATTTGCCCGACAGGCGCAGGCCCATATGGCGGTTTACGTCTTTATACAGAAGATAGCGGAATTTGCCTGGCCCGCCCGCATAGCACGCCTGCGGGCAGAAGGCGCGCAGCCACATATAGTCGCCTGCCTCGACCTCGACCCAGTCGTTGTTAAGGTTATAGACGGCCTTGCCCTCAAGCACATAAAGCCCGTGTTCCATCACGTGGGTTTCCAGAAACGGGATCACGCCGCCCGGCTCGAACGTGACGATGGTGACGTGCATGTCATGGCGCAGATCGGTGGGGTCGACAAAGCGGGTGGTCCCCCATTTGCCGTCCGTGTCGGGCATCAACGTGGGGGCGATGTCCTTTTCGTTGGTAATGATGACATCGGGATGGGGCAGCCCCTCAACCGCTTCATACGCCTTGCGGATCCAGTGAAAGCGCAGGGGCACATCGGTGTGGTTGTGCAGGGTCCAATCGGTTGCGGGCGGCAGGTAGGCATAGCCGCCTTCCTCCATCGTATGCGCCGCCCCGTCCACTGTCAGGGTCGCCGTGCCCTCGACGACGAACAGCACGCCTTCGGCCCCTGCATCCGCCTCGGGTGTGTCAGAGCCGCCCCCCGGAGCGACCTCCATGATATATTGCGAAAACGTCTCGGCAAAGCCGCTCAGCGGGCGGGCGATGACCCACAGCCGCGTGCCTTCCCAAAAGGGTAGAAAGCTGGTGGTAATGTCGCGCAACGTGCCTTTTGGAATGACCGCATAAGCCTCGGTGAAAATTGCGCGGTCGGTCAGCAGTTGCGTCTGCGGCGGGTGGCCGCCCGTGGGGGCATAGTATTTCGCGGTCATGGGTTTGGTCCCCTCTTGGGTGTTCATATCCCTGTCTACCCCAGCGGCGGGGGCAAAGACAGATATAGAAATCTGCGTTGTTCTGGTGGGGGCGCTAACCCTGCGATCAGGGCCAGCGCAAAAGGGACCTAAGGCATCGGCACATCGGTTGTGAACGCAGGGACCGAGTATCCTGCCTGCACCGCGGGCCGTGCGGCGATGGTTTGGTACCACGCCAACACGTTTGGATAGGCGGCAAGGTCGATCTCTTGCCACTCGAACCGAGAGACCCACGGCCAGCAGGCCATATCCGCAATCGTATAGATGCCGCGCCCGTCACCTGCGATGAAATCGCGCCCCTCGAGCCGAGTGTTCAGCACGGAATAAAGCCGCTTTGCCTCGGTGCTATAGCGCTGTTCGGCGTAGTCGGATTTGCCCTTGTTGTATTTTACAAAGTGATGGGTCTGCCCCAACATCGGGCCCAAGCCGCCCATCTGCCACATCAGCCATTCGACCATGCGCCAGTACTCCGCGCCCTCGCCTTGGAACTTTTTGTACTTATCCGCGAGGTATAGCATGATCGCGCCCGTCTCCATCATCTGGATGCCCGTCTCGTGATCGACAATCGCGGGGATGCGGTTGTTCGGCGCAATCTTCAGGAAATCGGGCGCGAATTGTTCATCCTTGGTGATGTTGATGGCGTGGACGGTGTAGGGCACGCCCAGCTCCTCCAGCAGGATCGAGACTTTGCGCCCGTTCGGCGTGGTCCATGTATACAAATCAATCATCGCGTAGCCCTTCGGGGTTGGGGGTTAAGCCGCACCAACGCGGTAGCCCGCGCGGGGGAAATGCACGCAGAGGGTGCCGACGTCTTCGGCCTCGCGCTCGATCACAACGGTTTCGGCATCGGCAAAGCGGATCTTGCCCGCGACGGGTTGTTCGCCGCCGTTTACATCGGGTTGGACTGTGACGGATTGGCCGACAGACAGGCCTTGGGGGTCGTGATCGGCGACGCCTGTGGGGGCGGTGCTGTGCGATGCTTTGGCCAGATCAATCGCGTCTTGCGGGTCCATCGGGGTTTGGGTGCCATGGCCAATGGCGCGCACATTGTCTTCCCACCGTTCAAGGTCTTTGAACTCTGCCAGAAACGACGCGCCGCCAGACCAGCGGCCGCGCAGGAACCACACAACGTGATAGAATTGCGCATCAATCGCGGCAGGCGCGTCGCCCGGCAAAAAGGCCCGCCCGTCCGACAGTTGCGCATCCAGCCACGACAGGGGGGCACGCATTTGCGCCACCAGATGCGGCAGGTCGGCGTTGGCTTGCTTTAGCGCAGCCGCCCAATCCTCACCCAGATAAAGCCGCCCACGGTCTTCGGCAAAATCCTTATCCAGCCCGTCGCCCGCAGCACCCAGAACATGGCGCACGGTTTGGTCGAACAAAAAGCCGTCTGTCCAGCGGCTTAGGCACCACATCAGCCCTTGATCGCCCGTGGGCATGATCGAAGGCGCGGGAAAGCGGTCCTCAAGCGCGCGGATGATGCACTGGCTGTCGCAATAGATGTCGGCCCCGATCTGCATCACGGGCGTGCGGCGGTAGCCACCTGTCAGCGCGGTCAGCATGGGTTTGGGCGGCAGGCGCGGAATCTCGACGCTGTGCCACGCCACGCCTTTGATGCCCAACACCACGCGCACCTTTTCGGCTACAGGCGATTGCGGGTAGGCGTGAAAGATAATCTGCGGTGCGGGATCGGACATAGGCGCCTCTCCTCCGGTCAGCTGGATTGCAGGCGCTTGAACAGCGCGGAGGTATCCCAGCGCCCGCCGCCCATTTTCTGCACGTCCTTATAGAACTGATCGACCAGCGCGGTCACAGGCAGGCTTGCGCCGTTTTCATCCGCTGTGCGCAGGCAAATGCCCAAATCCTTGCGCATCCAGTCGACGGCAAAGCCATGTTCAAAATGATCGGCCAGCATCGTCTCGTAACGGTTGGACATTTGCCAGCTACCGGCGGCGCCCTGGCTGATCACCTCTACCACGGCGGCACCGTCAAGGCCCGCTTTGTCCGCGAAATGCATCGCCTCGGACAGGCCCTGCACCAAGCCCGCGATGGCGATCTGGTTGCACATCTTTGTCATCTGGCCCGCGCCGCTGTCGCCGATGCGGCGACACAGTTTGGCATAGATGTTCATAATCGGCTCGGCGCGGTCATAGTCGGCCTGATCGCCGCCGCACATGATCGACAGCTGGCCGTTTTCGGCCCCTGCTTGCCCGCCCGACACAGGCGCGTCGACAAAGGCGATACCTTGCTCTTTCGCGGCTGCATAAAGCTCGGCCGTAACGGCGGCGGATACGGTCGTGTGATCGACAAAAACACTGCCCTTGGCCATTGTCGCAAAAGCTCCATCAGGCCCAAGGCAAACATCGCGCAGATCGTCGTCATTGCCGACACAGGCCATCACCATCTCGGCCCCCTCTGCCGCGGCGGCGGGGGTCGGGGCTGCGGTGCCGCCGTGCTGCTTTGCCCATGCGTCCGCCTTGGAGGTCGTGCGGTTATAGACGGTGACATCATTGCCCGCCGCCGCCAGATGCCCCGCCATAGGGTAGCCCATTACGCCAAGGCCGAGGAATGCAAGTTTGGTCATTGTGGTATCCGATCAGTCAAGAAAAGAGGGCGGGCGTGGCCCGCAGAGAATGCGCCAAAGGTGTCAAACACGCCAAAGCCCGTTGCGGGCTGCCGTGTGGCACTGATGTTGGGAGGGAGCATAATGATGTTGTCGAGGGTGGAAAAGGCCCCGATTGTCACTTGCGGCATCCCTAACGGTATCAAGGGCGGCTGTGGCGATGTTGGCCGCCCGAATGTCGGCGAACGACTTCGCCGTCCGGGACTGCCTGATAAGGGGTGCCGAGAAATGCTTCCTTCAGAACGTGCCACCGCTCCGGCATGCGCAGGGCTTGTTTAACCAGATGCAGATTTGGATTTCGGCGGCCTGTCTCTCGAAGTCCCGCGTTATTAACGATTGGCCAAGTAGTTTGATACAGCGCGTCTTCGTCTCGCCGCGACTTCGGTCCCCCGTGCTGTCTATGAGAAGGTTCAACGGCCCCGTGGAGCCGCGATACGGCAGGTTCACACTTAGTGTTTTCTGACGTCGACATAAGGTGCTGAAATTCGGCGCACCCCACTCCAGCCCGACCAGCCGCAGCATGCTCTGCACAACCCCGGTTGTCTGGCGAAGCGGTATGCCAAACAGGACCTTCAGCGTCAGGTAAGCCTGAATGGCAGCATCACTGAACTGCTGTTGCCGACCGCGCTTGCCGCTTGGTGGTGGTGCCAATCCATCTTCGGATCTAACCAGATCGACAACGATCCGCGCTGCTTTTAACTGTCATCGTAAGACGGCCAGTTCTTGGCCTCGTACTTCGCAGGGGCCCAACCGCTCATGTCTCCAGCTATCACGTTGAATTCTAACAGTGAATCCCACCAATCTATTTGTGTAACAAAGCCATCCACAACCGTCCAAAGGCGATCAATGACCGCGGCCAGTTCGGCAATTGGAAAGGCGATTTACGACTGCCTCAGCGCCAATTGGAACGCGCCCTTTCGCGATACACAAAGCCCGCCATGCTCAGAGCCAAACAGCCCGTCCGATTACAGTGACGTCTCAATATATTTTAGTAACTTCTGCAGGGCGTCCTCGCTTAAATCCGAGCGTATTTGCAAGGCTGTACCAGTCGCCTTGCGGGTAACGTCAACGCGCGTGCCCTTCTCTGTCGTGATTTTTTGCACCCGAGCTTTCGGACGGCCACCTCGCGTCGCGATATCCTCTGTGGCGGGCTGGTCGATCGTAAGGATAATGGCCTGAAGATCCGCCCATTCCTCGGTTGCGGAGGATGGAGCCCGCTGGGCCAGCCGTTCGCGCAACACGCCCCCTGCCCCGTCACGCAGCACCTTTGCGATGGAGAGCCCCTGCTTTTCCGTCAGGCTTTGCGGGTACGTCAGCACATCGCCAAGCTGTTCAAAAATCTGCGCAAAGGATCGAATCTTGGACCGCTTCGCTTTTGAGGCATGCGCGAACAGATTTGCCGTGGCCTCTGCAATATCGCTATAGACGCCGTTCTGCACAGCAAGCGTGACAATGCGGCCCCGTTCGTATTGTGACAGGTCCGCACGGATCTCGTTCTCCTCGACCATCGCCTCCATACTGGCGGCGGCAGAGGCCGCAGGCCGCACAAGCGCTTCGATCACGCCGACTTCCTGACCGGGTTGGCCGCGCAGCGCACGCACCGCGTGAAAGCGTCGATAACCCGAGATCAGGCCATAGCGCGGGCCACCCCCCTGCCCTTCCAGCTCAAACACCTCGACAGGCATGCGCAAACCATTGGCCAGAATAGCGGCCTTCAGCTCGGCAAACTCTTCTGTCTCCAGCGTCATGCGGTCGCGGGTGATTGCGGTGTCGTCGATCTGGTCCAAGGGGATCAGCCGCGCCACAAGACCGTGCGCCTCAACCGCCCTGTGCCGGTCCAGCTCGGCCAGTTTTGTGCGCGTCACGGGGTCCATCGCATTGCTGTTCATTGCAGTCTCCGCCGCCACTTGGGCAATCGGCGCCATCCCGGGATTGGGCGCGGTTTCGCGGCGAAACTCCTCTTCGATCTTACTGAGGTCTTCCACACTCGGCGCTGTGAGCTTGCGACGTTTAGCCATAATGCCTTACTCCTTTGTCTCTGCGGCGGGCGTTGCGTTCATCTGTTGATCACGCCACCAGCACCCCAGAATGATTTCTTTCACCTCGCCCCATGTGCGGTCGAACGTCTCGCGACCCCGCACATAGGTGTCGCGGTTGAACTCGCGATAGTCAGCCTCGTAGATGCCGCTGACCTGCTCCCCCGCCTGCCCGACCATGGCGGTAAAGTCCTGACGGTAGGTCGTCATGAAATCCCCGAAATAGGCCTGCACCACATTGGCAAGGTCGGTTTGCTGCGCAGGATCAAAGCGCGTGATCATGGCGCGCACGGCGTCCCATTCAAACCGCACCTCGTCAAGACCCGCCCTGCTCCGTGACTTATTCTCGCCGTCCTCGATGCTGGCGAAGGTGGAATACAGCATGTCGAAAAACCGCCCCGTGGAATCGAACTCAAGGAAGGACGCCCCCAAAGGCACCAACAAAATGTCCGTCGCGGCCAGCGCATTGATCGTCAGATACCCCAGCGCAGGCGGCGTATCGAGAAAGATCAGGTCGTATTTGTCCAGCAGCCCCTCATCCTCTAGAAAGCCCCCCAGCGCATCCCAAAGCGGCCATGACCCCAGCTGCATCCGCCAGACAGGGACCTGAAATTCCGCCCAGTAAAGGTTCAGCTGTGCGCCGATCAGGTCGATATTGGGCCAGTGGGTGTTCTGGATTACATCGTCCGCAGTGATCTCTGCCGCCGCCGTCAACGTCTCGTCCAGTGGTTTCGTCGCGAAACCGCCCGCTGCCAGCACGCTGTTCTCCGCAGCAAGGTGCCCCGCGAAATGCTTTGCGATCAACGGAAATGCCGTCTCCCATTCATCCGCGACTTTGCCGCCCAGAATGGAGGTCATCGACCCCTGACTGTCCAGATCAATCACCAGCACCTTGTAGCCATCCAGTGCCGCGCTCATCGCCAGATGCGCACAGGTCGAGGTCTTGCCCACGCCGCCTTTGAAGTTGGCCACAGTGACCACTTTGGCAGGCAGCCCTTCGGGCCGATAAGGCAGATATTCACGATCGCTCGCCCCCTCGGCGGCGAAATGCGTGCGGATGGCAAGGACCTCTTCGAGGGTGAACCATTTTGCACCCCCCTCCCCCGTGCCTTGCGGCAGATCTGGGTTCTGTTTCAGAACGCGGCGGAAATGCGCAGGCGCCAGCGGAATGAGGTATTTACAGACTTCCCAGGTCGAAAACTTGCGCAGCCGTTTGAGCCCGTCCGGCGCATAACCGCGCCGCGCCAGATCATCGCGCCCCTTGGCTGCGAAATTCGCGGCTTTGGCAAAGCGGGTGGTCGTCACAGGCTCGGCGAGTTTCTTTGCTGCCTTGGCCGGATCTATGTTGTAGTATGGCGGAAGCGGCGTATCTTTGCTCGTCATAAATCACCCTTGCATGTGCGCGTTTCTTCGCAATATCACAGAATATGCGTAATATCGCCAGTCTTGCCGCGCCTCTTTTCCCAAATATTGACAAGACGAACAGCAACATAACCTGTTGTTTAGTATATTTAAGACTCTTTAGATGATTTACCTTTCTAAAAACATAAATATATCAAAGGAATAACAGCACTTGGGGACCAAGATGCAGGATGAAGCGCACCATGCTGCGGGAGGAAAGGGGCCCGAATACGGGAGGAAGGACTCCGATTCGCGGGCAGCGTCACGCAAAACCGGATTTAGAGACTGAATTAGCTGGATTAGAGCCTGATGCAATCCGGCAGATGCGCGGTTGCGGTTTTCCATCCCGTATGCGGGTCCCTTTCAGAAGGGATGCGCAGTTCCGCGCGGCAATATCCTTGGGGACCCGCGAAATCCTTTACACAGGGTGCCTGACCTGCGACATTCACGTAAAAGAGTAGAGCGATGAATCAGGTGAATGACGCCAAGCTATCCGGAGCGCTGAGCAGGCCATCGGTGAAAAAGAATGTGGCGGCCATTCATGTGTCCGGCAAGCTCACGCTGTTGCAGCGTAAGCTGTCGAATGTGTTGCTGCTCAATGCCTATGACACGCTCGTCTCGCGCAGCTCTCACAAGATCGACGCACGCACCTTGTGCGTTATGGCGGGGTATAACTCCAACGACATCGACACGCTCAAAGCATCGCTGCGCGGGCTGGCCGAGACAGTGGCCGAGTGGGATATGCTTGATGAAAAGGGGCGGCAGGAATGGGGCGTCTCCGCGCTTTTGTCCTTTGCAAAGCTGAAGGACGGGGTTTGTGAATACGCCTATTCCCCCGCGCTTGCCGAAAAGCTGCATGACCCCAAGGTTTTCGCCCTGATCAACCTCAACATCCAGCGGCAGTTCAGCGGAGGTCACGCGCTGGCGCTTTATGAAAACTGCTTTCGCTTTGTGCGCACAGGTTCGACGGGGTGGTGGTCGCTGGAGACATTCCGCAGGCTGATGGGTGTGGACGGGTCCGAGTATTACCTGAGTTACAAACACCTCAACGCAAAGATCATCAAACCCGCCGTGGCCGAGGTGAACAAAGTTTCCGACATCACCATCACGCCCGAGATTCGCAAGCAGGGCAGGGCGGTCACGGACATCAGGTTCCTCATCGCACGCAATCCGCAATTGTCGATCCTCGACATTGATGACGGTGCCGGGCTGCGCAAGGGCGACACCTATGCGCAGCTGACCGCTTTGGGCGTGAGTGACCGGCTGGCGCGGCAATGGCTGACCGAACACGGGGAAGACTACGTTCGCGAAAAGCTCGATTACGTTTCGCGGCGAAACCATGTGAAAAGCCCCGTGCGTTATTTGCGAAGGGCGATAGATGATGACTATGCGGGCGAAGACGCGCCTGCCGATGCCGCGGCGCCCCCCAGTGACCGCGCCCGAAATCTCAAAGCGGTGCAGCGTGCCGTTGCCGCGCGCAACCCCACCCAGCGGGACGCCGACCGCGCCTTGTTCCGCAGCAGGTTGGCGGATGCCGTTCTGGTGGATGACTTTGACAGGCACGGCTGGATGTCTGCCCTCAACACCCAAGGCATCGTTGCCTTCTGGCAGGAATTGAGCCCTGACGTATTTGCCCCTTCCCCAAGGGATGATACGGGTGAAGTATCGGCGCAACCACGGGATCCAAAGCTATGAACACAGACCCCACCGAAACCGAGTCTGTCCGCCATTGGCGCGTCGAGCGGGCGGACGAGTTCTCCCTGATCGTTGACGCCAGCGATTACTTTAAAGCCCTACGCAAGGTGATACGTGCGTCGCGCCAACAGCTTTTGCTGATCGGGTGGGACTTCGATCTCGAAATCGAAATGCTCCCCGGGGAAAGTGATGCCGACGGATTGGCCCCTGACGGTCTGCCGAACAAACTGGGGCCTTTCCTCGAGAAGGTCGTTGAGGTGCAGTCCGAACTCCATATCTATATGCTGAAATGGAACGGCTCTGTGCTGGTAGCACCTGGCAGATTGGCCCCCACGCTGGGCCTTGCGGTGCTGGGCAGTGAGCGGATCCATCTGGCCCTTGACGGCCATCACCCCTTTGGCGCGTGCCACCATCAAAAGATCGTTGTGGCCGACGACCAGATCGCATTCTGCGGCGGCATTGATGCCACCGAAAGCCGTTGGGACACGTCAGAGCATTTGCCCGACGATCCCCGCCGCGTCGACAAAAAGGGCGAGCCGACAGCGCCTTGGCATGATGTGACCTCATCTGTGTCGGGTCCTGCTGCGGCGGCCCTTGGGAATCTGTCGCGCCACCGTTGGTTGCGCGCACGCGGCGAAACACTAGCCCCGCCCACACCGGCAAAGGATTCCATCTGGCCAGATGACCTCAAGGTCGATGCGGAAAACATTGATGTGGCCATCGCCCGAACCGAGCCGCCCTTCGACGGTGCGCCCCTGCGCAACGAGATAGAGGAAGCGTTTCTAGCGGGAATTCGAG
Source organism: Sulfitobacter aquimarinus (assembly GCF_040149565.1). Taxonomy (NCBI): domain Bacteria; kingdom Pseudomonadati; phylum Pseudomonadota; class Alphaproteobacteria; order Rhodobacterales; family Roseobacteraceae; genus Sulfitobacter; species Sulfitobacter aquimarinus. The sequence goes on from NZ_JBEFLO010000015.1 coordinate 22,744, forward strand.
AGGCCAAACACACCATTTATATCGAGTCGCAATATTTTGCGGCCGAGACCGTTTGCGCCGCGATCGAGGCCCGCCTGTCAGAGGAAAACGGGCCTCAAGTTGTTGTAATCAATCCTGAATATGCGCTCTCTGAATTTGAGGATGATGCGATGCACGAGCTGCGTGATCGCGCAGTTGCCCGCCTGATAGAAAAAGACGTGCATGACCATTTTCGCATCTACTTTCCCGTGACCGTCGCAGGGCAGCCCATTTATGTGCATGCCAAAGTGTTCATTGTAGACGGGGTCGACCTGCATATCGGATCGGCCAATATGAACAATCGGTCCATGGGATTTGACACTGAATGTAATGTGATTGTCATGGCGCAGCGGGACGCGGTTTCCGACATGCAAGACCGCCTTTTGGCCGAACATCTGGGTGTTAGTCAGACAGAGTTCAGAAAGACGCTGGAAAAAGAGGGCACGTTGATCGACACGATCGGGGCGCTGAATGGCAAGTCTGGCCGACGGTTGCGCGATCTCAAAAAACGCCCCTCGAACATGCGCAGCGCGATGCTTGCGGATACGCGGCTGATGGATCCGCGCTATCATCCGAACGAGGACACATCGACGGGGCAGGGGATCAGGCCGCGCCACCTGGGACTGGTGGCTGGCGCGGTGGCGCTTGGCTGGATTATCTGGAAAAAATTTCGCTGAAAAGAACAGCGGCGCATCCGCTAGGGGATACGCCGCTGGGTCGTCGGTAAAGGAAGCGGTTTTAAATTCAGTTGCCTGAGTTAGAGGCCTGACGCAGCGACGATTGCGCGGCAGTCGATACTTTCTCCAACTCTTCCTGAAGCGTGCGCCGTGCTTGGGCCATTGCGGCATCGCGGTGCTCTCCCAGCAGGTCGTCCTCACGCCGTGTCGAGGGCAAAAGCGCACCGATCAGCGCACCCATGCCGACCGCCAAGGCGCCAACGGCAAGCGGTTGGTCATGCATAAAGGTCTGCGATTTGCGGGCGGCAATGCGCGCCTTCTCTTCGACCTTTTCCTGCACCTCAAGAACCGATTTACGGGCTTCAATCACACGGGCACGTGCCTCGGGCGAAAGCGAGTCCAGTCCGTCGTTCAGTTTAGCGCGCAACCATGCGGCACGCGGCGTTGCTTCGGGTTCCATCATACCAGTGGCCCTTTCATTAAGTTTCTCTTCTGCTGCAGCGACCCGTGCGTCAAAGCCGGTGTATGCTTCATCCGCTGGGACAAGCGTTGCCTTGGGCGGTTGCACCTCGGGGCGGGAGCCTGTGCCGGTGAACAACAGGCCAAGGCCCGCGCCTACCAGCGCAAATGCAGCGGGGTTCTGACGTGCAGCGCCCCATGCCTGCCGCCCGATGTCGCCGCCGTAGGCTTCCGCAACAACGGCGGCCTGGCTTTGGATGTTTTCGGGGCTGATCGCACGCGACAATGAGTCGAGCGATGCGGCAAGCTTTTGACGTTCGCCAGCGGCGTCGCGTTGAATGGAATCGTATTTAGACATTTGTGGCTCCTTTCACGGCGGTGGCATCGCGCTGCAAGTTATTGAGCGTATGCGACGGCTCGAGAGCGGCAGGGGTAAGGCGCGATTTTCCGACGAAAACCAAAACGATGGCGACGATCAATACAGCGCCGCCAACGATCCCTGCCGATGTTCCGGCCGACAGGCCAGTCGTCGCGAGGTAGGCGACCAAAGCACCAGTCAGAACGTTCAGCCCTGTGAGCGCCAGAATAACGGCAACGACCAACAGGCCGATACCGACAGCTGCACGCGAGATGTTGTTAGAAATCTCGGCCTTGGCCAAACGCAGTTCGGTCTGCATCAGGTTTGTGAAATTACGCAGGACGTCTACCAGAAGGGTAGGGGCCTGTCTGGGATCAGGATGCGACATCGTAACCTCGCGGAGTTGGTTTAACCTCATCCGGTGCGCCCCATGGGTCCGCATCGACACGGCCGTAATCGACTCTCTGCGGGTCGCGTGCTTTCAAAAAGCGCGTGGCTGCAAAGCCGAGCAGGGCAGCACCGCCGATAAACAGGGCGGGGTTCTTTCGTGCAAAGCTGCTCACCTCGTGGGCGACACTGCCAAGGTCGGCTGTGCGCAACTGCTGTGCGATGCCTTCGACCTGATCGGCAACTTGCTGGGCCGCGCGGGCCTGAAGGCTGTCCGGGTCAAAAGTGTTTGCAGCAGCATCCGCTGCATCCGCCGCATTCGAGACACGGGCCGCCGCGTCATCGCGCAAAGCCTCCGCCTTACGCTCCGCTTGGGAGAACGCTGCCTCTTTGGCGTCGTGACCGATGTCATGCGCCTTGGTTTTCAAATCTTGTGTCAGATCATCATGTTGCATTTTGGTGTCTCCTTTCGGCTGTGCAGGTTACGAACGTTTCGTCGCAAGGATACCGATCAGCGCGCCCACACCAACAGCAGCAGCAAGGGAAACCGCAGGGTTGCGGCGCACAAAGGTCGTGGCATCAGCCGCGAGGTTCTGAATGTCGACATTCGTCTGCGCCTTGAGCGTTTCTGCCATATCATCGAACGAGGGCATAGCCTCTTTGGCGCGGCCAAAAGCGGCCTGTGCGACGTTGTCTTTTGAGGAGTTCAGCGTGTCCTCGCCAATGTGCTTTGGCTCTACATCGCTGGTGGTTGTTTTGGATTTGGAAGCGGTTGCTTTCGATTTCGTCATATCATTTCCTCCTGGGTTGCCATATCAACGTGCGCTGGTCAGAAAGAGTTCCATGCAAAGTTTCGGCGGGTCCTTGGGCGCTTGGGTCCCCATCGCAAATCCATGGGGGCCGAATGGGCCGCTGTAATGGGAAAAGCCAGCCCATCACCGACAGCGAACACCCCGCGATGCCGCCCACAGCGGCCACGGGACATGGGGCTTTGTATTTATGCGCTGTGCGGTTGAGGCAGGCCTGACGGCGCGGGTGGTCGTCAGGTGGAACAAGGCGGGTGGCTTAGTCCTTGGCGTCTGGGCGGTCGCTTTGTCCGCGGTGGTCCATGAAACGGCTGGTCCAAAGAACGCTCGCCGCCAGTAATGCGGCGACCAATGACAGCACGCCATAGCCCAACCCCGCCGCAAGCCCCACGGCCCCCGCGACCCACAGGCTGGCGGCTGTAACCATGCCGCCCACGCGGTTATCACCCTGAATGATTGCGCCCGCGCCAAGAAAGCCCAAGCCCCCGACCAGCCCCTGAATAACACGTGACGGATCAGAGGGCAGGCCCGCTGCGACCATGTCACGGGCCATCTCGATCGAGATGATGGTAAACAGAGCGGCACCAAGCGACACCATCATATAAGTGCGGATCCCGATGCGGCGTCTGCGCACCTCGCGGTCCAGCCCCAGCACGGCCCCCGCCGCCAGCGCACAGGCCAACCGTGCCAGCCAGTCGGCATAGTGATCTGCCTGAGAAAAGATGCCTGCAAATTCCATGGTGAGCCTTTCAAGTTACGCAGTCAAACGTGCCGCAGGGCGCTGTAGTTCCGCCAAGGCAAAGCGCAACGCTCCTTACCAGCGTCAGAAAATCGCCAAGAAAAATTACCGACAAAAGGATTGGAACGATCCGCGATACTGCTTGTTGTATCCCCAACGGAAACAAATCCAAAGGAGATAGATATGACCCTTGAGACACTTAAAGACGTATATACAGACCAACTTCAGGACCTGTGGAGCGCCAATAAGCAATCGCTTGAAGTCGTGACAAAACTGGGCCGCGCCGCGCAGGATAAAGAGCTGTCCGAAGCGTTGATCCGCGCAGGGTCAGGCATCAGCGACGGCATGGAAAAGATCGCCGAGATTTGCAACCGCCATGACATTGATCCCAGCGGCGAGCACTGCAACGGGATGGAGGGTCTGGTGAAAGAAGCCCACGCCCACGTTCTGGACGCAAAATTCGGCAGCGATGACGTGCGCGACGCGATGATTATCACGCAGTACCAGCGCATGGTGCATTACGCGCTTGCCGGCTATGGCTGCCTTGTGGCCTTTGCAAACCGTCTCGACCTTGATGAAGACGGTGCGATCTTGCAGGCCTGTCTGGATGAAACCTATGAGGGTGACCGCACGATGACGGACATCGCGACGGGCCATGTGAACAAAGAAGCCGCGTAAATCCGCGACTTCCGACCCCATCAAAACGGCTCCGTTCTGCGGAGCCGTTTTTTGTTGCTCTATTCTTCTTCTGTCGCCTTGATCAGAAGGCGGCGCAGATCACCCATCGAGACGGGCTTTTGCAGCACGTTATCGTTTGGGTCGATGAACGGGATTTGCCCAACGTCATAGGCGGTAATGTAGACATAAGGGATGCCGCGCGCCGCAAGGATTTTTGCAATCGGCTCGGATGTTTTGCCTTTGCCAAGATTTACATCAAGGCAGGCCATATCAATCTCCATGTCTTGCGCCATGTCCAATGCGTTGCCCAGATGCGTCGAGGGGCCGACAACTTCGAACCCCAGATCTTCCAGCGCGTCGGCCATTTCAAAGGCGATCAGGACTTCGTCCTCGACAATAAAAATCCGCTTTTGTTCGGAGGTCATATTTTTAATCCTTTTGGCTTAGTGGTAATTCCAAACACCATGTGAATCCGCTTTGGGGGTAGTCGATAACGACTGTCCCTTCCGTTTCAGCGGCAAGGATTTGATCGATGATCTTTGACCCGAACCCCTTTGTCGTAGGGACAACAGGTTCGGGCCCGTCAAGTTCCGTCCAGGTAATTCTTACAAGGTCGTTACCGGGTGAAACATAGGCCCAATCCATTAATACACGGCCCTGCGGCATGCTTAGGCTGCCGTGCTTTACGGCGTTGGTGCCCAGCTCGTAAATGGCCATGGACAGGGCCATCGCGATGCGGGAAGGCACTTCGATCTTGGTTCCCGAAACTTCGATCCGGCCCCCGGCGATGCGGCCGATCGTGTCTTCGACGATTCTGCCGATCTCTGCACGGTCCCAGCGGTTCCCGATAAGTTGGGAGTGTGCCTTTGCGTAGGCGTCAAGCCGGTCGTCGATCGTTTCACGCGCGGCGGGCGGTGTGTCGGTCCCGCGCAACGATTGGCTGACGATGGATTTCACAACGGTAAAGGCGTTTTTCACACGGTGGTTCAGCTCTGCGATCATGACGTTTTGCTGGTCCATCAAGTGCCGCTCGTTGTCGATGTCGACCAAGGCGATTGTAGCGCCGCGCACGCTGCCGTCATCCGCCAGCACGGGGCGTCCGATGATGCGTATCCACACCCGCGTGCCATCGCCGCGGTGGTATTGCACGTCAAGCTCGGCGTAGTCGACGTTTTCGCGGATCACTTTTGCCAGCGGGTATTCGTGGCTTTGAACGCGGCTGCCGTCGGCGTAAAAGGAATTCCACTCCCCGTAGGAGTCCACATTTTCAGAAGTATAGATCGACTGCCCTAGCAGCTCCTCGGCGTAGGAATTGCCCATCGTGATCCGGCCGCTTGGCGCTTCGGCCACGATCACCCCGATGGGCATCGTTTCCAGCATCGCTTCCAGAAAGCTGATCCGCTCCAGCGAGGCCTGTTCGACCATGGTGGTCTTGGTTTGATTGCGCAAAAGATCGCTCAGCTGTTGCTTGAGCATATCGTTCTCCGCCTGGAGATGTTCTAGTTTCCCGATGTCCATAATGTCGCACCTTCCCCTTAGGTGCCAAGAGATGGCACGGGTGCCCGACTTATCCAGTATTTTCTCGCGCAGTTATGCGTTAATCTTGGGTCGTGTCGCCCAAAAACCGGCTAAGGGTTTGGCAGCTTTCCAATTCGTCGCAGATGATTTTCAGCACGATCAGCACGGGCATGGCGACAACCATCCCGATCACCGACCAAATCCATGCAAAAAATGCCACGAACAAGAAGACGATAGTGGTGTTCAGCTGCATCCGCTTGGAGATAAGCAGCGGCGTCACCAGCTGCCCTTCAAGCGAGGTCAGCGTCATATAGGTGGCAAAGGCGCCGAAGGTGATCCACGGCTCGCCAAAGCTGACAAAAGCAACGGCACCTGCGATACACGCGCCCAGAATCCCCCCGATGAAGGGGACGAAATTCAATGCGAAGGCCATAAAACCAAAGATCAACGGCCCGGGCAGACCCCACAACGACATTGCCGCACCGATAGTGATGCCAAGCCCTGCGTTGATCAACGTGATGCCGCCCAGATAGCGCCCCAACCGCTCTTCTATCGCGTGCAGAATAGAAACGGCGCGGCGTTTGTCATCAAAGCTGCCGAGGCTTTGGACCGTCTTTTGCAAAAACGTGTCACCCGAAGAGACGAGAAAGAACAGCAGTATCAGCGCGAAAAGGATGCTGCTCAGCAGACCCGGCGCTGTGGTGAAAATGGCGGTGGCAATGCCGCTGCGGGAGACGATCTCGACTTCGACGGTGTCTGGCGATTGGTCATCAATGATCTCCTCAGCGGCGGTTTTTGCGTTGTCGATGGTCTCTAACGTGCCGCCGGTCGCCGCCAGCTTAAGCTTGATCTGCTCCACAAGGGCGGGCAGGTCCTCGAGCAGTTGCGCCGTTGGCGCGCTAAGCTGGACCAGCAGCAACAGCAGGAACCCCGTCAGGACGGCCGTGAACAACACCGCCGATAGAAAGGGCGGGATGCCCAGTCTTTGCAAATAGCGACGTGGACGGTTCAGCACGAAATACCCCAGAAACGCCGCGGTAACAGGGACAAGGAAATCAGCCGCCCACACCATGCCTTGCAGTAGCATCATCAAGAAAATCCCGATGACCGCGACCTTCAGCCATGTGCTGTGGGTCTGTGCGGCGGTGGTGTTGCCTGTGTCGTCCTCCGTCCCGTTCAGCATGATCTGTCCCTATCCCTGGGGCCTGCGCGAATAGCGGAGGCGATGGTGTTTAACAGTCACAACGCGCAGGGGGCACAATCGTTCAATGTCTTTGCGTGAAATCGGAACTACCCGATTTCATGCAACCAAACAGCACTGCGGGCGTTGAGTTGGGAACATAAGGGCGCATCGGGCGCTTGGAAACAAACAACGCAAGGCTCTATTATGGATCTCATTCGCATCATTCTGTCCGTTATCATCCCTCCGCTAGGCGTTTTCCTACAGGTCGGTTTCGGCAAGCATTTCTGGCTCAACATCCTGTTGACCATTCTGGGCTACATCCCCGGTCTGGTTCATGCGGTCTACATCGTTGCGCGAAAATGAGCGCCGTGCCGCAGAGCGAGCTGGACCGCCTCGATCGGCTGTCGACGTTGCTGGATGCGAAATACCGCATCCCGTTCACGCCGATCCGTTTCGGGTGGGATAGTATTCTTGGGCTGATCCCCGGTGTGGGCGATGTCGCGGCGCTGGGGCCATCGGCCTATCTGATCGCCAAGGCCGCGCAACTGGGTGCCCGCAAGCGGGTGATCGGCAGAATGGTCGTCAACACGGGGCTGGATTTTACAATCGGCGCGGTGCCGTTGGTCGGGGATGTCTTTGACTTGGTTTTCAAAGCCAATAACCGCAACTTTGACTTGTTGCGCGCAGAGCTGTCGCGCCAGCCTGACGCGGGGGTGCCACCGCTGCCTTCCCAAAAGGGCTAAACAAACTACTGTCTGGCCACGGTTAGATAACCCTCAGAACCAGCGCGGCGATAAGCGTGTATGGCACCAGCGCCAGCATCAGCAGAAGACCGTCGCGGGCAAAGATGCCAATACCCAGCAGAGCGATGGACACGCCGATCAGCGATGATGAAAACGGCACAAGCTCCAGCAAGGGCAGCACCGCACCCGACAGCACGCACAGCCCTTGAGGGATGAGAACAAGCGGGCGATGGGTCAGCACGGTAAAGCGTGAATGCGTGCGGCGGTCGAGCCATTCTACAAAAGGACGTATCCGTTCGAACATGCCATGCACCCGCGAGCGGGATGTTTGCAGGTCCAATAGCCATTCGGGCAGCCAGAGACTTTCGCGTCGGACTATCATTTGCGCGGAGACCAAAAAGATAATTATCCCCATCGTCGACGAAAACAAAGGTATCCCGCTTAGGGGTGTAACCAGCGCCAAGGCAGGCACAATGAGCAGCGGCGCAAAGCTGACGCTGCCGACCAGACCGACGATCTCGCCCACGCTGATCTGCGAACTGCCTTCTGCATTCTCGATCTGTTCGAGCATGCCAGTGAGGTTTGCCGTGCGTGATGACATCTGATTTTCCTGAACTGTTGCGCGTGCGTTAGATAGCAAACCACCGTGTCCGTGATCTGGTTCCCTCCTTTTGCATAATGGCCTGTCTGGGAACCAAAGGCGGGCAGCACGGGTTCTAATGCCAAAGACGACGGCGCCGTCGACACAGCGCCTGAAGACGACACAAAACTCTCATTATTCTGCGCCCGCCCCAAATGGCGGTGCGCGGCACATCAGACAAGGATGCACGACATGGCAAGTTTTTCAGAAGGCGACAGCGTAAAGTGGCAATGGGGTGATGGCGAGGCCGAGGGCAAAGTCCAATCAGTATTCGAGGAAAAGACCACCCGCACCATCAAGGGGAACGAGGTAACCCGCAAGGGCACCAAGGATGACCCCGCCTTGTATATCAAACAGGATGACGGGGACGCGGTTCTCAAACTGGCCTCCGAGGTCGATGCCGCATGACGGCGGGTCTTGTCTATGTTTCGGATGCGGAACCGGGGATCATGCGCCGCCGTTGCGGTCGCGGGTTTACCTATGTCGCACCGGACGGGACGACGATCGCACGCGGGCGCGAGCGAAAGCGCATTCAGGCGCTTGCCGTGCCGCCTGCCTATGAAGATGTGTGGATTTGCCCCAAAGCGAACGGGCATCTTCAGGCCACGGGGCGCGATGCACGGGCGCGCAAGCAATACCGCTACCACCCTGATTGGACAGCCACGCAGGCCGCCACCAAATTCGATATGCTTCCCCGCTTTGCAGAGGCTCTGCCGAAAATCAGGCGCAGGGTGGCGCGTGATCTGGACGATGACCCCGGCGACGAAACCTTTGCCCTTGCCGCAGCCGTGACGATGATTGATCGCGCCGCGCTGAGGGTCGGGCATGAGGAATACACCCGCGAGAATGGCACTTATGGTGCGCTCACCCTCAAACGCAGACATCTGTGCATGGGGGACGACGGTATCACGCTGCGCTTTACCGCCAAAGGCGGCACCAAAGTCCGCAAAACGCTTGGCGACAAAAAGCTGCAAAAGCTGCTTGGTAAAATCCATGACGTGCCGGGAGCCACGCTTTTGTCTTGGGTCGATGACGCGGGGCAGGGGCATAGCCTATGCTCGCGACAGCTCAACAGCTACCTCGCCGATGCGGCAGGGCTGGAGGAGATCACGGCAAAGGCGTTTCGCACATGGGCAGGCACTGTTGCGGCGTTCGAATGCGCCGAACAAGGCGACGCAACGATCAAGGATGTCTCAACGGCTGCGGCGCGCCGTTTGCACAATACGCCAACCGTTGCGCGCAACAGCTATATCCATCCCGCCGTCATTGACTTGTGCGGCGGGCCCGTGACAACGCCAGCGCCCGTGCGCAAGTCGGGCCTATACGCCGCCGAGCAACGCTTGCTTGGGCTGCTGACAGATCTTGCATAAATAGCAAAAGACAGCTCCTTTGGGGAATGACAAAGGGGCTGTGCCGCCTTTGGCCAAAGTTTGACACATCAAGTGCCCATGGAACGATCAGGCCAAGCGCCGCGTTTGGTTGGGATCCATGGAGAATGAGAATGCCAGACACTGCGTGCAAAGAATCCAAGGCCGTTGAATCCGCCGAAGCCCTGTCCCCCAAGCTCATCTTCGAAGTGGTCCGCCGTGACGGAGCAGACGAGCTGAGGCGCCCGACACTCTCGCTGATGTGGTCGGGGGTGGCCGCTGGCTTGATGATCTCGCTGTCGGTACTGGGCGAGGCGGTATTTCGCACCTATCTGCCGGATGCGCAGTGGTCCTATCTGGTTGAAAATCTGGGCTATAGCTTTGGGTTTATGGTGGTCATTTTGGGGCGGATGCAGCTTTTTACCGAAAACACGATCACCACGGTGCTGCCTTTGATGCAGGAGCCGACGCCCTATATGCTGGCCAGTGTCGCCAAGCTTTGGTTTGTGGTGCTGGCGGCCAATGTGGTCGGCGCGTTCGGTGCGGCACTTGCCTTTGCCTATACCTCTGCCATCCCGCCCGAGCTGTTGCCCGCGATTGAAGAGCTGTCGCGCCATGCCACAAGCTTTGCGCCGTTCGAGGCCTTCCAGCGGGCAATTCCTGCGGGTGTTCTGGTGGCGGCAATTGTGTGGATGATGCCGCAATCCGAGAATTTTGGCTTTTTCATCATCCTTGTTTTTACGTGGATGATTGCGGCGGGGGATTTTACCCATATCGTTGCCGGCTCGGTCGAGATGGCCTTCCTGATGGTGCAGGGCATGTTGCCTATCTACGACGCGGTGTTCGGCTTTTTTCTGCCCGTGTTTGTCGGCAATGTTCTGGGCGGCACGGTGATTTTTGCCTTGCTGGCCTTTGGTCAGGTCCGCCACGAATTGAAAAACTAGCGCGGGCGGGGGCCTAGAAGTCGGGCGTGTCGGGGTGGAAGTCCTCGACCTTGAAAGTCACCTCGAAAACGTAGCGCCCGCCCGTCTGTGCCGCCTGCATCTGTCCGCCAAGCTGTAGCGCGAAGGCGTTCATCAATTCGCTTCCCAAACCTGTGCTTTCGGTGGGCGATTGGGTGCCGATGACATTCTCGATGCGCAGGCTGCATTGATCGCGTTCTTGCGCAAGCCGCACCAGTAGGGCAGGGCGCTCGCCGTCAGCGGGGCCAAGATGTTTCATCGCATTCGTCATCGCTTCGGCCGCCAACAGCGACAGCGGGACCGCCTGATCGGGAAACAGAAACACGGGGCCGATCGCAATGTCATATTCCGAGGACGTGGGGTCAGCGACCCCAAGCTCCAACGATTTTTGCACGATTTCGGACACAAGGTTTGCCGCATCCACACGCCCGCCGTGCTGGGACTGGTACAAATCGCGGTGAATAGTGGCGAGGCTCAGCACACGGTCCTGCACCCGCGAAAGAACCGCCTTTGTCTCGGCCTGGCTGGCCGAACGGATCTGCATGTTCATGATCGAGGCGATAAGTTGGAGGTTGTTTTTTACGCGGTGATGCACCTCTTTGATCAGCACGTTCTTTTCGCGCAAGCTGTTTTCCAGCTTTGCCTCCTCGTGCATAATTTCGCCGGAAAGGTCGGTGAAATTGTCATTGAGCGCCTGAATCTCGTGGGGCATGGAGGGCCGCGCATCGGTTGCGGCGACGCTTCGGTTGCGAGAAAACGCATCCATGTCACGGCGCAACCGCGACAGATGGCGCAGCACCAATGTGTAGATCGACAACAGCGCGACACCCATGCTGGCCAGCCACATCAGCACGGGAAAAACAGCAGGCTGGACCAGCACACCCAGCTTTTGGGACAGGCCGTTTTCGACGCGCCAGATTCCGAGCACCGTGGCAGAGCTGCCTGCGATCGGGGCGACGGTGTAGATGCGCGGCGCGCCGTTGGTGTTGGTGGCCACAAAGCTGTGGCGCTCGCTGCGGTCAAGCGTCTCGAGCGCGCGGTCCTGAGGCAGCTCGGCCGGATCAAACGCAGCGCCAGTGCGGCTGAGTGCGATTTCGCCATTCGCGTCAAAGGTCAGCAGATCGATGTTGCCAAGCGAAGAACCGGTACTGATCTGCGGCAGCTGGTCATGGGGCATAAAAAGAACAATGTGGCCTGCGGGGTCGTCGCCCGACGGATAGGGCGCGGTCAGCAGAAAGCCGTCGCGCTCGTCCACAGGGTTGCGCGCAGACAGAACAAGACCCGGCGCAGTGCCGTTGACCAACGTTTGCAGACTGCTCTGGTCGGTGGCGGATAGACCCTGCGCGGCAGAGCTGCACCCGACGGGCCCGCTGAGCGGTACAATTCCGATAAAACCATAGGTCGGGCGCGTCTCGACAAACTGCGCCAGCGTCTCACGACACTGCGCCGGATCGCGGATCAACTGGTCGCTGCTTTCGGACAGGAACCGCATCATATCAGCGGCCCGTCGCAGCGTAAGCTCCTGCACGCTGGCCGTGCGGGTGGTCACGCCCAGCAACGCCAGCTTTTCACTTTTCGCCGCCTGTTCTTCGACCAAACTCGTCTGGTAAATCGCCACAGCCCCAAGCGGCAGCAGTGCCAGCGTCAACAGCGCGACAATCTGGAACCTGAGGCTGTAGAGCCAGTTTGCCTTGATCATGAAGGCAGGCCGGGGCTTCCGATGACGGCCATGGTCGCAGTGTCTGTCAGCTCCAGATTTTCGCTCTCGTCGAGGTGCAAAAGCTCGGTCAATCTGGCGCGGGCACGGTTGACGCGGCTTTTGATCGTGCCGGTCGCCACGCCGCATGTCTCTGCGGCCTCGTCATAGGAAAAGCCCTGCGCGCCCACAAGAACAAGCGCCTCGCGTTGCTCGACGGGGAGTTGGGCGAAGGCTTGTTTGAAATCCATCATTTGCAAACGGCCGTCGTGTTCGGGTTTGACGGAGAGTGTGTCGGAAAAAACATTGTCTACATCCGCCACTTCGCGGTTCACCTTGCGGGTGCTGCTGTAAAAATTGTTGCGCAGGATTGTGAAAAGCCATGCGCGCATGTTTGTTCCAGGCTGGAATTTGTCCAGATTTGTCCATGCTTTCAAAACCGTATCCTGCAACATATCATCTGCAGTGGAACGGTTTCGCGTCAGGCTAAGGGCAAAGGCACGCAGCGCGGGAAGATGCGTAAGCATTTCGTCTTTCGGGTCGGGAAAGCTCATTTCGGGCCCTTTTCCTGTAAGTCCTGTGCGCGCAGCACAGACAAAAGGTCTGTAATCTCGCCAGGCATCCCGTCTTCCTCAAGCTCGGCGAATACCTGTTTGAGATTCATGTCGATCAGTTGCTTGATTTCGTCATTTCCTTCATCTTCACCCGGTGTCATGATCGCTTTGCCCTCAAAAAAACTACGTAGTTATGGAACTAAACAGCCTCATCGCTGTTTGGTTCCTATAAAGCATGAAAAAAGGTCGATAAAAATGAATACTGCGGCTGACGAAACCACGTTTTCCGATCGCATAACGGCTGAGATGGTATATCTGCGCCGTTATTCCCGAGCGTTGACAGGTTCGCAAAAGCGCGGCGACGCGTATACAGTTGCCACACTTCAGGCATTGCTCAAGGATCGCACCCCTTTTGACAACGATCATCCCGCCAAGGTGAATCTGTTCAAGTGCTTTCACGCAATCTGGACCAGTTCCGATCAGCGCCCTGACGGCGAGGAAGGCGGGCTGCGTGCGCGGGCGCAGGGGTTGTTGTCAAATCTGACATCTAACTCACGCGAGGCGCTGCTGCTGCGCACCGTCGAAGATTTCAGCCATGAGCATGTGGGTGTGATCATGGGTATTGATGTGGATCAGGTCAAAGCTCTCATTGCCACCGCCAACGCCGAGCTTGCGGATGCTTTCAAAGGGCGCGTTATGATTATTGAGGACGAGCCGATCATTGCGGCCGATTTATCTTCGATGGTCAGCAGCCTTGGCCACACGGTGACCGGCATCGCACGCACCCGCCAGCAGGCCGTTGATCTGGGCAAAAGCGAGCCTGCGGACCTTATTCTTGCGGATATCCAGCTTGCCGATAATTCATCGGGGATTGATGCGGTCAACGACCTTATGGAAATGATGGACGTGCCTGTAATTTTCATCACTGCATTCCCCGAACGTCTGCTCACCGGTGAGAAATCCGAACCCGCGTTCCTGATCTCCAAACCGTTCAGCGAGCTTCAGGTCAAATCCGCCGTGAGCCAGGCAATGTTCTTTGCCTCGACAGAGACGCTGCGCGGATAAATAGATCGGACCCGCGGCGCTGCCTGCGGGTCCGTCCAATGCGAATGCGAATATCCGTGGTGCCAGCGGGGTTGGTTCGGCCCATACGCCCCGTGCGTCAGTCGTGACAAAGTCGCCACGGGTTCACAGTGCAATCACCTTCGTAGCACTCTGAGAACCAAGGCCCCCACGAACAGCACCAAAAAGACGAAAAACAGAATTTGGGCGATCCCCGCAGATGCGGACGCGATCCCGCCAAATCCGAACAGGGCGGCCACCAGTGCGATGATCAAAAAGACAATTGCATAACTGAGCATGATGCTCTCCTTTGTTTGCGTATCCGCCACCCGGAGGTGGCATATTTGGCAAATCAACAGGATAGCGCGTACAGAAGTTCCATGCTTTCTGGGAACTCTGTTCGGGTGTGCTTTAACGCAGCGCATAAGCAAGCGTTCGGCGCATCTAGTTCAGAAAACCCCTCATCGCTTGGGCGTAAAGTTCGGGGAACTCGATATGCGGGGCGTGGCCGCAATCGGGCAGGCTGTGGACCCTACAATCCGGCATCAACTCCGTAAGTTGTGCTGCATGGGCAAAGGGCGCAAAATTGTCTTCCTCTCCCCAGATCGCAAGGCTTGGCGTGGTGATCTGCGGCAACTGCGCGTGCAACGCCTGCCGCGGCCCCTCAAGGTAGCCTTGCGTTCCCACCAGCCCGCGCAGCTGGCGTAGGAATGCGTGACGGGACGGGCCATCGGTGATCAATGACACGCGCCGCGCCGCAAACTTCAGCAACCGCCACGCGTTATCGCTTTGCGTGGCGTTGCGCAGCACGCGCAAACCTGATGCGGTCGGGCGGGTGACGATCTGGTTCAGCAGTCGGGGCAGGGGAGCATTCAACGTCACGATGGTATCCACCCCGATGCCCGCAGGCGCAGTAAGGACAAGCCGCCGCACCTGTTCAGGACGCGCATACGCGATCTGAAGTGCGATGCGTCCGCCAAGGCTCCAGCCATCAAGATCAAAGAGCGGCAGATCAAGCGCCTCAACCATCCCTTGAGCATGGGCAAGCATATCGTCAGGGCCATAGGTGCAGTCCGCGGGTTTGTCCGTCTTGCCGCAGCCCAGAAGGTCAAAGGCGATTACCTCGCGGTCACGGGCCAGCGGCATGATGGTGCCGACCCAATCCTCGACCGTGCCCCCAAGCCCGTGAAGCAGGACCAGCGGCACACCGCCCTGCCCGACGCGCCAAAAGCGCGTCTTCACATCGCCAATGGTGACGTATTGATCGGGAAATGTCATCGGTGCGCGTTATCCCTGCGGCCCATTGGCCGCCTCGCGTATTTGCGATGCAAAGCCGTCAAAGTTTGGCGCGTGAAGCATCAAAGTTCCCGTAGCGGCGATCTGTTGCATAGCCTCGCTGCTGTGGCTGTCAGGTCCGGGACCCGGTTCGCGCAGGACAACGGCCATGATCCGCCCCGGATGACGCGTGACCGCATCGCGGTAGACAAAGGCGTCATGCTGGCCCGTGTCGCCCACCAGCACAAACCGCAGATCAGGATTGGCAGCGAGGACCGTATCAATGCTGGAGCCCTTGTGGTCGCCGTGGGTGCCGGTGATGAACTGTCCCTCGCTCAGCCCAAGATCGCGCAAAAACATCGGGCCGCGCCGCAGCTTGGTCCGCGTGAAAATGCTGGCCAGAAAATGGTGCAAATTCCATGGGCTGGAGCTGACGTAATAGACAGGGTTGCGGCCCTGCGCGCTGAGGCTATCGACAAAGCGGATGGCATCGGGAAAAATATGCCGCGTGCTGACGTTGCCTGTCATCGAGGTCCACAGATTTTTGACCAGCGAATAGGCGCCCGTTTGCAACATCGTATCATCCACGTCCGAGATAACGCCGAATTGCGCACTGCTGTCGGCGATCAGCACGGGGCAGGGCACGCTGCCCTCACGGCCCGTGATGCGCACCTCTATGTCGGTCCAGCCGCTGACATCGCCGCGCGGCAGCTTCAGGGTAAAGTATCCTTCTTCGTCCGACAGGGTCGTGACGCCCTGCGCGCCCACTTCGACATCGGCAACTTCATCGGTGAAAAACAGGCCAAGCATTTGTTTGAAATTGGTCCAGCGCGATTGTGCCGCCCGCAGGTCCGAGCGGCGCAGCGATGTGAGGACACGGCCCCGAACCAGCAGATGTTCAGGCGTCGCATAGCCGATATAGGGCTCGATCACGCGGCGGGTGTCGCGCTGGCCTCTCACGGTGTCAAAAAGACGCTCAAGCCCCCAGACCGTGTTGTGCAGTAGTTTCTTTAACACGCGTTATCCGTCCGAGGCTGTTTGTTGCTGCAAAGGCAGGGGTTCCTTGAACGTCAGCGTACGGTAGGGGAACGGAATTTCAATCCCCGCATCATCCAACGCACGTTTCACCGCCGAGACCACCTCATCGCGGGAGGCGCGGATTTCCACGGGCTTCGATCCCGTCCACCACGCAACCTCGAAGTTGATCGACGACGATCCGAACTCTTGGGCAAAAACCTGAACGGGACCTTGCTCTGTCTCGACACTGTCGCAAGCGGTAACAGACTGCGAAATGATGTCACGGGCCTGATCTACATCCGTATCATACGAAACGCCGCAAATCACTTCGACGCGGCGGAAGTCTTCGTTGGTGCGGATTTTCACGGGGTTCTTGAACAGGACCGAATTGGGCACAATCACCAGCTGCCCGTCGGTCTGGCGGATGTGGCTTTCGCGCATGGCGATATGGCGGACCTCCCCCTCGATGTCCTGACATTCGATATAATCACCGATGCGCATTTCACGGCGGAAAAGAATGATGATCCCCGCGAGAAAATTTTCGAACACGTCTTTAAACGCAAACCCGATTGCGACAGAGCCGATGCCAAGGCCCGCCAGAATGCTGGACGGCGTGAGGCCGGGGAACATGACGACAGCGGCGATCATAATTCCTGTCGTGATGATGACGATCGAAACGGCGAGGCTAATCAATTCCTGCAAGCTGCGGCGCAAACGCGTTCGGCTCAACGCCCGCTTCACAACATAATGAACCAGCTTGTTGATCAGCACCGCAACGATCACGACGATCACCGCGATTATGATCTGGGGCACTGCTTCGATTGAACCGCGCATTATTTCTCTGAGCTGGTCGACGAGGATTTCTTCTGGCTGCACGGTCTGTCTCCTTGTTAACGTGCAAACCCATCAAACGGCAGTTGGTTCCTTAAGTTGTTTGATAAACGGTATCGTGGCCTTGGGGGTTTCTCCCACAAGGGCACAAGCTTTTCGGACCGTGCGAAGCCACGATCAGCCTTCGCGAGTTAGACTAAAATACATCCTGCATGATGCGCGACGTATCCCGAAAATATCACATAATCATCATTATCGCGCAGGGCGCATACCCCGCGGCGGCCTGGAAACTGCCGCGGGGTGCTTTGGGTTGCGCGTCTTACAGACCCGTATCCATCAACGCTTTGATCGCCGCTTCGGAGGTGCCCGCCACCACGCGGCCCAGCTCGTCCTTGCCGCGCAATACGATCAGGGTCGAGCGGCGGGGGATTTGGCGCGAAACGGTGACGTCGGCGGTTTTGTAGGTGTCCCAGTCGACCTTGATAAAGGTGATATTCGCGTCATAGGCAGGGTTGCTGTCGCGCAGCGCGTTGATCACGCGGCCCTGACGCTTGCACGTCCCGCACCATGTCGCGGAATAATCGACGAACACCGTTTTACCCTCGGCAAGTGCTGCCTCAACCGCGCCGGGGGTGTAGTCAATAAAACCCGCCGCACGCAGCGCTTGGGGCAGTGTGGTTGCAGCCGCAGCGGCAGCCAGAAAAGTACGACGGTCCATATGAAGTCTCCTGATGGTTTAAAGAGCGACAGAGAGGTCTTGCAGCCAGATCGGCATTACCTCCAGCGCCCATGCTTCGATAATGTGATTGATCCCGAACAGCAGCATCAGACCCACGGCGATAAAGGTCACGCCAAGGATCGGTTTCGAGCGTTCGGCCAAGCCGCGCAACGCCTGTGCGCGGGTGCGAATCGCTTCGCGTGCGCCAAGGCCCAGCCCGATGATCAGGGTCGATACGCCAAGCGCAAAGAACACCATGATCAGCCCCGCAAAACCAAGGTTCTCGCCCTGCGAGGCAAGCGCAATCGCCCCGCCCAGTGTCGGCCCGATGCACGGCGACCAGACCGCGCCCAGCAACAGACCGCCCAGAAACTGGCCCTTCATGCCCGTGGCATCAACGCGGTTCATTCGGGTATCCGCGCCCGCGGCAATGCCCGCCGTTGCCATCTCGAACCGCTGTGCGAACATCGGCACGACCAGCACGATCCCGAAGACGATCATCACCGCCGCACCAATCTGCGCCACGCGGTCTTGGGTCAGGCCAATCGCGGGGCCGAAGGCCGTGACGAACAGACCAAAGGCCACAAAAGACACGCTCATCCCCGCCGCCAGGGCGACAGGCCCGTAGCGGTCGGCGTTCAGCGCACTGACCAGAACGATCGGCAGCACCGGCAGGACGCAAGGGTTGATCAGCGTCAACAAGCCCGCAAGATATGCAAAGACAAATTCCATAGCGAAGATATTGCCGCTGGCGGCACACACGGCAATGGGAAACACGCTGACGCGCTGTCACGATCCTGTCAGGGTTTTGTAATGGCGCAGGCGTGCAGCTAATCCTTGCGTCGCTGCGCTTCTGCCTTCATATTCTAATAATAGAATTTGTTAGGGGCCGATATGACACTCACCAGACGCGATTTCATTTCCCGCAGTGCGGCGGGCTCTGTGGCGGGCGCGTTGGGTCTGCTGCCCAGCCTTGCGCCTGCGCAAATCGCCATGGGCGATATGCAGATCGACGTGGTCAGCGACGGCTCGCTTACCCTGCCGGGCGGGTTTATCTTTGATCCGATGCCCAAAGACGCGCTGGCGCCCATCCTTGAGAAATACCAACTGTCCCAAGACGTGCTGACGCCGCAGTGCAATGTGACCCTGCTGCGCATGGGGGACCGCGTGGTGCTGTTTGATGTAGGCTCCGGTCCCGATTTCGCGCCCAATGCGGGCACGCTGCTGACCTCGCTTGAGGGATTGGGCGTGACGCCCGAGGACGTGACCGATGTGGTCTTTACCCACGCGCACCCCGACCATCTGTGGGGGCTGCTGGATGACTTTGACGACCCGCTGTTCACCAATGCGCAATATATGATCGGTCAGGCCGAGTGGGACTATTGGACCAACCCCAACACCGTGAGCGAGATCGGCGATGCCCGTGCCTCTTTCGCTGTGGGGGCCGCGCGGCGGCTTGCCATGATCGAAGATAGCGTCACGTTTTTCAAAGACGGGGACGAGGTGATGCCCGGCGTCGCCGCCCGCGCCAGCTTTGGCCACACCCCTGGCCATATGGCGCTTGAAGTGCGCAACGGCTCGGAGGCGGTGATGATCCTTGGCGATAGCATCGGCAATCATCATGTGGCGTTCGAGCGGCCCGAGTGGGCATCAGGCTCGGACCAAGACGCAGAGACGGCGATCAAGACGCGGCTGTCGCTGCTGAATCAAGCGGCCACCGACAAGATGCGTGTGATCGGCTATCACCTGCCCGGTGGTGTGGGATATGTCGATAAAACCGCCAGCGGCTACAGCTTTGTCGCGGGGGGCTGAGCGATGAAATACCTCACACTTATCTGCGTCCTCGCCGCCGTCCCCCTTTGGGCAAGCGAGGACATCGCCGACCAATATCCAGCCTCTGTCTTGTATTCGAAACCTGTCGAGGTGATCCCCCATGTCTTTTCGGCCATCGGGGCCACCGCGCCGCCGACCTATGAAAACGCGGGCCACAACAACAACCTCAGCTTTATCGTGACGGACGAAGGCGTGGCCGTGGTCAACGCCGGCGCCTCCTACGAGCTGGCCGAGGCGCTGCACGCCGAGATCAAGGCCGTCACCGACCAACCTGTCGTCGTCGTGTTCAACGAAAACGGCCAAGGCCACGCGATGCTGGGCAACTCCTACTGGACTGCCCAAGGGGTCGAGGTGGTCGCCCACACCGACGCCGCCGCCGAGTTCGAGGAATACGGGCCCAACGCCCTGCGCGCCGCCCAAGCGCGGGTGAAAGAGCGCGCGGCAAAGACCACGCTGGCCGCGCCCACCACCCTGTTCGACGACAGCTATACCGTTACCTTGGGCGGCGTACAGATCGAAGCCCGTCACCTTGGCCCTGCCCACAGCCCTGGCGATATTGTCGTCTGGCTGCCACAGCAAAGCCTTGTGATCGCGGGGGACATGGCCTTTCACGAACGCATGCTCCCGATCTTTGAACACACCGGCACCGCCGACTGGATCGAGACATGGGAGACCGCGTTCGAGCCTTTGGGCGCGACCTATGTGATTCCCGGTCACGGGCATCCGACAAACATGGCGCAGGTGCGCCGCTATACCCGCGACTACCTTGTCTATCTGCGCGAAAAAGTCGGTGCGCATCTGGAGCAAGGCGGCGATCTGGCCGAAGCCTATTACGTCGACCAGTCGCCCTATGCCCACCTTGATACCTTCGAGGAGCTGGCCACGAAAAACGCGGGCCGCGTTTATGAGCAGATGGAGTTCGAATAGCGCCCCTCAGGCGGTGCGCATCTGTGCGGATGACAGCAAAAGATGCGTAGTCATCGCGCCCAGCCACATGCAAAACAACGCGACCCATGCGGTCAGCGCAAAGATTGAGCCGCCCGACATGCCTGCCCCCACGGCGCAGCCGCCTGCCAGCATACTGCCAAACCCCATCAGGGTCGCGCCCAATAAATACCGCTCCATCGGGGTGTCGGGGCCAAAGCGCTCAATCCGTGCTTCGCGGGTGATTAGAGCCATCGCGCCTGCGCCAATGAAGACACCCGGCACAAGGCCGAGGCCAAAGCTCCACGGCAGTTCCGCCGCGTTCACCAATCCCATCAGCGTATCAGTCGACGGCCCTGTGAACGTGACGGAGGAGATGGGAACCACCTCGAACGAGGCGGCAGCGACGGCATAGGTCAGCATCCAGCCCAGCCCCACAGCCGCCCCGACGCCTGCCGCCGCAATCATCCGGCTGCGCGGCACAAGCTGACGGTGCGCAAGAAGCAACGCCACGATCAGCCCGCCCGTGGCAAGCGCGGCAACCACAGGTGCGGTCAAACCCAGCAAGGCCAGAATGCTGCGGCTATCGCCCCCTTGCACCAACCAAAGCGCTGACAGGTTTTCGCGCAAGGGCGACAGCACCCCGCGCAAGGAGGCTTGGGCCACAAGGGTCAGGACCAGCCCCGTAATCAGGGCGCGTAAATTGCCCGTCGCGCTCAGCACCAGCAGGCGGCTGGCGCAGCCGCGGGCAAGGATCATACCAGCGCCAAACATCAACCCGCCAAGGATCGCGCCCGACATGCTGCCTGTCGCAATCAGCTGGCGCGTGTTGGAGACATCCAGAACCCCTGTCGCAACCGATCCCTGAACCAACGCTACAGCGGCACAAAACGCAATCAACCAGATAGCCAAGCGCGGGCCAAAGACGCCGCCCGCGACCTCGACCGTGGCGGCACGCAGGCAAAAGCGTGAATGTTGGGCGGCTGCTCCGAATACAAGGCCCGTCACCGCGCCCGCAATGGCCAGCACGGGACCTTCGGTGAGGGTGTCCAGCAGGGTTTCAATCATCATGTCGCCCTCTGTACTACTCGGGGTGCGCGTCTACTGCGCTGCCAGTGGCATTCGCGCCAGTTGGCACTGCGCCCACAACTCTTCCAACGCGCCGATCAGATGCGCGATGTCGGCATCGCTGTGTACGGGTGAGGGCGTGATGCGCAGCCGCTCGGTTCCCTTGGGCACAGTGGGGTAGTTGATGGGCTGGATGTAGACGCCGTAATCTTGCAACAACTTGTCAGAGATGAATTTACACTTGTGCGGATCGCCGACCATCACGGGGATAATGTGGCTGGGGTTTTCCACATGCGGGATGCCGATGCTATCAAGTTGGGCGCGTACTTGGGCCACGCGCTCTTGCTGGGCTTCGCGCTCGGAACTGCTGGCCTTGAGGTGGCGGATCGAGGCCGCCGCCCCTGCCGCCACGGCAGGTGGAATGGCGGTGGTAAAGATGAACCCGCTGGCAAAACTGCGCACAAAATCACACAAGTCAGCAGAGGCCGCGATATATCCGCCCATGACGCCAAAGGCCTTGCCAAGCGTCCCTTCAATCACCGTGAGGCGGTCCATCAGACCCTCCCGCTCGGCGATGCCGCCGCCGCGCGGACCGTAAAGGCCAACGGCGTGGACTTCGTCCAGATAGGTCATGGCGTTGTATTTGTCAGCCAGATCGCAAATCTGCGCGATAGGGGCGATGTCGCCGTCCATGGAATAGACACTCTCGAAGGCGATCAGCTTGGGGCGCTCCAACGGCAGGCTCGCCAGCTTGGCCTCAAGATCCGCGAGATCATTGTGTTTCCAGATCATCCGCTCCGCCTTTGAATGGCGGATGCCTTCGATCATCGACGCATGGTTGAGCGCGTCTGACAGCACCACACACTCCGGTATCTTGCCCGCAAGCGTGCCAAGCGCCGCCCAGTTCGAGACATAGCCCGACGTGAACAGCAACGCAGATTCCTTGCCGTGCAGATCGGCCAGCTCGGCCTCGAGCAGGACATGCTCGTGCGTGGTGCCGGAGATGTTGCGCGTGCCGCCCGCCCCTGCGCCGCAGCGATCAAGCGCTGTGTGCATTGCGTCCAGAACGGTGGGATGCTGGCCCATGCCCAGATAATCGTTCGAGCACCAGATGGTCACATCGCCTGTCGTCTCACCGCGGGCTGTGGCGCGGGGGAACGCGCCGCGATGACGCTCAAGATCGGCAAAGACGCGGTAGTTACCCTGCGCGCGCAGATCATCCAGCGCCGTCTCGAAAAAAGTTTCGTAGTTCATCAGAATTCCACAGCCTCGGTTGCAATCTCGTGCAAGAGCGCTTCGACCTCTTGCATCGGTCCTTGGGGATAGGGGCGATAGCCGATCATCACTTCGCCGTCGCGGTCCATGACAAAGATGCCATAAGGACAATGTGCGATGTTCAGCGGGTCGGCCTCCATCATCTTGCGCGACAGCGCGGCAGAGCAAAACACAAAGACCTGCGCCCCGTCATACAGCACGATATCGCTGCCCATGTCGGCGCGGGTCCGTTCCAGCATCTCGCCCACGTGGCTGACGTAGTCGATGACCAGCCCCTTGCCGATGATCGCGCTCTCGACGCTGAATGTCGCGTCCTCGAACGAGCCATCATAGGGATAAAGTTTCGGCGCGTCCTGAGCCGTTGCAGAGAATGCCGCAGCCAGAGTGACTGCAGCGCCAAGCAGTGATGATTTCAACATACGCGTCCCCCGTTTGCACCAAGATGCCCGAAAATTACCTGCGGGACTTTGATCTGAGTCAAAGCCCCGCAGCTTTTTGGATCAGCCGAACATGTCAGCGGTTATGCCCGCGTACCAGCCCTCGGATTCCTCATAGGTGGCTTTGCGCACTTCCGCGCTCTCGCCTGTGGCCGAGATGAAGCCGTCGACTTTGGCAATCTTCTCGTCCGTGGCCTCATACGTCGCGCCGACTTTGACACCGTCGTTGGTGTCGATCAACGACCAGCAGGTGTTCGAGAACTTGGCAGGGAAGACTTTGGACCCTGTCAACGCGCCGCGCACCGCGTTGGCACATACCTTGGCTTGGCTATTGGCGGAAAAGCCTGATTTCGGCATGTCGCCCTGCTGTGAGGCATCGCCCAGAACGTAAATGTCGGCGTCGGCTTTGGTCGACATATCGGCCGCGTTTACGGGTGCCCAATTGCCGTCTGTCACGCCTGCCAACTCGGCGATGCGGCCGGCTTTCATGGCGGGGATGACGTTGCAGACGTCGACCTTGGTGACTTCGCCGTCGATGCTCACGGTCATGGCGTCGGGGTCCACCGCGACGTTGCCGCCGCCAAAGTCGTCGCCGATCCAGTCGATCATGCCTTCATAATGCTCGGCCCAGCCTTCCTGGAACAGCGCCATCTTCGAGAACTTCGGCTTGGGGTCCGCGACGATAATCTTGGCCGTCGGGTTATTCGCCTTGAGGAAATGCGCCACCATCGAAACCCGCTCGTAGGGGCCGGGGGGGCAGCGGTAGGGGTTCGGCGGGGCGACCATGGCGAATGTCCCGCCTTCGGGCATCGCGGCCAGTTGCGCCTTCAAAAGCTCGGTCTGCGAGCCACCTTTATAGGCGTGGGGCATCGCGTTTTGCGCAGACAGGTCCCAGCCTTCGACCGCACCATCGACAAAGTCGATACCGGGCGACAGGATCAGCTTGTCATAGGGAACCGATCCGCCCCCCGCGAGGGCGACAGTCCTGGCATCGCGGTCCACGCCTGTGGCCCAGTCATGCACAACATTCACGCCGCCAGCGGCCAGACCACCGTAGGAATGGCCCAGATCGTCAATCTCTTTCACGCCGCCCAGATAGAGGTTCGAGAAAAAGCAGGTGTAGTACATGCGCGTGGGTTCGATCAGGGTGACGTCGATCTCACCCTTGCTGTCTTTGGCGATATAACGCGCGGCAGTCGCACCGCCCGCACCGCCGCCGACAACAACCACGCGGGGCTTGCCGTGCCCTGCCGCAAAGACGGTTGGCGCAGCAAGCGTGGCTGCCGCCGCAGCGCCCGTGCCGATAAATAGGCGTCTATTCAGTTTCATAGTCTCTCCTCCCAGAGTTTGGCCCCGTTTATTCGAGGTCCTTGAAATATGCCGCCAAGGCCGCAATCTCTTCGTCGTTCAAGCGGCCCGCCATCATCTGCATGACCGGATGCGGTCGAAGTTTACGTTTGTAGGCGTGCATCGCTACCACAAAGTCCTCGGTCGGCCACAGCGTGATCGCGGGTATCCCTTCGGATGCGCCATCAGCACGGTGGCAGGTCAAACATTCCGACGCGAGGTATTCGCCGTATTCGGCATCCCCCTCAAGCGCGAGGATCGCGGGGTCCAGATCGTGATCGGTGGCGATTGCCGTGGGCTCGGCCTCGGGCACGTCGGACGGATTGTCCGAAAAGCTGCGCATATAGGCAAGGACGTCTGCGCGGTCCTCGGCGTCTTTCAGGCCGCGAAAGCTCATCCTTGTTTTAGAGACCAAGGCGCGCGGATTCTCAAGATAGGCGTCCAGCGTTTCTGCCGTCCAGACCAGCCCGTCGTCCCCTGCCCGCTTCATGGATTTGGAATAGCGATAACCGTCATGGGCCGCCGCACCGCGCCCGAAAATCCCGTTCAGATGAGGGCCGATCCTGTCGGTGGCCCCCTCCCCTATCTGGTGACATCCGGTGCATTTGGAAAACACCTTTGCGCCTTTGTCCACGTCGCCGATCTGCTCGGCTGTGGCCGCACCTGCAATCAGCAGAGCGGCCACAAAGGAGGTAAAACGTGTCACCTGATCAGTTCCCGAACGACTTGAGGTATTCGATCACAGCAGCCTGATCGGCCTCTTTCTTCAGACCCGCAAAGGACATTTTAGTGCCCTTCATGTAGGCCTTGGGCTTGGCAAGAAAGGCGGCCAGCTCGGCTTCGGACCAGATCAAACCACCCTCGGCGGCCTTCTGCATGGGTTTCGAGTATTTGAACCCGTCCACCGCCCCCGCAGCACCGCCCACAACGCCGTTCAAAATCGGGCCAGAGCGGTTCTTGGCGCCCTCGCCGACCTGATGGCATGACTTGCACTTGCGGAACACTTTCTCGCCCTTGGCGGCAAGGTCTGCGTCAAATGCCGCAGCGACGACAACGGGTTCCGCTTCGGGCTCAGGCGCGGGCGCGGCGGTCACTTCGGCCACAGGCGCGGGCGCCGCTTCGGCACCTTCTTCTTCGGGTGTCACATCCAGAACCATCGCACGCATGGTGACTTCGGCAGGGCCGTCCTTGCAGTTTTCCATGCACGGCTCACCGCGCCAGATCGCGTATTCCGTCTCCGCACGATCATCGAGGATAAAGCCACCCGCGTTGGGCATTTCGACGTCAAAGAACGTCTCGCGCGACAGCTCGAAGTCGTCCTCGATCATGTCGTTGGAATAAAGGATATAGGCCACGATCTGATAGACCTCGTCATCAGTGAGCGTGCCCGCATTGCCGTAAGGCATGGAGCGTTTGATATAGTCGAACGCCGTGCTGAGATAGGGCCAATACGACCCGACAGTCTTGAGCGGGTCCTCGTGATCAAGCGTATCCATACCGCCTGCCAGCTTGGGCCAGTTGTCGATACCTTCGGCAAAATCGCCGTGACACGCCGCGCATTTATCGGCAAAGACTTCTTCGCCGTCGAACGCATTGCCCGACCCAGCGGGCAGACCTGTGCCATCGGGGCTGATCTCGTGATCCCATGCGGCGACTTCTTCGGGCAAGGCCGTGCGGCCAAGGCCGAATTTGCCCGCCAGCGCGGGGCCTGCGATGATGGAAAGCGCCGCAACCAGCGCGGTGGATTTAAGAAACTTCGACATTTTCTGCCTCCCCGTTCCCGCGCACCAGCCATGTCTGGATGCAGTTGTTATGATAGATCGAGTTCAGCCCGCGCACCTCGCGCAACTGCGCTTTGGTCGGCTGAATGTACCCCGTCTCGTCGATGGCGCGGCTTTGCAGCATCATCTCCGAGCCGTCCCATTCGGTGTCGAGATAAAAGCGCGTCAGCGCCATTTTCTCACCGGGTTTGGCAAGGCGTGCGGTTTCCCATGTCATGCCGCCGTCCTTGGACACATCAACCCGCGTGATCGCCCCCTGCCCTGACCATGCAAGACCGCTGATCACCAGCGGGCCTTTGCCATGTTTGATGGGCGCTTGCGGGCTGGGGCTGGTCACGACAGATTTTGCATCCATCGCCCAAGTCCATTTGCGCGCAATACCGTTGTCCAGAACGTCGGTGTATTTGGACGTCTCCTCGCGGCTCTCGACGGGTTGGTTCGTCACCTCAATACGGCGGATCCATTTGACCCACATATTGCCTTCCCAACCGGGCACGACAAGGCGCACGGGATAGCCGTGTTCCTTGCGCAGCGCCTCGCCGTTGGCTTTGAACGCCACCAGCACATCATCCAGCGCCTTTTCCATCGGGATTGACCGCCCGTTCGAGGACGCATCCGCGCCTTCGACAAACACCCATTTGTCCTTGAGGTCGCCCGCCGTATCAAGGCCCGCTTCCTCCAGCAGGGTACGCAGCGGCACGCCCGTGTATTCCATATTGTGGATCATCCCGTGGGTGAACTGCGCACCGTTGAGTTGCGCACCCGCCCACTCCATGCCCGTATTCGCTGCGCATTCGCAGAAATACACGTGGTTTTCGCGCGGGAAGCGTTCCAGATCGGCGTAGGTAAAGACCAGCGGCGTGTCGACCAGACCGTTGATCATCAAACGGTAGTCTTCCTTCTTCAGGTCAATCGCGCCCGAGTGGTGACGCTCAAACGCGCAGCCCTGCGGCGTGATCGTGCCATCCAGCGCATGGATCGGCGTAAAGTTGATCGAGCTTACGGTATCCGCCGTCAGCCACTCCACATTGCGGCGCACGACATCATCTTCGTAAGAAATGGGCAGGCCATACGGCGTCTCGTCCACACCTTCGCCAAAGGCGCGGGCCCAATCCTGTACTTCAGTGATTAGCGGATCAGGCGTCTGTGCGCCAGCCGCCCCTGCGCCCAACGCGCCGACACCTGTGGCCGCCGCACCGCGCAGGAAAGCGCGGCGTGAGGGCGTGTTTACGGGAGTTTTCTTTGACATCGTATTTGCCTCCGTCTGGAGTGGCCGCGCTTACGCGCCCACCACTTTCACACTGTTGTTCGGATCAAGGGAGATGGTTCCCTGTTTTGCGATATGCGCCTCGACCACGTCCCAGATGGGCGGGCCTTCGGTGCCTTCATTCACGCTTGCCCAGCCTGCGATCTGATAGGTCTTGGCGGGGTCGATCAACTCACCGGTTTTGAGCAGGGTCATCTCGGTGATCCGCTCGCCTTGGGGTTTGGTCACGTCGATGCGGTAGCCAAGGCCACCCGTGCGCACCATGTCGCCGCCTTGCTGGTAATAGGGGTCGGGATTGAACAGGTTGTCGGCCACGTCCTCCAGCACCACATGCAGGAATTCGCCTGTCATCTCGGTGCGGTAGGCCTCGCCGTAGCTCATGGAGGTGACGTTCCAGATGTCTTCGCGGGTGATGTCCTGACCGGGCAGGATACTTGGCCCCCAGCGCACGCCGGGTGACAGGGCAATATCCGCGTCCCGCTCGGAAATCAGCGCGTCGCAAATGAGGTCATCCCATGTGCCGTTGAAATTCCCGCGACGGTACAGCGTCTGGTCATCGCCCGTGCGGCCAATCACTTCGGCCAGCTGCGCGGCATAGGGTTCGCGCTGCGCGTCGATGACTTTTGTCACCTCGGCGTCAGGCGTAATCACATCCGAGAAGATCGGGATCAGCTTGTGACGGAAGCCCATCATGCGGCCATCGCGCACGTCCAGATCAACGCGGCTGACAAACTTCCCGTTCGAGCCTGAGGCCACGATGATCGTCTCGCCCACCAGCACAGGTTCGGGCAGGGCGTCATGGGTGTGGCCCGACAGGATCACGTCGATGCCGGTGACCTTGCCCGCCATCTGCTTGTCCACGTCAAAGCCGTTGTGGCTGAGGCAGACGACCAGCTCGGCACCAGCTGCGCGCACCTCGTCCACCATTTCCTGCATCCGCTCGTCGCGAATACCGAATGAGTATTCGGGGAACATCCAGCCCGGATTGGCGATGGGCATATAGGGGAAGGCCTGACCGATCACAGCGATTTTCACGCCGCCCCGCTCAAAGAACTTGTAGGGCGGGAAAAGCTCTGTCGGCTCGTCCCATTCCGCGTCAAAGATGTTCTGGCCAAGAGCGGCAAAGGGCAGACCCTCGACGATCTCGTTGACGCGGTCCGAGCCCAATGTGAACTCCCAATGGAATGTCATCGCGTCGGGTTTCAGCGCGTTCATCACGTTGACCATGTCCTGCCCTTGGGTCTGGTGACAGGTGTAGCTGCCGTGCCACGTGTCGCCGCCATCCAGCAGCAGCGCGTCGGGGCGGTCCGCACGGATCGAGTTGATGACGGTCGAGACACGGTCCAAGCCGCCAACACGGCCATAGCTTTGGGCAAGCGCGCTAAAATCGGTGTGGGTCAGCGCATAGGCAGAGGGGCTACCATCGTCGATGCCATAGAGCCTGCGGAAGTCTGCGCCCGTGACATGGGGCACGGCGCCTTTGTTATCGCCCACGCCGATGTTCACCGACGGCTCGCGGAAGTAGATCGGTTTGAGCTGCGCGTGAATATCCGTGATGTGGATAAGGGAGACATTGCCAAAGGTATCAAACTCCAACAGCTTGTCCTGGGTCATTGCCTGCTGTGCAGCCAAACGCGACCAGTTCCCAAAGCCCGACCCCCCATAAACGGCGGCCGCCGCCATGCTGGTTTGCAAAAAATCACGGCGAGATATCATCGCGAAACTCCCTTACGCAAATACATATGCGCATTAATGAATTAGTAATCTAAGAAAAAACCCGCAGCACAATCGCGCTGCGGGTCCCATTGTTTAGTTACGGATCGACG